>NZ_QHLJ01000001.1 GCF_006864365.1 Campylobacter sp. MIT 99-7217
AAAAAAACATTTTTAAGCCTTATTTTCTTTAAAAAATATTTTTAAAAGAGGATTTTTACTTTCCTTAAAAAAGTTTTTTGGATCTTTTTTAAGTTTTTTAAAAAGCCTATAAAATTTAGTATGAGAAAGCTTTGTGATGAAGGGGCTTAAAAGGCTTAAGCGTAAGCCTTTGAAATGTCCAAGTTCAAATTTATAAGCTGTGTAGGCTAGGGAGTTTAGGCTGATTTGATTTTTGCTTTTATCCGGACCTTGTTTTTTGCAAAAGGCTTCAAATTCTTTGATTTGTTCATAAAAAATTTGATGATTTTTTTCTTTGTGATCAAGATAGCCGTTTTGATTTGGATTTTCATGCCAAAAATGAAGAGCATAGATCCCATAAAAAGCTCCCTCATATCCAAGCAAGGAAAACAAAGCCCTAAAGCCTTTAAATTCGCTAAAATCCCAAGTCCTGCTATCATAACTTAGATCCTTTGGCAAGGCTTCAAAATAAGAGCTTTGCCTTAAAAATCTAAGCAAAAACTCAAAGTCTTCATAACCATGCCCTATAAATTTATCACTAAAGCCCTTAAGTTTTAAAAAGATTTGCTTGTTATAAACGATCAAAGATGAGGCAAGAGCGAAATTTTGAATAAATCTTTTTTCCTTACTCATCAAGTCATTTTGAGCTAGGCTATCCCATGTTTTTTCATCATTTTTTTTAAGTAAAGTGCTTCCTTCTTTGCTTAAATAAAGACAAGGAAGCATTAAAAATTTGTTTTCATTTTCTGCGATTTGTTTTGTTTGGATAAACTGCAAAAGCCTTTGCAAAGAAAACAAAGAAAGATAACAATCCACATCTAAAAACATGATAGCTTCAGCCCTTGCATGCCTTGCTCCTAAATTTCGACACTCACCTTGTGAGAAAGCACAAGAAAGTTCTTGAGCCTCATCTTTAAGATAGATATGTCCTTGTTTTAGGATCAGTTCTTTGAGTTCTGGGTGTTTTAAAGATGAAAAGCCCTCTACAAATATGAATTCCACATTTGTATCACTTGTATAGAAATTCGCCTTTTCTTCCACTCTTTCTTTGATGAAAGCCCTTTGTAAGCTCGTTCCAAAGGGAATGATAATGGAAAGTTTCATAAAGCCTTTAAATCCTACCTATATCATAAAGTTGTATTATGCCTGCGATTTTGCCTTGATCCTTGACAACGATTTCTTTTATTTTATGCCTTAACATAAGCTCTTCAGCCTCTGTTGCCATGGCTTCAGCGTCGATTGTTTTAGGGTTTTTGCTCATGATTTCTTTTGCTTTAAAATCAAATCTTGGTTTTTCACTCGCTTTTAAAGATCTACGCAAATCCCCATCAGTGATAATACCTACAAGCTCATCATTTTCAACCACTATACAAAGTCCAAGTTTTCCACTTGTCATCACATCAACAAGCTCGTTGAAATTTGTATCCAAATGCACGATAGGAAGCTTTTTTACCATAAGATCTTTAACCTTAGTAAGAAGTTTTCTGCCTAAACTACCACCTGGGTGAAACAAAGCAAAGTCATCAGGCTTGAAATTTCTTGCTCTCATCAAAACAACAGCTATAGCATCACCCATAACAAGCGTTGCTGTGGTTGATGAGGTGGGTGCTAGTTGCAAGGGGCAAGCTTCTTGTTCAACTGAGATATTTAAAAAACAAATTCCTTGTTTTGCTAGGGTTGAGCGAGCGTTTCCGCTCATTGTTATGAGAGGAATTTTTCTTTTTTTGATAGCTGGTATGATTTTAAGCACTTCTTCTGTTTCGCCTGAGTTGGAAATTGCTATTACCACATCATCAGTTGTTAGCATGCCAAGATCGCCGTGTAAAGCCTCGCCCGGATGCATAAAAAAGCTTGGCGTGCCTGTACTTGCCAAAGTTGCTGCTATCTTAGCGGCAATATGTCCTGATTTACCCATACCTGTGATCACACAACGCCCCTTTGCATGCAAGATCAAATCAATAGCCTTATTGAAATTTTCATCAAGTAAATTTTGTAAATTTATAATGCTGTCAGCTTCTATTTGCATGACTTCTTTGGCGATTTTGATCTTATCCATTGTGCATTTCTCCATTATTTATTGATATTTAATACGACATTTGTTGCAATGGCGATTTGATAGACGATTTGAGTGAGCATTCCTATGATTTGTAGGTTTTGACTATCTACCTTTGGTAAAACAAGGATAGAATCACCGGGTTTTATCTGTATGGCTGAGCTAAAAAAGCGGCTCGAGTATCTTTCAGCCTTTCCGCTTGTCCTGATGACAAGAATTTTTGACAAATCAGCCCTATCGCTAAAATCTCCTGCTAGATTGATATAGTATTTAAGCCCCTTACCTTGAGCATGAACGAAGGCTCCTGGGAGTGAAACTTCGCCCTGAACTAAGATGAGATTGTTTTTGTTTGGGATATTGATCACATCTTCATCTTCTAAGATGACTGATTTATAGGCATTTGGATTTTCGATAACGATTTGACCCTTTGGCTCAACCTCTTTTGCTCTTTGGATAAACTCAAGAATATTTCTTGCTTGATTTACCCTCATAGCAGCGCCTTCTGAATTTGCTGAAGGAGCTGTTAGAGCTAGTGTTTCAAGCTCTTTGAGCTGAGCTTCTATGAGTTTTTTTTGTGTTCTTGCTACACTTTTTCTAAAAACCTGCACCGAGTTCATGTCTGATTGGCTATTTGGCTTGATGAGTTTAACAACTTCTTCTAAGCTCGTGCCTTTTCTTACTACAAAAGAGTGCAAACCACCATGTTCGCCCTCTATCTTCACGCTAATACTTTGGGAGTTAAAATCAGGACGAAACTCTATCTCATCGCCACTATTAAGAGCCGTGTTAGCAAAGTCTTTTTTATTTACAGCCTTGATGTGAAGCTCGTGATTGTCCCCATAAGTTCTTATGATAGCACTTGTTGTAGTGGGCTTCATGCCTGCGATATTTGCAAGATCAAAAAGTGTTTTGATATCATCTTTAAGTTCAAATCTAAAAGGCTTTTGCACCTCGCCACTTGCTAGAGCATAATGCTTTAAATTTGAAACTAAGATCACATCTCCACTTCTAAAAGGAAATAAATACATCTGCCCACGCAATAAAAAATCATATAAATCAATGGTGTTAATAAGCTTATTATCCCTTAAAATTTGTATATTTCTAAAGCTTCCATAGTCTAAATTTATCCCACCTGCCTTATCGATGTATTGGATTATAGAATCAGAGCTTAGTCCTTGATAAAGTCCGGGATTATTCACATTCCCGGTTACAAAAACACTAACATTTTGATAAGCATTCATATCTGCATAAACAAAAACATTGCTTTTATAAACCTTGCTTACACTTGCTTTGATCACGCTTAAAAGCTCGCTATTTTTTACGCCCAAAACCCTTATCGCTCCAACTTGAGGGATAAAGATATTTCCTTGAGAATCCACGACTAAATTTCTTTCAAATTCAATCGCACCCCAAATTTTAAGGCTGATTTGATCGCCAACAGCAATTTTATAATCAGGATTATAAAGATGTTGCGTTGTTGCGATAAATTTCCCACCAAACAAATGAGAGCCAAAGACTTTAGGTGCTTGGTTGATGACTTGTGTTTGAGGATCTTGATTTGTTTGAGTGCTTGGTTGAGCTAAGGAGCTATTTTCATCATAAAGGCTTGCTTGTGCTGCTTGTGTTCCTGCAATCTGCGAGACATCAACTGCTAAGACATTTAGCATGCTTATAATGCTTATTAAAAGGATTTTTTTCATCAGTATTTATGCTCCTCTATGATCGTTCTAATAAGTTTTAAAACCCCAAATACAAGGCTTAAGACTACAAAGATAGTGATGATATTATAAATTTTCTTAGGATACTCAGCACTTTGTGGCAAGGTTGGAGCTTGCACGATGACTAAGTGTTTGATCTTTCTTATCGTCTCAATCCTTGTTGTTTCATAAGCCTTAAGGGCTGCTTCATACGCACTTTGAGCAAAGCCTACTTCGATTTTGAGGCTTTCAAAATCAGCAGCGAGATTGTTTAATTTTTGCGTTTGTTCGTTTAAAGATATGATTTGAGCCTTTTCTTTTTCAAGTTGGGCTTTTAAAGCTTTGATCTCAGCTTTTAAGATACTTAATTGAGGGGCGTTATCTTGGATATAGCTTTGCATGGCTAAAAGTTCTGCTTCTTTTGTGGCTATTTTACTTTCCATTTCGGTTAAAAAACTGCTTCTGCCCTTTGCTTCTTGTGAGGGATCAAAGACCCCATGTTCATTTTGAAAGACGATAAGTTTATTTGAAGCTTCTTGGTATTTTTCTTTATATTTGATAAGCTCGCTTTCGGCAAAGTTTAGATCCTCTCTTGCACTTTTATGAGAAAGTTCGTTGATAAATCTTTCACTTTCTTTAAGTATAGCACCTGCTATAAGCCTTGCTTGCTCAGGCGTAAATCCTTCTACTTGTATATTTAAAAGAGCATTATCTTCTGTGATTTTGATGCGGTCTTTGTAATACCTCACAAATTTATCTTCATTAGCACTAGGGCTTAGAGAAAAGAAAAAATCGAGCTTTTGTGCCTCATAAATTTGACGAATATTAATCTCTTTTTCTAAAACCCTGAGCATATCAGGAGATAAAATATAGGTTCTAAGATAATTTACATCATCATTTGAGCTTAAACTTGAACCACCAAGTAAAGAGCCAAGCCCGGAAATTGCTATACCTGAACTTTGTTCGCTTGATTTAACCGTAACAGCTGTTTCACTGACAAAACGATCAGCTGCGATGAAAGTATAATAAATCACAACCAAAATCATAAAAAAAATCACAGCCTTAAAGCTTCCTAGCATGAAAAGTTCTTTAAGTTTTTGAGCAAGGCTAGTTTGTTTTATGGTTTGAAAAGTGGTTGCTCCACCCTTTTTTAAATTTCTAAAGTTTTGCACAACTTCTTTTCGGTTAAAATGAGGAAGTCTTTTCATTTAAGCTTTCCTTGATACACAGCTATACCCTCATCAACATCATCATAAACATGGATATTTCCATTATCAAGTAGGACGATTTTATCGCACCATTGTTTGATTTCTTGGATATTATGAGAAACCATGATCACTTTTGAGCTTGAAAGCCTTTCTTCGTAAAGTTTTCTACTTTTTTTAGCAAAGGCAGGATCGCCCACCGCTCCAGCTTCATCGATCAAGTAATAATCAAAGTCAAAAGCCATGCTCAGTCCAAAGCCTATCCTTGAACGCATACCAGAACTATAAGTGCCTATAGGTTCATCAAAAAATTTACCAATTTCTGCAAAATCTTCTACAAATTTGATCTTTTCTTTGAGTTTTTGCCCTCTAAAGCCATAAACCCTAGCAACAAAGGCAACATTTTCTCTTGCTGTTAAAGCATTTTGAAAGCCTCCTCCTAAGCCAAGTGGCCAAGAGATGCGGACATTTGTGATGATTTTTCCACGATTTGGCACTTCAGCCCCACTTAGCATATTCATCAAAGTTGATTTTCCAGCCCCATTTTTACCCATAAGTCCAATGCTGCAATTATCAGGAAATTCAAAGGTAAAATCCTTGAAAACATAATGCTTCGTGCCATTGTTAAGCTGGTAAAATTTAGTGATATTATCAAGTCTTATCATGGTCTTGCCGCCGATAACTCTTGTCTTTTATAATAATACACCCAAAGCCCAACAAGAAGCAGTATAAGACTTACGATGATAGGATAAAGTATATTTACACCCTCTCTTGCAGGATAATGTTCAAAATAGTTCATTTTAATGGTTTCTGTTATATGAAGCCAAGGATTGTAAAGTAAGTATTCAAATAAAGAATCAGGAACAATCCAGCTTGGATAAATGATAGCTGAACTAACATAAATCAACACAACAAAATAAGGCAGGATAGATTTTAAAGGCTCAATGAAGTGATTAAGTATAGTAAGGCAAAGTCCTAAAGCAAAGCCTGAAAATACTAAAACTAAAAAAGCTCCATAAACTTCTAAAAAGTGATAGGGTAAGACACTAAGATGAAAAATCCAACCAACTAAAATCATTGTTAAAACAAAAATAAAAAAATAAATAAAGCTCTCAACTAAGGTTCTTGCGATAAAAACATGTATGGGTTTTACCGGTTTATAAGTAAAAAGCCCTAAATTTCCGCTGATTCCACCAAGCATTTGAGTAACTGTGCTTCGAAACATAAAATAAGGGATAATCCCTGTAGCTAAAAACATGAAGATAGATATCCCCTCTGGCATGGGAAAATGTCTATACTGCCTTATCATCGTAACAACGCTTAAGATCACTAAAATTTGCCCCATAGGTTCGCCAATAACCCAAAAATAACCAAGCCTTCTGTTTTTACCAAAACGAGTTTTCAACTCTCGAAAAAAAAGGGCATAAACAACATTAAACATAGCTTGATAGGCATTCATCTATATCTTATCCTCAAGTTGTTCCTTTGGCGTGAATTTAAGCACATTAAAATTAATAATTATAAATTTTTTTTACTTATATTTTACTTTGCTAAATTCGGAGTTTTTTTATAAATCTTTAGTATTCATTTTTTTATAAAAATACCGATATGAGTTTTATCTTCTTAAATCAAGGATAAAAAATGCAAGTTGAAGCAAGTAAAAATCAAAATTTCGGTTTTTCTTATACCACAAGTACCGGAAAAAGTTTATCTCTTTCCATGTTTGATAACAAAAGTGCCTCAGCTAGTCAAGATGAAAACTCAAAAAGTTTAAGTCTAAGACATGAATATGGCTTTAGTTTTTCTTTTCAAGGCTCTAAGCTCACTGAAGATGATGTGAGCGAGATCAAAAATGCCATGAAAGAAATAGAGCCTATCTTAAACGAATTTATGCAAAATAGCAAGGTTGGCGAGCTAAAACCAAAGGATTTTATCCAAAATGCTATGCAAATTGCAAATCTTTTGCCAAGTAGCGAAGATGAAAACAAGCAAAATGCAACCCTAAATAATCTTGTTAATTTAATGGACAACACCCTAAAACAACACCAAGGTGGCATTCAAAGCGAGAATGTAAATTTACTTGAAGATACTAAAAAGCTTTTTGAAGAGGTTTTAAAGCAAATTCAAGAAAAACTTGAGGCACAAAAGAAAGAGCTTGAGGAAAAAAATTCGCAAAAAGGCGAAAATCAATTCGATTTTTATGTTTGATATTTTATAATTGTGTTTAAATTTTAAAACGAGGATCAAACATGACTTATGCACAAATTGTTCAAAGTATGCTCGAGCTTCAACAAAGGCTTAATGACGAAACCAACGGCGTTGGCTGGGAAGATGGCTACACGAAAGAAGGCAAGCTCATCAGCTTTAGAAGGTGCATTTATATGGAATGTGCTGAGCTTATGGACTCTTTTGCATGGAAGCATTGGAAGAGCATAAAAAACCCTACGAATTGGCAAAATGTGCGTATTGAAATCGTCGATATCTGGCATTTTATCTTAAGCTTACTTTTAGAAGAATATAAAAGGAAAAACCCAGATAAAGAATTTATCGCTAAAGAAGTCATTAGCGTGGGTTCTTTTAATGATTTTTGTAAAGAGACAAGTAAGCCAAATGATGAAGATATTTACGGCGTTTTAAATGATATAGAGCTTATCATTCATAAGTGCAGTGGCTTTGGCTTTGATCTTGGAGAGCTTTTATCGGCGTATTTTATCCTTGCTATTAAATGTGGCTTAAATCTTGAAACCCTTTATAAAACTTATATCGGTAAAAATGTGCTTAATGCCTTTAGGCAAAATCACGGCTATAAAGATGGCTCATATAAAAAAGTGTGGAATGGCAAAGAAGATAACGAAGTTTTAAGCGAAATTTTAGAAAACGAGCTTGAGTATGACGCCATTTATCAAAGCTTAGAAAAAGCCTATAAAAACGCAAAATGAAAGAAGTTTTAAGCCTCGCACTTAGGGATTTTTTTACGAAAAAATTTCTTAAATTTGCCTTTTTGCCTTTGTTTTTAAGCTTTATTTTGCTTGCGATTTTAGCTTTTTTTGGCTTTCATTTTTTGCTTGATTATTTTGATAGCTTGTTTGCAAGCAGTGATCAAAGCGGAGTTTTAGCGTGGATTTATAGCTTTGCTTTCGTGCAAATTTTGCTTGTGATTTTAAGTTTTTTATCTGCTTCTTTTATCGTGGTTTTTGCCTCGGTTTTTTTGGCGATTTTCATCGTTTCTTTTTTAACCCCCTTAATTTCAAAAGAAATCAACGCCAAATACTATCACCACGAGCTTAGAGGGGAAGTAAGCTTTTTTAAAGCCTTACAAAAAATGCTTTGGATATTTTGTAAATTTATTTTCTTTTTTGCTTGTGCTAGCGTGCTTTTGCTTGTGCCTTTTGTGAATTTGTTTATTTATTATGTGGTGATTTACTATCTTTTTCATAAGCTTTTGATCTTAGATGTGGCAAGTAGCGTGCTTAACAAAGCAGAATTTGAACACTTTTATTTAAAAACTACGCCCTTAGAGTTTAAATTTGCAACGCTTTGCTTTTATTTGCTCTCATCAGTGCCATTTTTTGGGCTGTTTTTGCAAGTTTTTTATGTGATTTTCCTTACTCATCTTTTTTATCAAAAAGTTCTTGATCTTAAACCCTTGCAAACTGCACAAAATCAGCTATCTTAAGCCCTTTTTCAAACAAAAAGCTTCTTAAAAAGGGCGGAATTTTGGCTTTTCTACACTCTTCTTTAAATTTTTTGGGCATTTTTTCATTTTTTAAAAACTCAAAAACAAAAGCCTTTCCCTCATAAAAGCAAAGTGCGATTTTACCACTCATTACGCAGTCTTTTTTCATCATTTGCTTTCTTTGTTTAAAAGAAAGCAAAATTCCTTTTTGCTTAAAAGCCTTTGCGATAATGCTAGCATTTAAAGCACATTTTAAAATCCCCTCAAACTCGCTTAAATTCTCATCTAAAAGTGCTTTTAAATCCTCATTTAAATACTCAAAACTTTTCTTCGCTCCACTTGAAAAATGCTCTAAAAACTCGTTTGCAAAATGCTTTCTAAAAAAATTCCGCTTAAATTTCTCATCAGCATTGCTCTCATCTTCAAAAAAATGAATTTTATTTTGCTTTAAAAAGGCGTAAATTTCGCTCTTTGGCGTGTAAAGCAAGGGTCTTAAAAGAGTGTAGGATTTTCTTTTTTCAAGCTCTTTCATTCCCAAAAGCTCCAAAAGCCCAGCACCCTTGCTAAATTGCATCAAAAACCACTCAAATTGATCATTAAGCTGATGTGCTAAGATCAAGTTTTCATAGCCTTTTTGGACGCAAATTTGCTCAAAAAAATCATATCTAAACGCACGCGCATTGCTTTCAAAATTGTTTTGAAAAAAGGGTGCTTGTGTGCTAAAAATTTTTTTCTTAAATTTAAGGGCAAGTTTTTTGGCTTCAAGTTCTTCAGTATCGGCATTTAAACGCATTTTGTAATTAATCATAGCCAAATCAAAAGCAATATCAAGCCTCGTTAAAAGATAAAAAAGTGCGGTAGAATCGCTACCATAAGAAAAAGCAAGCAGATTTTTGCCCTTTTTAAGCTCTTTTAAAACCTCGGCATTAATGTTAATCATCTATTTTTCTTAAAGCCGTTGCAATGAGCTTTTTATCAACACTTTGCGTGATTTTACACTCATAAATCAAGCCACTTTCAAGCTTTCCACACAAGCTTTCATTTATAAGAATTTCCCCGTCAATTTCATGCGTCCAACGCAAATCCTTGCCCGCCACAAAAAATTCTCCCTCGCTTGAAGTGCCTGTGCATATTACTTTTCTTATCTTTTGCACTTCTTTTTCAAAGTTTTCATCTAGTTTTTGTTCGACGATTTTTTCGATGATTTTAAGGCGTTGGTTGATGATTTTGCTTGGAATTTGAGACATATCAAAAGCCTTGGTATCTTCTTCTTTGGAGTAGCCAAAAATGCTGATCCTATCAAAGTCAAATTCCTTGATAAACTCGCAAAGTTCTTTAAAATCCTCCTCATTTTCTCCCGGGTGTCCTACGATAAAACCCGTTCTTAAAAAGCTTTGCTCTGCTTTTCTCATCAAATTTAAAAGCTCTTTTAAATGCGAAGAATCAGCCCCTCGCTTCATGATCTTAAGCATTTTATCGCTGATATGTTGCAAGGGCATATCAAAGTAATTCACAAAAATATTTGATTTTATAATGCGTTCTATGAGCTTAAAACTTGCCGTAGTTGGATAAAGATAAAGTATGCGCGCAGCCTTTATGCCCTCTATCTTTTCGATCTCATCAATCAAACTTATAAGCCCATCTTTTTTGCCCTCATCAAAAAGATACGAACTTGTATCTTGAGCGATGAAAGAAAAGTCTTTAAAACCTCTTTTTACAAGGCTTTGAACCTCATTTACTATGCTTTTTATGCTTCGTGATTTAAGCCTACCTTTAAAGCTTGGGATAGCACAAAATGAGCAGTTTTGATTGCAACCCTCAGCGATTTTTATAAAGGCGTGAGAGTTTGAGCCTGTGATAATGCGAGCGGTATTTTCGCCTTGCAGGTAAGTTGAATTTGAGAAAAGATTTTGTTTTTTTAAGATAAGCTCATCTATCTTTTCAAAATCCCCTGTTCCGCTGAAAATATCAACCTCCGGAAGCTCTTTCATCAGCTCCTCGCGATATCTTTGCATCAAACAGCCAGTTACCACGAGCAAAGAGCCTTTTTTACGGCTTTCGTGAAGCTCTAAAATAGCATTTATACTTTCTTCTTTAGCACTTTTGATGAAGCCACAGGTATTGACGATCAAAACATCAGCCTTGTTTGGATCTTGCGTTAAAGCGTAGTTGCTAAGACGCCCTAGCATGATCTCGCTATCCACAAGGTTTTTGTTACAGCCCAAAGATTGTAAATAAAGTTTTGGCATTTGGCTCTCTTTAGATAAAAATAAAGCAAGATTATATCAAATTTGGCTTAAATTTGAAATCTTATTTTTATTAAAATATGGGTTTAAATTTTTTATAAAAATACCGATTTTATCTGAGTAAATTTAACATTTCAAGGAGAAATCATATTGAAAAAAATTATTTTACTCACTCTTTTATCAACCTTTCTTATAAGTTTGCTTGAAGCAAGACGCCCTTATAGACCAACAAATCCTAGTTTATCCGTAGATAGATCTTACAGACCAGGATATGCTGATCAAAACAACTACTACAACCGCTTTGAATACTGCAAAAGAATGTATGGGCATAATCGCTTAAAATATCTTGCTTGTTTGGGTTATTGATGATAGGACCTCTTTCTTATTCTCCTTATTCAAAGCTTATAAATGATAAGGCTTTGCTTCAAGCAGCTGTTTATCGCACAGGCTTTGTTAAGGGAGGAAATTTAACCCAAAAAGAGCTTGAAAGCCTTGATGAAAAGCTCAGCCAAAACAAACTTGCTTTAAATTCAAGCTCTCAAAACGAGCTTGATAACAAAGAAAAAGGCTTTTTGACAATTTATTTAGACGAGGAAAAAAGCGTTAAGCTTAGCGCTTTTTCTGTGTATTTACTTGATAGTAATTTTCAAGGTTTATATGAAAGAAAAGATGGCTCTTTCATAGCTCATGGCTCAAGTTTAAATTTCCTCAAAGCTTGGCATAATGAAATCGCTTTTAATAGAGGATATTTAGCAGCTGATGCAAACAAAGATTCATTTATAGATGAGCAAGAAAGCTTAAATCTCAAAACAGCCTTTAAACCCTCAAAAACCTTGCTTTGTTATGATCAACTTTTTATGCAAACTTATGGAGGGGTAAATTCTTATGATAAATTAAGTAAATATACCCACTTAATAGATGAAAAAACTCGCAAGATTTTTATCCAAGAAAGTTTAAATTTAGCCCTTGATACGAGTATAAAGCTGGATAAAAATTTAGACGGAATCATCACTTATGAGGATATTATCCATCAAAATTTAGATACAAAAAATAATTTTCATCTTTTTGTAAAAAATTATTTCAATGAAAAAATGAGCGAGTTTAAACCTGAGGAGTTTTTGAAATGGTATGAAGAGCAAAAAGCTAAGATCAATGCTCTTATGCAAGAAAAAATTAATGATGAATTAAAAAATTTAGAAGAAGACGAAACAGCAGAGCTAAAAAGTAAGCTACTAACACAAGGCTTTGAAAGTTTAAGTGCTGATGAAAAGCTTGCCGTAAGGAGACTTTTTCCTGATCTTGTGAAAAGCTTGGATTTGGAAGTTTAAATTTCTGCTTTGTGATTTTAATCCTTCCAAAGCAAAGAATAAAATTTGATCTATATACTCAAAAAGCTTATGAAGTGCGTTATACTTATATTGATGGTTTGCATTTAGCCTGCAAGATCAGCTCTCAAAATTCTTTAATTTCAAATGTGGATTATAGAAGATATGATTTGGCACACACTCCATATGAAAAAATACAAGCTCCAAATGATATTATCCAAAAGGTAAATTTATTAATGAATGAAATGGGGTTAAAATATGCTGCTTTAGATTTTATCGTTACTCCAAAAAATGAATGGATTTTTTTGGAAGCAAATTGTTTTGGACAGTGGCTTTGGATTGAAACTCTGAGCGGTTTAAATATTTCAGATGAAATTGTAAAATGGCTAGAGGGTCAATCATAAATTATAAATCTATGTGATTTTAATTTGAGCTTTAATTTTTAAATTTAAGTCAAAATTTGCTAAAATTACGCCTTTATTTAAGGAAAATTTTATGGACAATTACGAATACACCGAGCTTTTAAAGACTTTAAAAAATAAAGTAAGTAACATTGCTTCCATCATCAAGCCTGAAAATATCAAGGCAAGGCTAAAGGAGATCGAGGCTCTTGAAAATGACCCAAGTTTTTGGAGCGATGTAAAAAATGCCGGCATTATAGGCAAGGAAAAAACAAAAATCACAAATTTACTTAAAAACTACGAAAACGCTTTTAATGCCATTAACGACGCAAGCGAGCTTTTTGACCTAGCTAATGCAGAAAATGACACCGCCACGCTTGAAGCTATCTTTAATGACGCAAACAGCCTTGAGGACAGCATTACAAGCCTTGAAATTTCTATGCTTTTAAGTGGGGAAAATGACAGCAAAAATGCTATCGTTAGCATTCACCCAGGAGCTGGTGGAACTGAAAGCAATGACTGGGCGAGCATGCTTTATAGAATGTATCTTAGATTTTGCGAGCGTGAGGGCTTTAAGGTGGAGACCTTGGACTTTCAAGAAGGCGATGAAGCGGGGCTTAAAGATGTGAGCTTTTTGGTTAAGGGCGAAAATGCTTATGGGTATTTAAAGGCTGAAAATGGCATTCACCGCCTCGTTCGCACAAGCCCTTTTGATAGTGCGGGACGCAGGCACACAAGCTTTTCAAGCGTTATGGTAAGCCCTGAGCTTGATGATGATATTGAAATCGAGATCGAGGAAAAGGACATTCGCATTGATTATTACCGCGCAAGTGGTGCAGGCGGACAGCACATCAACAAAACAGAATCCGCCGTTCGTATAACGCACAATCCAAGCGGCATAGTCGTGCAGTGTCAAAATGACAGATCCCAGCACAAAAACAAAGCCACCGCCTTTAAAATGCTAAAATCCCGCCTTTACGAGCTTGAGCTTATGAAGCAACAAGAGGCAAATAATTCAAGCGAAAAAAGCGAAATCGGCTGGGGACATCAAATCCGCTCTTATGTGCTTTTCCCTTACCAGCAAATAAAAGACAACCGCTCAAACGAAGCCTTTTCTCAGGTTGATAGCATACTTGATGGAGATATTAAAAAAATGATCGAGGGCGTTTTGATTGCCCTTAAAAACGAGTGATTTTTACAAACTAAAATAATGCTTGTCCTGAAAAAAACGAAACATAGAAAACATAGACTATGTATAAAAATATAATGAGAGCTAAAAATTTAAGAAATGTTTTTACATTTTGCATTATTTTTCCTTTATAGTTTGAAGACAAATTCGCATGTATTCTAAGGCTTTAGAGCGATGAGAAATTTGTGCTTTTTCGTCAAATTTAAGTTCAGCTAGTGTTTTATCGTAATTTTTAGGGATAAAAAGTGGATCGTAGCCAAAGCCATTTTCTCCTTTTGGCGAAGTGATGATTTTTCCATGCAAATATCCATGTGTGCAAAATTCCACCAAATCCCCCTTAGCTGCTATACAAGCAACATAATAAGCCTTACTTTCTTGCAAATTTAAGTCCTTAAGTTTTTTTATCAACAAAGCATTGTTTGCAAGGTCTGTTTTTTCCGGACTAAATCTAGCCGAATAAATGCCCGGAGCATTGTTTAAAGCCTCAACACAAACCCCACTATCATCACTTAAAACAATAAATTCTTTTTTCTGCCTTTCATCAAGGGCTTCAAAAACAGCCTTTGCTTTAATCATAGCATTTTGTTTAAAGCTTGTGCCATTTTCTTCGATCTCAAAAGGAGTTAGCACCTCATGAAATGCGTAAATTTCAAAATTCTTAAGCAAGGCTTTTAGTTCTTTGAGTTTATGAGAATTCGAGCTTGCTAGAAGTATTTTCATATCCTGCCTTTGTTTTATTTGGGTTTTGAAATTATAGCAAAGTTTATAAATTTAACAAAGTGTTAAAAAAAATCATAGTAGAATTTATGCTTGCTGATTTTAATTTTTAGGAAAGAAAATGCTAAAGAGTGTTTTACCGCTTTCTTTTATCGTTGGAACTAGATTTTTTGGACTTTTTATAGTACTTCCGGTATTAAGTTTATACGCTACACATTTACAGGGTGCAAACACCCTTTTGATAGGATTTTTAGTAGGTGTTTATGCTCTAGCACAAATGTTTTTGCAAGTGCCTTTTGGTATCATGAGTGATAAATTTGGACGCAAAAAAACCTTGCTTTTGGGGCTTGTTATTTTTATCATCGGCTCTTTTATCTGTGCTTATGCAGATCATATTTATATGATGATTTTAGGGCGTGCTATACAAGGAGCTGGAGCTGTTGGAGCTGTGGCTGTGGCAATGATTAGTGATTTTGTGGAGGAAGAAAACAGAGGCAAGGCTATGGCGATAATGGGTATTTTTATAGGACTTAGCTTTGCTGCTTCTATGGTTATTTCTCCTTTAATGAGCGAAAAATTTGGGCTTTCAAGTCTTTTTGAGCTGAGTGCTTTTTTAAGTTTTATTTGTATTATCTTACTTTATACCTTAGTGCCAAAAGCCCCTTGCATTACTCATCAAAATATCAAAACCCCTTTGCATAAATTTTTTACCCAAAAGAATTTTGCCCTTATGAATTTTACAAATTTTATGCAAAAAATGCTTATGAGCTTGGTTTTTGTGTTTTTTCCTGTGTTGTTGGTTGAAAGTTTTGATTATCCTAAGCAAGATCTTTATGTGATCTATACTTTTTGTATGATAGCTGGATTTTTAGCTATGGGTTTAGCAGGGAGCTTAGGAGAAAAAAGAGGTTTGAGTAAAGCTATGCTTTTATTTGGAGTTTTTTGCTTTTTGGTAAGCTTTGTTTTATTTGAGTTTTCTTTTTATTTGGAAGCACTTTCGTGTTTTATCATAGCTTTTATCGTTTTTTTTATAGGTTTTAACATACATGAACCTATAATGCAAAGCTGTGCTTCTAAATTTGCTAAGGTTAATGAAAAAGGTGCTGCTTTGGGCGTTTTTAATGCTTTTGGTTATGCGGGTAGCTTTTTTGGTGGGATTTTTGGTGGGATTATGATGTATTTTGGATATTTTATTTATATGATTATCGCCTTGATAATCCTTTGGTTTATTTTGCTTTGTTTTTTAAAAAATCCAAATGAGTTTAAGAATTTATATCTTGGTCTTGATGAAAAATTTGATATACAAAAATTGCAAGATACCTTGGGTATAATCGATATATACCAAAATGCAAAAAATAAAGTGATCAAATTTGATAGTAAAATTTTAGATGAAGAGAAGATAAGAACTTTGATAAAGTGTTAAATAAAATAAGATACAATCTAATTAAATCAAATTTTTAAGGAAAAAAATGAAAAAGTTTTTTATAACAAGTTTATGTTTAAGCAGTATGCTTTTTGCTGCGAGTAATGAAGAGATTATTAAATTTTATTCGCAAATCGTTCAAACTCAGCTTCCTAAGGCTAAGGTCAGTATCATCAAAAGACAAAAGGTGCAAAACTCAGACATTGAAAGTGTAGAGCTTAAGATAAGTAGCCCTGATGGCGAGCTTACGGAGCTTTTATTTACTAAAGATAAGTTTATCTTCCCAGAGCTTATAGATATAAAGGAAGGAATTTCTTATAGGCAAGAATTTGAAATGAATAAATTTCAAGAAGCTAAATTAGCTTTTGAAAAAAAAGCTCTTGCAGAACTTAAAAAAGAAAAGCTTATTATTTCACTAGGAGATAAAAATAAACCAAAGATGTATGTTTTTAGTGATCCTGAGTGTCCTTACTGCAGACAGCATTTAGCAAATATAGAAGCAGAGCTTAAAACACATCAAATTGATTTTGTCTTTACGCCTGTTCATGATAAATCAGCTTTTGAAAAATCAGCCCTCATCTACAAAGAAAGCAAAAATGCAAAAAGCGATGCAGAAAAAATTGCTATCTTTAGAAAGTATTTTGATCCAAAGCTTCAAAACTATCCAAAGGTAAGTGAGCAGGAGTTAAAACAAATGACAGATTTGTTTTCTAAGTATCAAAAGCTTGGTTTAAGAGCTGTGCCTGCTATCATCAATGATAAATAAAATCTTAATATTTGTTTTTGTATTTATCTTTAGTGCTTGCACAACGCCTAAGATAAATACTTTCATTCATACAAATAATGAGGGCATTTTTATCAAAAATTTTTATAACAAAAGCGTAAGCTTGCATTTTCAAAATCCCTCAAATATCCAAACCAAACTAGAGCAAAAACTCAGCCAAGCTCTTGAACAAAAGGGTTTAAGAGTAGTAAAAGAAAATGCAGATATGCAAATTTTACTCAATATCGTTGATTTCAGAAAGTTAATGTATGCTCAAAGAATGAGCAATTATACCTATACCTTTTTTTATGGACCATTTATGAGAGTTGATGCAGATGTGGAGTTTGAAAATTATTTTTTAATGCAAGTGAATTTGCAAGTTATCCAAGGAGTAAATTCTCAAAGTACAAGCCTTGTTGCAAGGACAAGCTATCTTGCAGGAGTAAGTGAAAGTAAAGAGGCTTTAGAAGATAAGATCGTTACGCAAATCATCAGCTTTTTTTATTGATTTTTAGGCAGGAACGCTTTTATTAGCTTAAATTCATTATAATCACAAAAAATTTTTAGGAAGATTATGCAAAGCATTATACTTGTGGGCAAACCAAATGTCGGTAAATCAAGCCTTTTTAACCGCATCGCAAGACAAAGGATTGCCATTACAAGTGAAATTTCAGGCACAACAAGAGATGTCAATAAAACCGAAGTTTTTATAAATTCAAAAACAGCTACGCTTATTGATAGTGGCGGACTTGATGAAAGTAGCGAGCTTTTTAAAAATGTCAAAAAAAATACCTTGAAAATGGCTAAAAATAGCGATATTATCCTTTATTTAGTCGATGGTAAATTTTTGCCAGATGATGAGGATAGAGTTTTTTTTTACGAACTTAAAAAGCTTAAAAAGCCTATGGCTTTGGTCATTAACAAGGTTGATAGCAAAAAAGATGAAGAAAGAGCGTATGAGTTTGTAAATTTTGGCGTGAAAGAAATTTTTAACATTTCAGTAAGCCATAATAGCGGACTTGACGAGCTTTTTTCTTGGCTTGAAAAATTTTTAGATGAAAGCGTTTTGATCAAAGATGAGGAAGAAAGCTTAGAAGAATTCTTAGAAAATTTTGATGAAAGCTTTGCTGAGGGCGATTTTGAAGCTCAAAAAGAATTTAAAAAAATCGATGAAAATCATATCAAAGTAGGCATAGTAGGTCGCGTAAATGTCGGTAAATCAAGCCTTTTAAACGCCTTGGTTAAAGAAGATAGAAGTGTGGTGAGTGATGTGGCTGGAACTACCATTGATCCGGTTAATGAAAGTATCGAGTATCAAGGAAAGGTTCTTGAGTTTATCGATACTGCAGGCATTCGAAAAAGAGGCAAGATCACAGGGCTTGAGCGTTTTGCACTAAATCGCACGGAAAAATTGCTTGAAAAAGCTCAAATAGCACTTTTAGTTTTGGACGCAAGCGAGGGCTTTAACGAGCTTGATGAGCGTATTGCTGGGCTTATTGGTAAGCATTTTTTAGGCGTTATCATCGTGCTTAATAAATGGGATAAAAGTGAGCTTGAATTTGACAAGGTCGTAAAAGAGCTTCGTCTTGATCGTTTTAAATTCCTAGCTTACGCTCCTATCATTAGCGTTTCAGCACTCAGTGGCAAACGCGTGCATGTCTTGCTTGAAAAGATTTTGCAAGTCTTTGAAAACTGTACGCAAAAAATCCCAACTGCAAAGCTAAATGCCCTTATAAGCGAGGCGACAAAGGCTCACCCCTTGCCGCATGATTATGGAAAATTGGTTAAAATTTATTACGCCGTTCAATACGATATCGCTCCAGCTAAAATCGCTCTTATTATGAACCGTCCAAAAGCCTTGCATTTTAGCTATAAAAGGTATTTGCAAAATCAAATAAGAAAAGAATTTGACCTTGAGGGCTGTCCATTAATCCTTGCTTCACGCAAAAAAGGTAGCAAAGAAAATGAATAAAAATATTTTTCTAATAGGCTTTATGGGTAGTGGAAAAAGCACTGTGGCTAAGGCTTTAGCAAAAAAAATAAATTATAAATTTCTTGATACGGATTTGGCTATTGAGGAAAAAGTTAAACTTAAGATTAAAGCAATTTTTGCCCAAAAAGGCGAGCAGTTTTTTAGAGATGAAGAAGCAAATTTAGCCCTTGAGCTTAAGAAATATAAAAATACTGTCATTGCTACTGGTGGCGGTTTTCATAAAAATTTAAAAAAAGATAAGGCAAGTGTCATTGTGTATTTAAGGGCTGATTTTGATTATATTGAAGAAAGGCTTGGTAAGAGTGGGGCTAAAAAAAGACCCCTTTTTCAGGATAAAGAAATGGCAAAAAAACTTTTTGAAACTCGCCTAGAAGAATACGAAGAAAAAGCTGATCTCATCATTGATATTAAAAATAAAAGTGTTTTAGAGATCATCATGCAGATTATGAAGGAGCTAAAATGAGGATTTTAACAGGACTTCAACCAAGTGGGGATTTACATATAGGCAATTTTTTCGGTGCTATTAAGCCTATGATCGAGGCTCAAGATGATAATGAAATGCTGATTTTTATAGCAAATTATCACGCTATGACCTCAAATCAAAATGGCGAAATTTTGCGTCAAAACGCCCTCAAAGCAGCAGCAGCTTTTTTAGCCCTTGGAATTGATCCTAAAAAAAGTATTTTTTGGCTTCAAAGTGATGTAAAAGAGGTTTTAGAACTTTACTGGATACTTTCTCAATTTACCCCTATGGGGCTTTTAGAGCGTGCTCACAGCTTTAAGGACAAGGTTGCTAAGGGCTTAAATGCTAGTCATGGGCTTTTTTCTTATCCTGTTTTGATGGCTGCTGATATTTTGCTTTTTGATACCCAGCTTGTGCCTGTTGGAAAGGATCAAATTCAGCATGTTGAAATCGCTCGCGATATAGCCTTAAAGGTAAATAATGAATGGGGCGAGCTTTTTACCCTGCCAGAAGCAAAGATAAATGAAGATTTAGCCGTGGTTTTAGGAACTGATGGGGCTAAAATGAGCAAGTCTTATAAAAATACCCTTGATATTTTCGCACCCCTAAATACACTTAAAAAGCAAATTTCAAGTATAATCACCGATAGCACCCCGCTTGAAAGTCCAAAAGATTGGCAAACTTGCAAGGTTTTTAATATCGCTAAATTATTTTTAGATGAAAAAGGCACGAACGAGCTTAAGGCAAGATATGAAAGAGGAGGCGAGGGCTATGGGCATTTTAAAGGGCTTTTAAACGAGCTTATGCTAGAGTATTTTGCTAAGGCTAGAAGCGAGTATGAGCTTTTGCTTAAAGAACCTAACAAGCTTAAAGAACTTTTAGAATTTGGTGCGAAAAGGGCTAAGGAGCTAGCTTCGGTAAAAATGCAAAAAATTTATGAAAAGATAGGATTATAATCATGCTTGATTTAAAAAATTTACAAAACAGCTTTGATGCGGTGGCTAAAAAGCTTAAAAATAAGGGCGTTGATGAGGCTTTATTAAGCGAGCTTAAGAGCCTTTTTATAGAGCTAAAGGCTGAAAAACAAGCACTTGAAGAGCTTCAAGCTTTTCAAAATAAATTTAGTAAAGAATTAGCTAGTAGCACGGATAAAGAAGCTTTAAAGACTAAGTTAAGTGAAAATAAAGAAAAAATTTCAATTCAAAATGCCAAGGTAAATGAGCTTGAAACAAGGCTTGAAAGCTTAGCTTCTAGCATTCCAAATATCCCTGCCGATGAGGTTCCTGTTGGAATCGATGAAAGTGAAAATGTGGAGCTTAAAAGGGTTTTAACCCCACCTAAATTTGACTTTGTGCCAAAGGAGCATTTTGAGCTTGGCGAGGCCTTGAACTGGCTTGATTTTGTAAGAGGAGTTAAGATAGCAACAAGCCGTTTTTGCGTGCTTAAAAATGAGGGTGCTTTGCTAAGCCGTGCTTTAGTAAATTACATGATAGATTTTAACCGCTCAAGGGGCTTTGAGCTTGTAAATGTGCCTTTTATCGTAAATGCTAACACCATGTTTGGCACAGGACAGCTTCCTAAATTTAAAGATGATGCTTATAAGATAGAAGGAGAGGATAATTATTTAATCTCAACCTCAGAAATCCCTGTAACTAATCTTTATAGCGCAGAAATTTTAAGTAGCGAAGAACTTCCTATAAAAATGACTTGTTATAGCGCTTGCTTTAGAAAGGAAGCTGGCAGTGCAGGACGCGATACAAGGGGCATCATAAGACAGCATCAGTTTGAAAAGGTGGAACTTGTAAGCATTACAAAGCCAGATCAAAGCGAGGCAGTCTTTGAAGAAATGCTAGCTTGTGCTAGTGATTTGCTAAGTTCTTTGGGACTTGCTCACCGTCATTTAATGCTTTGTACAGGAGATCTTGGCTTTAGTGCTGCTAAGACTGTTGATTTAGAAGTTTGGCTTGCTGGACAAAATAAATATAGAGAAATAAGCTCGGTGTCAAACTGCCTTGATTTTCAAGCAAGAAGGGCTAAAATTCGCTTTAAAAACGAGCAAGGCAAAAACGAGCTTGTACATACGCTTAATGGCTCAAGCCTAGCAGTTGGTCGAACTTTAGTAGCGATTATGGAAAATTATCAAGATAAAAATGGTAAAATAAGTATCCCTGATGTGCTTAGGAAATACTTTTAAGGGGCTAACATGGCTGAAGAAGAAGTAATACTCAAAGAAAATAGCGGAGGTGGCTCTGGTTTTTCAAGAGATTCAGGCAAAGAAGAAGCTGAAAGCGGTTTTGAAGAAGTAAAACCTAAAAAATGGTATGAAGATAGTAAATTTATTTTTATTTTAGCTGTTTTGCTTGGTATTTTGTTATTTTTGATTGTAGTTTTGATGTTTTTGTATTCGCAAAATAAAACCCCTGCTAATGTTATAATCCCAAGTTCTGTTGAAGCAGGTCCTATTCAAACTACTGATGAGAGTTTAAAATTTGAAGCAGATAAGATTGATGGTATGATCCAAAAAGCAAACGCTCTTTATTTGAAAGGAGAAAGAGAGCAAGCCTTAAAGGTTTATGAGCAGATAGCTCTTTATAGTGAAGCTTTATCAAACTATAATCTAGGTGTTTCACAGATGAATCAAAAGAATTTCACTCAGGCACTTCAAAGTTTTCAAAGAGCCATTCAAAGCAATGAAAATCAAACAGTGGCAGCGATAAATGCCGCAGTTTGTGCCTTGTATCTTGGCGATCAAAAACAATTTGATTATTATTTGGATTTAGCCCTTGTGTATCTTCCAAATGAAGGGGATTCCGAGCTTTTTGAATATTATCTAAGTCTTATAAATTATTACAAAGGTTTTTATCCTGAGGCTTTACAGAGTTTTCAAAAGGTTCAAGTTGAACATTATGCTGATGAAAGCAAATTTTTAAGTGCAAAAATTTATGCAAAAATGGGACTTAATACCAAATCAATAGAAAATTTGCAAAACCAAGGTAGCTACGAAGTAAGTCTTCCTCTTGGACTTTTATATGCTAGAATGGGTCGTTATGGCGAGGCTAAGACAAATTTAGAAAGAGCGATGAAGATAGAAAGAGATTTTAATCAAAGCCTAGCAGCACTTTCTTTTATAGATCTTAAAATTGGAAAATATCAAGACATGTTAGAAAGGCTTAATGCTCTTGTAAAGGGCAATGAACATAATATCTTAAAAACAAATAAAATCAAAGTAAGCCTTAAAAAAGAGCTTACAAGCATACAAATCGCTCAAGATAATTTTATCAAGGATTTTTTAAAGGATAAAAAGGAACAAGCTGATATCTTGTTTTATTTTGCACCTTATCAGGTTTTTGATGCTAAAGAGGCTGCTAATTATATCAACAAAGCAAATGTCAGCAGTTTCTTGCAAGATGATCAAGGAGGCGATTCGTATTTGATGAGTTCGCATACACTTTCATCAACTAATGTTAAGCTTGCAAGGATTATTTCTCATGCTCTTGAGCATAAGTTAAGTCTTGCTAATGAAGAATTTAAAAATTTGCTTCAAACCTATAAAGAACATTCTATTTTGCAGTATAATCTTGCTTTAAGTTATGCACAGCTTCAAAACTATGACCTTGCTTTTAAGCATTTTTCAACTGCTTATCATATCAATCCCAAAAACTACGCAGCCGGAGCTTTTGCTATACTAGCAGGATCTTTAAGCGATAAAGATATTTTAAAGCTTCAAGGCGAAATTCTTGACAATATCAATACCGATGATAATTTTGATCAACAGCTTTATCAAAATATCATGTTCTTTGCCAATAACGAAAGCTCGACCATGCTTTCTTATCTTGATAGTGAAGATAATTCATCATTTAGCCTTATTTTTAAGGCTATTATTGCTAAAATGAATAATCTTCCTAATGAATTTGACAAAGATATTAACTTACTCAAACAAGCCTTAAATGACGATATTTTAGTAAATATTTTATATTTTAATGCAAAAAATTCAAATTTAAATATCAAAGAATATGCTCAAAATGCTCAAATTTATTTTAAGGATTCTGAGCTTGATTATAGAGCTTTAGCAGGTGGAGCAAGGGTGGTAAGGGATAGTTATGTAAGTTTAATGCGTGTTGTAGGGCTTTTAAATCAAAAAAGAGAATTCATCAAACAAAAGCTTGCGATAAAAGATGAGGATCAAGTGGGTCTTACTTCAACTTTAGCTTATATGGATATTTATGCCGGGCTTTATGGTGAAGCTTATGCACTTTATGATACTTTGATTAATGATTATAAGGTTAAGGACTCTATGACTTATTTTTTAGCAGCAGTTGCTGCCATAGGTTCAAATAACCCAAATGCCGCCATAGCTCTTTTGGAGCTTTCAAAACTTGAAGATACAGGAAATCAAGAATCAAGAGTAGCATTAGGATTGCTTTATCATGAGGTTCAAAACTACGAACCTGCTTTGTATCAATATCAACAGATTAAAAATGATTTCCAAAGCAAATTCTTTACTTTTGATATATTAAAAACTCCCTAAAAGGGAGTTTAAATTTAAGCATTGATATTAAGTGCATTACCACCAAGTTCTGTGATTTTGGCACTGACCTTTTCTATGGCTTTATCTATAGTATCTTGAGAAATCTGTGGTAGTTTTCCTCCCCAAATTTTTTCAGCTTCTTCAAAGCCTCGTTTCATACCCTCAAAGCCTTTTTGAAGTTTATCAAGATCATCTCCAGCACCCATGATCACAAAATCAGCAATTCTACTTGCCGTATTTTCAATACCAAAAAAGCCATTTTCACCCAAAAGTGCGTTAAGCTCATCAGAATTCATAGATAAAGGATTTTTTCCTGTATAACCAATAGAGGCAAAGTCAATTTGCGAAAGAACACTTGTTGCCTTTGTGCTATCCCCAAAATTACCGCTTAATAAGTCTGTTATGCTTGATTGAGTGCCTAAATTTCCAAAAACATTGTTTAGACTTTGTTGCTGGAATTGTTGGAAATAAAGCTGAGTTATACCCTTGCCACCCAAAGATTTGAGCTTATCTAATGTTTCCTGATCGACAGTAGAGCTTGACTGAGCATTTGCCGAGGCCGTGCTTTGGGTATTGGTTTGAGAATCTTGCGTTTTTTTCTCATCTTTGTTCGCCACATTTTGTGCTGCTAAATTTGCAACACTTGCTGAATTTACTTGCATCCTTGCTCCTTTATATTTTAGTGTTATGCACTGATTATGATCGTCAAAAAAAATAAAAAATTTATACTTGAAAATAAAAACTTACAAATGATTTACCCTAAGAGCTTATACTTTCACTTGCACTTAAGATAATTTAATTTATTTATAAGTTTACCTCCTTAAAGATAAAGCTCCAAAGTATTTTGGAGCTTATTTTATCTTCTCAAAAAGCGCTAAAACTTCTTCTTGAATTTGTTTTGATCTTTGTAGCGTGGTTGCTTCAAAACGCGTTACAAGATAAGGACTTGTGTTTGAAGCTCGAAGTAAAGCCCAGCCATCTTCAAAAGTAATCCTTGCCCCATCAACTTCACACAAATCCTTAACGCCGTTTAAGGCTTGATTTTTGACCGCATTTTTAAATTTTTCAACAAGTTCAAATTTTTCTTCTTCGCTTACCGGAATTTTTAGTTCTTCTGTGGTGTAAAGTTTTGGTAAGGCTTCGATCATTTTTTCAAGATCAAAGCCCTTGAAAACAAGCTCAAGAGTTCTTAAAAAAGCATAAATTCCATCATCATATCCAAAATAACGATGCTTAAAAAAGATATGTCCGCTCACTTCAGCTGCTAGGTCTATGTTTTGTTCTTTCATCATTTTTTTGATATTAGAATGTCCCGTTTTTCCCATAAAAATTTGTCCAAATTTAGCAACCTCATCAAAGAGATTTTTAGAGCATTTTACTTCCCCTAAAACACGAGGATTTTCTATATTTTTAGCAAACAAATAACAAAGCTCATCGCCAAAAAATACTCGGTTTTGATTTAAAACGACTAATCTATCAGCATCGCCATCAAATGCAAAGCCAAGCTTTAAATTTGGATTTTGTTTTAAGCATTCTTGTAGCTGTATCAAATTTTCTTTTTCTGTTGGATCAGGGGCATGATTTGGAAACTGACCATCAGGTTCTTTAAAAAGAATTTTTGCTTTTAAATTTAGGGCTTTGATTAAAGGCTCTATCACGACTCCACTTGCTCCATTTGCACAATCAACCCCAAATTCAAAATCAAAATTTTTTAAATGCTTAAATTGCTGTGTCATAAAGTTTAGATAATCGCTTAAAACATCATATTCTTCACAGTTAAAATTATCTTCAATATACATATCTAAATTTTCTTCGACCACTTTTCCAAAGGCTTTAAGCTCGCTTCCAAAAAAACTTTCTTTGTGGATAGT
Source organism: Campylobacter sp. MIT 99-7217 (assembly GCF_006864365.1). NCBI lineage: Bacteria > Pseudomonadati > Campylobacterota > Epsilonproteobacteria > Campylobacterales > Campylobacteraceae > Campylobacter > Campylobacter sp. MIT 99-7217. Next base: position 25,569 of record NZ_QHLJ01000001.1, read on the forward strand.
GATTTTAAAACCATTATAATCTTTTGGGTTGTGAGAGCCTGTGATCATGATATTAGCATCAAATTCCTTGCCCGTATAAAGAGAGAAATACCCAAGCGGAGTTGGCACAAGCCCTAGTGTAAAAACCTTTATACCAGCTTTATTTAGCCCACTTACAAGATATCTAAAAAACTCCTGCGCACTATATCTTGCATCAAAACCCACACTAACGCTTTTGCAATCTTCTTCAAGCATTTTCCGTCCTAAGAAATAACCGATGACTTTGACACTTTTTTCATTAAGTTCCTTGCCATAAAGCCCACGAATATCGTATTCTCTAAAGATAACATCTAGCATTTTCGTCCTTTGTTCGAAAAAATTTTAATTTTAACTTGTAAAATTTGGATATATCAATAAATTTTGCTACAATTTTACAATAATTTTTTTAAATTGAGGAAAAAAAATGGAAGAACAAGAAGTAGAAGCCACAGAACCCAAAAAAAAGGGCGGTTCTTTAGTCTTAATCATCGTTATATTTTTATTTGTTCTTTTGCTCGTTGTCCTTGGAGCAATAGCCTTTTTAATGTTATCTTCACCAGCTGATGAAGCAGAAGCAGCACCAGCGGCGACAACAACAACCGCAGCAAAAGAAACAAAGGGTGCGGGTGCAGCTGCTGGTGCAAAGGCAAACAATGCACAAAGGGGTAGTGATTATGCTAATATTGGTCCTATGTTTCCTTTAGCTCCTTTTACTTTAAATTTGCTCAGTGAAAGTGGAGCTAGGTTTGTAAAATGCACTATTCAGCTTGAACAAAGCACAGAGCTTTTAACCCCAGAACTTGAAAAGAAAACAGCTATCATTCGTGATGTTGTGATCAGAACACTTACTTCAAAAACCTTTGAAGAGGTTAGTACGACTAAGGGCAAGGAAAGGCTTAAAGATGAGCTTGTGGGCAGAGTGAATGAAATTTTAACTGATGGCTTTGTGAAAAATATTTATTTTACAGACTTTGTCGTGCAGTGATTTTACTTGGTTGTGATATAAGTTCTATTTCAAGGATAGAAAAAATTTATAAGAAGTATGGCAAGGCTTTTTTGGATAAGTTTTTAAACTCTCATGAACAAGCTTTAATTAAAAGTCCCGCTACTCTTGCGGGATTTTTTGCTGCTAAAGAAGCTGTGAGCAAGGCTTTGGGCGTTGGAATTTGTAAAGAGTGCAGTTTTTTTGATATAGAAATTTACAAGGATAGCAAAAATGCTCCTAAACTTCGCCTAAGTGCTAGGATCATGGAAAATTTTCGTATCAAAACAAGTGCTTTAAGTATCTCACATGATGGAAATTTTGCTATTGCTGTGGCAGTTTTGGAAAAGTAAGGATTTTAAATTTCTTTTGATTTGAGTTAAATTTGCTTGCCAATGGTTTGTTTATCAAGTCCATTTTTTAGCATGAGATCAACTATGGGTTGCTCTCTTTTGTTTGATCTTTTGCAGTGATCTTTTTGAAAGACATTAGTGATCTTGATCACAATCTTTGCCCAAGTTTTGTGTCTATCCCTCCAAGCATGCGAAGAAATAGACTCCCAAGCATAGCCATTAAACAAGGTTGCATTGACAAAATGATCCATAGCACGAACACCTTGTCTTACTCTTGACACGCTTCCAAAAGTTCCTATGATCACAATGAGTAAATATCCAACAATAGCCAAAGGCACGATAGCACAAAGCAAAATCGTCCCTGCAAGCTTTTCTTTCATTATAACCTTTAACGCTTTGTAAATTTGATATTCATGCCATTTGCAGAGCGTATAGTAAGACGCCCAACTATATCTGGCACAAAATTTTCTTGTAATTGTAGCTTATATTTCCTTAAAATACTCGCAAGGATTAAAATTGCTTCTTGCATAGCAAAGCCTTGTCCTATACATATACGCTCGCCCATACCAAAGGGCATATAAGCATCTTTTTTAAATTCTCTTTCATATCTTGAGGGATCAAAGCCATTTGGATTATCCCAAAAGCCTTTGTGGCGGTGTATGAGCCAAGGAGCAACCACTACTCCTGAATGCTCGGCAATGATTTTATCGCGCATTTTAGTTTCTTTTTTTGCTTCTCTTGCAAAAAAGCCTACAGGGGGATAAAGTCTTAGGGATTCTTTAAAGACATTTGTGAGGTATTTCATTTTCTTAAGATGAGCAATGTTAAATTTCTCATTTCCAGCAACCTCTATAACCTCTTGATAAGCCTTTTCTTGCTCTTGCTCAAAGAGGCTTAAAAGATAAAGCGTCCAAGTAAGAGAGCTTGCCGTAGTTTCATGACCTGCTAAAAAGAGCATAGAAACTTGGTCTAAAATTTCTTTAAAAGAAAATCTTTCATTTGTTTGTGCATCAACAACAAGAAGCAAAGAAGCTAGGATATCTTCTTTGTCTGGGATTTGATTTTTACTTACAGCTTCGTAGCGAGGTTTGATGATATTTGTTAAAACTTCTCTGATTACATTTCCTGCTTTCATTCTTTTTCTTTCGCCCAAAAGCTTTGAAAGCCAGTCAGGAAAGCAAAACATTTTCCTCATCGCTGTTCGCACGGTTTGTTCTTGAAAGGTTACAAAGGCATCAAGTATGATTTTTCCTTTTTCTTCATCAAGTTTTTCAGACATAATAGTTCTAAAAATCACATCAGCAGTTACAAAGGTCATCAACTCATCAACTTCTATAATAGCACCATCTTCATAAGTATCAAATTTATGCATCAAATCATCAACAGCCTCGCTCATAAGGTTAAAAACCTTAGTGATCCTTGTCATTTCAAAAGAAGGTTTTAAAAGCTCTCTTTGTTTGTGCCATACTTCTCCATTTGTCGTAAAAATACTTTCTCCAAGTAAGGGTTTTAAAAGCGTGTGTAAAAGTTCGCTTTTTGGGAATTCTTTAACCTGATCGACCATGATTTTACGCACTTCTTTTGTGTCATTGACGACAAAAAGTTCAAAACCGGGCATTTTAACCTTGCCCATTTGCATACTATAACTTCTCTCATAAAGCCCATCAAGCCAAGAACGCCTTTTAAATAAAAAGGTTGCTAGGGTTGAAGCCTTGCTTTTTTGTGGTTTTGGGTGAAATGGACATTGCATGTTGTTTCCTATAAGTTGATTTTGTTTTCAAGAAAATTTTCGCCTGCGATAAAGTCGAAAAAATCATATCTTCCCTTAAGTTCGCTTGCACAAAGGTATAAAAAATGCGCTCTATACCAGTCTCTTCTTATCTTTTGATACTCTTGTGGGGTATAAAGTTTATGAAACTGCGTTGATAAAAGCTTAAGTTTGAGTTTAGAATCTTGTATATGCGTATCTTTGATAAAATCGACCAAATAAAAACAAGCCCCATCTATTTTTGAAGTAAAATCAAACCAAATTAAATCTTGCTCCTGAGAGAGTTCTTTCAAGCCTTGTATAAATTCATTAGAACTTTTATGAAAGCTCATTAGCGGGATACATTCTCCAAGGGTAAGAATTTTTAAAGCCTTGTAAGAACATTGCGTTTTTTTGCAAAGTGCTATGAGCTTTGCTGCAACACTGCTTGCTAGGATTGTTCCTACGCTATGAGCAACAAGGATAAGTTCATATTTTTCTTCCTTGCTGTTTTGTTTGAGCTTTTTAAAGATAAACTCGGCAAATTCATCGGTTCTTGTGTTGATATTTTCAATATTTCCTTTAGACCATCTTGCACAAAAAGCACAAATTCTAGATAGCCAAAAGGCTGCTGTTTTGTTGCCTATCTTTAAAATGAGCTTACTTGCCAAAAAAATCAAAGCAAAAGATATGATCAAAGCCACGATAAAATGCGTTTTTACTGCAATAAAAGTAAAAGAATAATAAATAATTAAAAATACAAAAAGATAAGAAAACAAAACATAAAAAAAAGGATAAAAACCAGCGATTAAGGGTGCTTTACAAGATCTTGCAAAACGAAAAAAAAGCCCTGTGATGACATAAATTCTAAAAAAATCAAAGCAATCTTGCAAAACGGCAAAGATATTTTTAGGCCAGTTTTGTCTTACGATGTCATTCCAAGCTAGGAAAGTATAAGAAGTTGTTACATTTGGTGCATGAATTTGCCAAGAAGGATAGGTGGCTTGCTTTGCTTTTTCTAGTGTATAGTTTTGCGAGTGGTATTTATTTTGCAAGGCTATATTTTTTTTAAATAAAGAATAATAATACCTATAACCCCTAGGATCATATCCAGCGATATAAAACACATCTCTTTTTAGTTGCATTGAGCTTCTTTTAAATTTAAAATAAATTGCCCAATTTTACTTAAAAATGATTAATGAAAAACTTAAGAATACACCTAAAAAACTCTTATTAATCAATGTTTAGACAAGCTAAGTCGAGTTTTTTATATATTAAATAAAAGATAAATAAATTTTAAATATATCATTTGAAATTATTTAAAAAGCAACTTTTATAATAATTGCCATTGATTTGATTTGTATCAAGTAAGTAGTTTTTGAAATTGACATAAAGCTGATTAGACGGACGATTTGCGTGCGATTCTTTCCAGAAAAAATCAAGCTTTCCTTGATAAGTAAGCCCTGTTATATCATAAAAAGCTTCACCGCAAACTTTCAAGGGGCAGTTATGATAAAGAGCAGAAATACCTACTGTGCTGTTGATACTCACACAACCTAAAGCCCCATTTAAAAGGGTTGGTAAGTGTATATCATGCACATAAAAGACTCTATTTTGAAGCTGGTATCGCTCGCATAAATTTTTTATCAAGTGGCTATAATTTTTATATCCTCTATCCATGGGGTGATGTTTAAATACCAAAAAATGCTTATCTCTGGCGTTTTTTGCAAAGGATATGAGCGTATCTTCTATAAATTTTTCTATACTTTTATTTTTGTAGTGTGTTAGAATTTGTGTGTCATTAAAAACTTGCAAAACAGCAACGAAATATTTTTTTTTGTTTTCTAAGATATCTTCACAAAGTTTTTTTTCACTAAAATGATAAATGATTTTTCTGTATAAAGAGCGTATCCATGGAAAAACTTCTAAGGGATTTAAGGTTCTATGATGTAAGCGGTTATTGTAATGCCAGCCCATTAAAAAGGCAAAAAGCCAATACAAAAATGCATAAAAAGCCATGATTTTAAAAGCTCCTTTTATGCTTTTGTTTTTTTGGTTTGAGCATTTACTTAAGTAGCCAAGATAAAATTCTTTATCGCGTGGAATTTTTGAGTTTGCATTAACGCCGTCTTTTTCAAGAGTGATAAAATTTGGACGCAAGTAGCCCTCTTCAAAAACATAAATTTTTACATTCATTCTTCTTGCGACCTTGATAGCTATGCGGTGCAAAGGACGGCAGTCATTATAAACGATGAGTGTATTAATCTTATGTTCAGTGAAAAAATGTTTTATAAAATGTCTAAAAGCTTGCAATTTCCCAAGATAAGCATGAGCCTTAAAAGGATAAAATATCTTATCTCCGCCGTTAAAATTAAGCTTAAAAACCTCAGCATTCAAGCTTCTTAATTTCCTTGCGAATTTGTTAAAAAATGGACCTATAGGACCTTGAAGTAGCAATACTCTTTGATCCTTAAATTCTTTTATCTTTTCTTCAAATTTCATTTTTTTAAATTCTTCACACCAAATTCAAACATTCTTCTTATCTTTCGCAATGCAAAAGTTTTAGTATCGATCATAAACCTAATATGCCTTTTTGAAAAATAATCTTTTTGTAAATTTAACATTGTATCAAAACAAACTTCAAATTCACATAAATTTTTCGTTTTTACATCAATATATCTTGGATAAAGTAAAAGAGTACCTGCTATAAGTTCATCAAGACTTAATTTTCTTGTCCTTCTTTGACATATAAGCCTATCTTTGCTTAAACCCCAGCCAGCATAAAAGGGCAGACCATAGGTAAAAACTTTTTTATTTCTTAAAAGAGCTTCAAAACCTGTAGTAGAAGTGATAGTATGCACCTCATCACATAGATTTAAAGCACTATCAATGCTTGTATTTTTTATCACCTCATCGCAGTATTTTAAGATAATCTTTTCATCTTTTAAGCCTATTCTGTTGCCACTTAAAACATCAGGGTGAGGTTTAAAAATGATATAGGCTTTAGGATTGTTAAGACGAACTTCTTTGATGAGATCAAGGGTGCTAAAGCCCATGCCACCTAGGATCATAGAGGCATCATCTTCAACTTGAGCAGGTATGAGTATCACTTTTTGAGCAGGGTCATTTTTAGGCTTGATTTGTGTGTGTGAAAGATTGTTGTATTTAGAAAATTTATGTTTGATGATATTTTCTTTAGCCTTTTTTGCTCTTTCAAGCAAGTTTTCATCAAATTCGTAATTTTGCAAGATATTTTCAAGCTCACTTTCTTCACTAGGATCAATATAAAGCCCTTTATTATCCACGACCAAAGAATAAGGACGAGTAAGATCAGAGCCTAAAGAAACAGAGCGAATGAAGCCATCTTCAACATGATAAATTTGTTCTTTTTTGATAGCAATTTTTTCTAAAATCATCTTTTTTGTAAATTTATTGCCCCAGATGAAAATTTTATCCTCGCTTTTGATATTTAATTTTTGCAAATTTTGAAGTGAGGATAAAAAAATGATTTGGTTATTTTTTGCCTTGAAAAAGGGCTTCATAAACCATCTTTTCCAAAGTGAAAACCCAAGAAAAAACAAGCGATGAGAATTAGCTTGTTCTATTTTTTTATACTTAGCGAGTGTTTTTATGGTATCAATGATATTTGAGTTTTGTTTTAGGTAGGGGTTAAAATACCTTGGATAAAGGATATATGCTCCTGCAAAAAGTTCTTCCAAGCTTAGCTTTCTTGTCCTTCTTTGACATGTAAGCTTATCTTCGCTCAAACCCCAGCCAGCATAAAAGGGCAGACCATAACAAACGCATTTCACTCCCATGATCAAGGCTTCAAAGCCCATACCAGAAGTTTTAGTATAAACTTTTTCAAAATAAGAAAGCAAGTCTATGGGATTGAAATTTTGAGTGATGAGTATGCAATTTTGCGGTAAATTTTGGACATTAAAATCGCTTTTTTTCTTGCCACTTAAAACATCAGGGTGGATTTTGATATAAATTGTTGCTTCTTTGTTTTCATTTATTGCGTCTTTGATGATATTTTCTGTGTCAAAATTTTGTGCTAAGCCGTATTTTAAAGAAGCATCATTAGCGGTTTGAGTGATGATAAGAATGCGTTTTTCATCTTTTTTGAAAAAATCTTTAGGAACGCTTTGATTTGTGTTGTATTTAGAAATTTGATATTTTTTTATTAGTTTTATGGCAGTTTTGGCTTCTTGGAGTAAATTTAAATTTTTGCTAAAATCATAGTGATTTAAAAGTTCTTCAAGTTTTGAAGCCTTGTTTGCATCATAGTAAATTCCAAGCTCATCAAAAACCAAGCTAAAGCTTGGAGAATTTTCTACTCCAAGTGCTAAAGAGCGTATAAAACCATCTTCTAAAAGCATAAATTTAGCCCCGTATTTTTGCGCAAGTTCTATGGCTTTTTGTCCTGATTTTTTGCGTCCCCAACCATAAAAAATAGCCTCTTTAAGCGGAGGCTTTAAAAAATCATAACTCTTTGGATAAGGCTTGATCGTGATGAAATCTTTAACACTTTTGATGAGTTTTTTAGAGCTTGAAAAATGAAGCATTTGCAAGTTTTATCATTTCTTAAATTTTTTCAAATACCTATAAACACTAGGTTCTGAAATTTTCAAAAAATTTGCCACTATGGGAACAGCTCCTTTGATATTAAAAATTCCCTTCTCATAAAGGCTTTTGGCAAGTTCTTCTTTTTGAGTGGGGCTTAGCTGATAAGGAGAGTCTAGATAACTCATATCCACACTTTGAGCTAAAATTTCTTCTATAGAGCCACTTAGGGTTTCAATGCTTTGCGAGCTTGAGCCTTGAGTTAAAAACTCGCCCACATCTCCTATCTTTTCTATATCTATGATCTTACAAACCAAATCCCTCATCAAGCTTGTATCATGGTTTATACATAAAATTCCTACAAGCTTATCCGCATTTTTGATAAAAAAAGTTGAACCCCTGACGAGTTTATTTTTGCCGATCAAGGCTTTATAATCACATAAAAAATCTTCTTTTAAATACGCCTTATTTTGTATCAACTCGCTTGCAAAAGCACTAAGAGGAGAATTAAGCGTGCGTTTGCTGATATGATTGTTTGCGATAGCTGCTATGTAAGCTCCTTTTTTTGAGATGACATGAAAAACAACCTCGTATTGTTTTCCTAAGACCTCTCCTAAAAAATGCGTGAGTTTGATGAATTGTTCTTTTTGATTTTCGTCCATAAATTTAGCCTTGATAATTTATGAATTGTATCTTTGTTATGTTTAAAAAGGGATTAAAAATAAAAATTTATTATTGTGATAATAAAATATTGACAAATAATTATTATGATGATAAAATATGATTACATTTTTATTAAATGACTAAGGAGAAAAAATGTTAAGTTACCCTAAGGCTATAGGTCCTTACTCAGCTTACAAAGAAGCAAATGGCTTTGTTTTTGCTTCAGGACAGCTACCTATCAATCCAAGCTCAAGCCAAATAGAGGCTATGGATATAAAAACTCAAACCAAGCAGGCTTTGAGAAATGTCGGTGCTATTTTAGAAGAAAATGGCTTAAGCTTTAAAAATGTCGTAAAAACGACTTGTTTTTTAGCAGATATAAATGATTTTGCTGCGTTTAATGAGGTTTATGCTGAATTTTTTGAAGCACCTTATCCTACAAGAAGTGCTTTTGCGGTCAAGGACTTGCCTAAGGGTGCTAAGATAGAGATAGAAATCATCGCCTTTAAAGGATAAAAAATGCTAGGTTTATCTTTTGCACTAATTAGCGTTGTTTTGCTCGTTTTTATGCTTTACAAAAAAATCAATGCTCACATGGCTTTGCTTTTAAGTGGTCTTTTCTTGCTTAGTGTGGCTGGAATTTTTCATTATTTTGATGTGAGTGGTTTTCATGCTATCACTGAGAAAAAGTCCCTAAATTTTGGCTTTTTTGATATTTTCCAAGTGGTCAATACCACTATGTCAAGCACTTTGGCTGGGCTTGGGCTTACTTTGATGTGTATAGCAGGATTTTCAGCTTATATGGATCATGTGGGTGCAAGTTATGCTTTGTTTAAGGTTTTTGAAAAGCCTTTAAAATCAGTTAAATCCCCTTTGCTTTTGCTTATAGTGGCGTATTTTATCGTGCAGTTTTTGGTGCTTTTTATCCCATCTCATGCTGGGCTTGCACTTTTGCTTATGGTAACAATGTATCCTATCTTGGTTCGCACAGGCGTTTCTAAGCTTTCGGCCTTGAGTGTGATTGCGATTTGTCAGTATATTGATCATGGTCCTGGTTCTGGTAATGTGATCATGGCTTCAAATGTTGCAAATATCGATCCAGCCGAGTATTTTGTAAGCTATCAATTACCAACCACCTTACCTATCATCTTAGCTGTGGCTGTGGCGATTTATTTTTCAAATCGTTATTTTGATAAAAAAGAGGGTTTTAAATTTAACGCAGAGGCTGTTGAAGCCGAACTTGTAGAAAATTCAAATAAAGAAAAAGAGCTTAAAAAACCACCTTTGATTTATGCGATATTGCCTATCATTCCTTTGGTTTTGATACTTGGTTTTAGCTCAGTGCTTGATAGTATCTTGGTTTTATGTGGTCTTACCACAGCTGAAGCTGTAAAAGAAGGAGCTAGCACAGCTATTAAAATGAATGTGCCTGTTGCTATGATCATTTCAACTTTTATTGCCATTGCTTTTGAGATGATTCGTTATAAAAGCGTGGTTGAAACCTTAAATTCAATCATGATTTTCTTTAAGGGAATGGGACATTTATTTGTTATCACAGTTTCGCTTATCGTTTGTGGTCAAGTATTTGCAAGCGGACTTTTGTCAGTTGGCTTTGTGGATACCTTGCTTGAGCTTGCTAAGGGAGCTGGATTTGGCGTTATGGCTATTATCATCGCTGTTTCTATCTTGCTTGCTGTTTGTGCTTTTTTAATGGGTTCAGGAAATGCAGCCTTTTTTAGCTTTGCCCCACTTATCCCAAACATAGCAAAATCTTTTGGTATAGAAACGATCACAATGATAGCACCTATTCAAATCATGACAGGTTTTGGGCGTTGCGTTAGTCCTATAGCTCCTGCTATTTTAGCAATTTCAGCGATGACTAAGGTTAGTCCATTTCAGGTTGTAAAAAGAACAGCAATTCCTATGCTAACAGCAGCTGTTGTTAATATCATCATGACTTACATTTATTTATAAGGAGAAAAAAATGAAAAACAAAACAAAACTTATCCATTGTGGAAGAGGCGATCAAAGCCTTGAAGTAAGAGCGGTTAATCCAAGCGTAATGCGTGCTTCAACTATACTTTTTAAGGACCATGAAACTTGGCAAAAGTATAGAGAGCTTAGAAAAACGCAGCGCGTTTTAAGTTATGGTGCTAGAGGAACGGCTACAAATTTTGAGCTTGAAAAATTAGTTTGTGAGCTTGAGGGTGGTTATAGGGCTCAGCTTTTCCCAACAGGACTTGCAAGTCTTGCTATGGTGCTTTTAAACTATGCAAGTAAGGACGCTCATTTTCTTATCACTGATGCGATTTATGGACCAGTTCGCACTATTTGTGAGCTTTTTTTAGAAAAAATGGGCGTTGAAATCGACTTTTTAAAAGCTGATGCAAGCGATGTTGAAGAAAAGATCAAGCCAAATACCAAGCTTATCTTATGCGAAAGTCCGGGTTCAATCCTTTATGAAATCATCGATCTTCCAAAGCTTTGCAAAATCGCTCATGCTCATAATATCCCTGTTGCTATTGACAATACTTACTCAAGTGGGTATTTTTTAAATCCTCTTAAGCTTGGTGTAGATATTTCAGTTATCGCAGCGACTAAATATCTAAGCGGACATAGTGATGTAACTATGGGTATAGTAGTGATCAATGAAAAAGAATGGAAAAATTTTGACAAGCTTCCTGAAGCCTTAGGTTTTACTACAAGCCCTGATGATGCGTATTTGGTTCTTCGTGGTATGAGAACGCTTGATCTTAGAATGAAAGCTCATGAAAAAAGTGCTGATGAGGTTGTAGCTTTTTTACAAACAAGAAAAGAGATCAAAACAATCTTTTATCCAAAGCTTAAAACACACCCAAATCATGAAATTTTTGCAAGAGATCATGTAGGTGCTAATGGTATGGTTACTATAGAATTTGCTGATGGTTATACTAAAGATGATGCGATTAAATTTGTTGATAAGCTTAAATTCTTTTCTATCGGTGCAAGCTGGGGCGGTTATGAAAGTTTAGCCACAGTTACTACTCCTCCAAGAACGGTTACTGATTGGAGCAAAAGAGGTCCTTTTGTGCGTTTTCATATAGGACTTGAAGATGTTAGCGAACTTATAGCTGATCTTACTCAAGCACTTGATTCTATCACAAAATAAGGATAAACAATGATAAGCGTATTTGATCAAAAATTACTTGCTGATTCTTGGAGTTCTCCTGCTATGCGTGAGGTTTTTTGCGAGCAAAACCGCATTCAAAAATGGCTTGATGTAGAAGCAGCTTTGGCTAAAGCTCAAGCTAAGCTTAATATTATCCCAAAAAATGCAGCCGATGAGATCGCTAAAAAGGCTAAATTTAAATTTATGGATATGGATTTTATTTATACTGAGTTTAAAAAGACTAAACACCCTTTAGTGCCAACTGTTCGCGGGCTTGAAAAAGCTTGCGATAAGGGCTTGGGTGAATTTGTGCATTTTGGTGTAACCACGCAAGATATTATCGATACGGGGCTTGTTTTGCAGTTTAAAGAGGGTTTAGCTCTCATCAAACAAGATCTAAAAGACATAGCCAAAGCCTTGCTTAAGCTCAGTAAAGAGCATAAAAATACTGCCATGATGGGAAGAACCTTGTCTTTGCAAGCCTTGCCTATCACTTTTGGGCATAAAAGTGCGATTTGGCTTAGTGAGCTTGTGCGTCATTTTGATAGAATCACCGAGCTTGAAAATAGACTTTTTGTAGGAAGCATAGTTGGTGCTGTTGGAACTAAGGCTAGTTTAACTGACAAGGCAAATGAGGTTGAAAAGCTTACTTTAGAAAATTTAGGGCTTAATGTGCCTGAAATTTCTTGGCAGCCAGCAAGGGACAGATTTATCGAGCTTGGTTATGTTTTGGGCAATATCAACGCCACATTTAACAAAATCGCTCATCAAATTCTTATCCTTGCACATAATGAGATAGATGAACTTGCTGAGCCTTTCGGTAAGGGTCAAGTAGGTAGCTCAACCATGCCTCATAAAAGAAATCCAGCAGTAAGCGAAAATGCCGTAACCGTGAGCAATGCCTTGAAAGCAAATTTAGCTATCTTAAGTGATATCGAAAGACATGAGCATGAAAGAGATGGACAGGTTTGGAAAATGGAATGGAAGCTTTTGCCAGAAATTTTTTTAATGCTTTCTGTGGTGCTAGCAAATATGAAATTTGCACTTAGTGGTCTTGAGCTTAAAAAGGACAAAATGCTTAAGAATTTAAACACACTTAAAGGCTTTGTTTTGGCTGAACGCGTTATGTTTGCTTTAAGTGATCATTATGGCAAGCAACACGCTCATGAAATCGTCTATGAAGCAGCGATGAAAGGAATGGAGCATAACAAGGGCTTTAAGGAAGTTTTAATGGCAGATAAGAGGGTTTCAAAGGTCTTAGATGAAAAACAAATCGATGCCTTACTTGATGCTACAACTTATGTAGGCTATGCTCCAAAGCTTGTTGATGAATTTATCGTTAAAGTCAAAAATGCTAAAATTTTCAAATAGGCTTAAAAGATGACTTATAGTGAAGTTTTAGCTGAATTTATCACAAATTTAGACTATGAAGATATCCCCAAAAATGTCGTTGGGAGGGCAAAAGAACTTATGCTTGATAGCTTTGGAACGGCTTTAGCAGCCCATGATCAAACAAGCGTTTTAAATGCTATCAAGGCTTTAAGCTCTTTGCCAAACTCAGCAGGAAATGTTCAAATTTGGGGGCAAGATGAGAGCTTAAGGGCTGATTTGGCTGCTATGTGTAATGGCATAGCAGCTCATGCCCTTGATTTTGATGATACGCACACTGAGGCGATTTTGCATGCGAGTGCTATTTTAACGCCACTTTGTCTAAGCTATGGTTTTAGCGTAAATCAAAACGGCAAGGATATCTTAAAAGCCTTTATCGTTGGCTGGGAAGTAGGGGCTAGAGTAGGTATAGCAAGTAAAGGAAGCTTTCATAAAAAAGGCTTTCACACCACAGCCATAGCAGGAAGTTTTGCCGCCACAGCTGCTGCAAGCGTACTTTTAAAGCTTGATAAAGAGCAAACTATAAATGCCTTAGGCTTTGCAGGAAGCTTTGCAAGTGGGGTGAATGAGTTTTTGTCTAATGGCTCAAACTCAAAGGTCTTACATATCGCAAATGCCATTAAAAACGCTATTTATATAGCACATTTTGCAAAAAATTCAATGTTTGCACCAAGAAGCATTTTTGAGGGCAGGGATAATGTATTTCGTGCATTTGGCATAGAGGAACTTTGCGACAAAAGCAAGCTCACGCAGGGCTTAAATGAAATTTGGCAGGTTTTGCAAGTATCAATAAAGCCTTATCCAAGCTGTCATTTTGCTCATGGTTTGATCGACTGTGCTTTGGAGCTTAGAAAAGAGGGCTTAAAAGCAGATGATATAAAAAGTATTCATTGCTTTGTTGATGAGGTGCCAAGCAGTTTTATTTGCGATCCTATAAATGCAAAATACACCCCAAAAACAGCTTACGAGGCTAAATTTTCCATGCCTTTTTTAATGGCTCTAGCCTTTTTTGACGGACAGGTGAGCTTAAAATCTTATGAAAATTTAAACAGGGCTGAAATTTTAGAATTTGCTAAGAAAATAAGCTATGAAAAAAGAGCATCAAGTGGCTTTCCTAAGTATTTTCCGGGTCATTTAGAAGCCATTTTAACAAATGGAGAAAAGCTTAAAAAAGATGTCTTTATCAATAAGGGCAATTTTGACAATCCCCTAAGCTTTGAAGAACTTGAGCTTAAATTTTTAAATAATGCTAAGCTTTGTATAGATGAAGCAAGTGCAAAAAAACTTAGCGAAAAAATCTTAAGCCTTGAGACACAAAAAAGCTTTATATAGCCTTGCTTTTTAAATCAAAGTGAAAGTTTTATCGCTTTGATTTGAAATAAATATAATTTTTTACTTTAGTTTTATTTTAGTGTTGATTTGAGTTAAATTTAAAAAGAAAAATTTAAGCAAATCAATTAAAAGCTATACTATATGCAATTTTATGCTTGCGTTTGTATTGTTTTTCATGAGCTTCTTTTGTATCAATGTCAAATTTTGCACTAAATATTAAGCTTACACCACCATTTAGACTAAATTTATTGCTTATATCTAGATACTCATCGTTAGTCTTTATAGTTTCTATTTTGTATTCGTATCCGCCTAGTTTTACTTCGTCTTTGTCTAAAAAGAGTTTGACTAGATTCTTAAACTCTGTTGGTAATGCGTCAATATTAATATGCTCTTTATTGATATATTCATGTAACTCCTTTCTTGTATGTTTGCCTCCCATTACCCGTGTGCCAACACTTGTAGTAGTGCTATTATTTCGTTCTTTATTAGCTTCTACTTCTCTTTTAAATTCTGCTTCACCGTTATATACTTTATAATTACCCCCAGCTCCTACACTAAAACTACTGCTATTATTCTCACTAGAAACTTCTTCTAAAAATCCAGCAGCAACAATTTTAACATTATCTCCCATACGATTAGCTAAATCGTGCATACATTCCCAAATCTCACCATAATACACATTATTATCATATTTATATAGTGGATAATATCTGTTTTTATACACAGGACTTTGCACATACAAACCAAACTTAGCCTCATTTATCGGCACTTCATGCATATTGCCATGTATTTTTATATCCTTAGCCTCATCTGGCAAGCTATCACGCTCTACAATAGTAAATTTATCGGATATATCCTTATATGCCTTATCAAATTTTGTATTAAATTTCATCTGTTTATCTGCTATAAATATCTTATCAGGTAATTTTGTCATATTTTATCCTTTATCATTAATCTTTAAAAAGCCCTTATACGCTTTATATCCTAAAAAGCCACCGATTACGGCACCTAATGCTACTATCGCTACATTGTCTTTATAAGTATAAGCTAAGCCTCCTCCTACCACCGCACACGCAACTACTAGCATAGGCATACGCTGTGTCTTAAGAGTATTGTTTTTAGAAACTAAATATTTTTGTCTTAGATTTTTAAATCTATCGTATTCTAAGCCCATTATATCAAGTGTTTTATGCACTATATCTTCATTTTCATTTTGACTAAATAACACTAGGGCTATACGAGTTCTACCTATATCATCTTTTTTGGGATGCTGTATCAGACATAGATAATATTCATTTGCGATAGCATAAAATCCCTCATTTTCATTATTATTTATATCGCTATGATTAATAATGCTAAAAAGTTTTTCTAAGCATTTATCTTGTTCTTGATTTTCAACAAGCCTACCATCACAAGCACTAATATGCTTACCACCACTAGAGGTATCTGTGCCTTGTATTGTCGCTATTATCATCACTTTATCCTTTTTCAAAAAAATTTGGCATGATCCCCAGTGATTTCATCATTGCCACCCATGCTTTTAAAAATAAATTTCGAGCTACCCATACTTTCAAAAATAAATTTCGATATCTTTGAATGCAAGCTCTTTTTATCACTATCTTTTAGATTAAATATCTTACATTCAACATTCTTTTTGTTAAACTCATTAGTAAAAATATCTATTTCGCTACTATCTATCATATCTGCGTGAGTGCCTAGAGTAATAAATCTTTTTATTTTTTCTTTATTCATTTCAGCTTTTTCTTTGTAGCATTGTATAGACATATTGACAAATTCTTGCTGACGCATATGGTCTTTTTCACGAATCACATCGTGCTTATACTTTTCAATATCAAAGACATAGATCAAACATATTTCATCTGCAGATTTTAATTCACTTTCTATTAAATTCATATTTTCGCCTAGATTGCTACCACCTGTGTCTATGAGTGTTGAGTCTAAATAAGGTGAAGTGTTAGGGAGTTTGTGTCTTTTAGCGTTAGGAGTTGCTGTATGTTCGGTAACTTCCTCGCCCATTAAGATTTGCTTTAAGGTCGTCTTACCAGCGGCGACATCTCCTACTAGGATAAAATCTACTTTTTTAGGAGGTGCAGGAGTATCGGTATTCTCCCTCCCCCCCTAACCATTTCGCTGCTACATAGATTCCAGTTCCAACCGCACCAGCTACAGCCACACCTACTAGAACAACAGGTAATATAGGTAACATACTTCAATCCTTTCAAATCAAATATCAAAATTTAAATGTGGATTATAACATAAAAAATAAGCTTTATCAAATCTTAGATTTAATAAAAGGCGAAATAGAGCTAAAAGAGTAAAAATAAAATATCTGTTTTGATATGCTATAAATAAAGAAAGATTTATACATATTTTTTCCTCGGTAACTTTTTGCTATATGAAATATATGGCTAATAAACATTTTAATCAAGCTCTAAAACTTCTTTCAATTTACTTATCAAAACCTTTTTCGCGTTCTTCGAAAAAGTCATCAAAATTTTCTAGCGACAAATCAGTATTTGGTATTAAATGCTTCTGTAAAAACTCACTTTTACCGCAATTTTCATTAACCCACACTTACAAAGGCTTGTTTTGGACATATTAAAAGCGTTTTAAGCCCATTTTCTTACTCATCATAATCAAAGAGCAGTCATCTTTGGTGGCTTTGATGATTTTATTTTTAAAAACCTTTTCTAAAATTTTTTGCGCGACCTTTTCTCCTCTTTTTCTTTGTAGTTTAAAGAGCTTTTCTAAAAAAAGAGCAAATTTTTCATCTTTTTTTCTAAATAAACTTTCTTGTGCCCCATCACTCATCAGTATAAAAGCATCTATTTTATCTAATTTTCCTTTTATTAGTTTAAATTTGCTCAACACATTTTTAGAGCTTACAAAATTTGTGCTATTTACAAAGTCTTCTTTATCTTCTTTGCTTGCAGGTTTTATTTGCCCTTCTTTTATATAAGCAATCAACCCATCTCCTATATGTCCTATAATAAAGTCTTTTTGATTGCAAGCGACAAATAAAAGAGTAGAAGCTAGATCCTTAAGATCGCAATTTAATTTATTTGCTAAAGAATTCAAATCCTCACTTAAAGACTTTATAAGTTCTTCTTTGACCTTTAGGGCATTTTCTTCATTTAAAAAGCTTGTAAAATTATCTTTTAAAACCTTACAAATTTTAATTACATTTTTTCTTGCTCCTAGCTGAGAAAGTTTGGCAGAGCCTGCTCCATCAGCTAGTGCTATGCAAGTAAATTTTTTACTTGAAGTATAGTGGGTTTTATCCTGACAAGGAAGTTTTTCTTTTATATGCCCTCTACCTCTTTGGGCTGTATGTATAATATGCCACATTTTAAAGCTCAGCCCAATCACTAATAGTATCCGTATCAAGAGTAACCTTATCTCCGGGAGTGGATTGTGAAACTCTACTCAAGCTTTTTGAAAGCCATTCAAAATATTCTCTAAAGCTTAGACCTTTGAGTTTTAAAGGTTTTCTTTTAGGAGAAAATTTAGCTAAAGTGTCCATATCAGCATCATCTCCTATGCCTATAGCAAATACCGTAAGTTTTTTGTCATTGACCAAATCACAAGTATCCCTAATAGCCTTGTCTAGCTCGTAATTATCCCCATTTGGTTGTCCATCGCTCATTAAAACAAGCCAAGGTTGATAATAATCCACCCCATTATTTTTATAATCTTCCTTGCGTTCTTCCAAGCATTTTAAGGCTAAATTCACACCCTCTCCCATAGGTGTTCCACCATCTGCACTTAAAAATGGAGCTTGTGGAGCTAAATTTAAAGAAGCAAAATCTTGATAGCATTTTACACTTTCTCCAAAACCAACTATGCAAATTTCAACCGCATCAAAAGCATCTTCATCTTCTTTGATATTTTTATAAAAAAGATCGATCCCATTTTGAAGCTCTTGCAGTTTTGTTCCGCTCATAGAGTAACTAAGATCAAGGCATAAGCATACTGCAACTCTTGGCGTTGGATTATCTACTAAATCCTCCATTCTTTCTTTTTCTGTCATTTTTTCTCCTTTATGGTGTTGTTAAGTGTTTGAAAAATGAAGTAAGTAGCGATGCAGTATTAAGATCATTCACTACACTTACTTCATTTTGCAAATTCTTATTATGTTTTATTTTTTTTTTTTGACTACATGCAGAACACATTTTAAACTCATTAGAAATTTCATTTTTCTTACAATAAGGACAAATGATATATGTTTTATTTTTATCTTTTTTAAGTCTTGTGGGAAAAACTTCCAAGCTCATGGGATCATTTTTATACATAGATCCATTATCTAAAACTTCTAAGTAATATTTAAATAATTCAAGCCATATTTTAGGCTTTAATCTATTTTTAGGTAAGGAGCATCGACCATTTTTGATAAAGCTGTGATAAAAGGCTTCTTTTATTTTATAGCTTAAATGAGACCACATGTATTTCCAAGTTCCTTTTGGCGTTTTTTTATTAGACCTTTCTTTAAAAGGATAAGAAAAATTCATATTTATAATATTTTTAACCATATCTTCGCTTCCTTGCATAGCATAAGGATTTTGACCGGGTAACATGATCATAAAAAGCATCACTGCAATAGCAAAATACTCATCTTCAAAAGTTCTAAGCTCAGTTTCGTATTTACCGCCTTTTTTGTGAAATTCAGGCGAGGTAAAAATGATCGTTCCAACAGGACAAGGAAAGGACTCTATTTGATAGCTATCTGTATCGACAAAATATATATCATTTCCATTGATCAAAAAATTATTAGGATTAATATCTCCTAAAATAATATTTTTTTCGTGCAAGAAAATGATCTTTTGTAAAAAGTTAATGGCGATTAAGACCAAATCCCTTTTTTTCATATTTGGATAGTTTCTTTTAATCTTTTGAGCTTTAAAAGCTGTGAAATTTTTGCCCCTTGCAGCTGGCATTGTAAAACCAATAAATTCATTATTTTTGTTGAATAATAATTTTTGAGGATAACAAATTCCTTGATAAGTTATATTTTTGCTTACCATAAGGCGAAGTTTTTCAAATTTAGCCTGAGTAAGCTTTTCTTTAAAATATATTTTAGCAACTAAATTATTTTCTATATCATAGACTATACCTTCTCCACCTTTTCCTAATTCTTTTTTTAAAATAATTTTTTCTTTATTTTGCGTAAAAACGATGTCCTTTTCTTTTGGGATATATGAAATTATAAGTTTAGTATTTGCGGTCATACTTAACCTGCAAGGATACCTAAATTTATCATTTTTAGAAACTTTAGAAGATGTGTATTTGATTAAATTTCCGTTAGCTTCTATACTAAAGACTTGAATTGCATATTTTGTTTTGACGCTTTCTTGTTTTGAAATTTGAAGTATATTTTCACTAAGTTTTTTATCTTGAGTGATGATACAGATATTGTGCTTTAATTTAAATGTTTGAACCACTCTTAAAAAGGTATTATCTGCAAAACTATCAGCCTTATCTCCTTTAACTTTGATAAGTTCTATTTTTTGAAGTTTGGCAAGTTTTTCTAAGGCATTTTTTGCTTTTTTTGATAAATTCTCTTCTTTGGCTGAGGTTTTTTTAACTAGCTCATCAATCACAAGCTTAGGAATAATCAAATAATTATCGCATTCTTTTAATCTTTGCATATTTTGATCGCTTATGAATTTTAAAAATCCATCTTCTAAAATAGAGCAAGTGTCTATCAAAATTTTATAATCTTTAAAAATGGAAAAAATAGAATGTTTATACATTAACTAACCCATGTTCTCGCATTTGGCAAAAATATAACTGAATTAATTCTATCCAAAAAAAAAAAAACGCAAGAGCGTTTGAATCTTTAATGATAAAAAAGCAGAAATTTGATTTATTATGAGTGATGAGTTTTATACTTTTTCATAAAAACTAAGACTTGTAGAGCCAAATTTTTTAAGTTTTGTGCGTGTTAAAGAGCCTAAATTTAAAGGCATATTTATCTTGCTTCTGTGTTCTATGATGATCTTATAAATTTTTTCTAAATTCAAATCAAGGAGCATTTGAAGCGTTTTTTTGTAGATATTTTCAAAGCTTGTTCTTATGTCAAAAGGAGGATCAAGATAGAGTATGATTTGCTCTTCATCTAAGACAAGTTTAGGTAAAAGCTCAAAGCTACTGCCATGAAAAACTTTTAAATTTGTATCAATCCTGGCATTTTTTAAGGCGATTTGATAAGCTTTTTTGTCAAGTTCTATAGCATAAGCCCTTAAAGCTTCATTGCTTAAAGCTTCTAAAGCCATTGAAGCACTGCCTCCAAAAGCTTCTATAAAGACCTTTCCCCTAAGTTCATCTCTAAGCACATTAAAAACACAAGATCTTACTATGCTTTTTGTGCTTCTTGTTGTGCTTAAACTTGGCAAAATGAGCATTTTTCCCTTAAATTTTCCACTTTCGATCTTAGTAAAAAGCTTTTTTTCCTTTGTTTGCATGTGTTATTTTTCTTCTAAAACCTTGAACATTCTTTGTTTAAGCTCATCTAAATCAGAATCAAGCTTATGTTGATAAATTTTATGAAATTCATCAGCCAAGGCTTCTATTTTCGCTTCTAGGGCTTTGATTTTTTCTTGGGCGATTTTTTGAGCAAATTCTTCAAGAGCTGTGTTAAATTCATTTAAAGCACTCATTAATTCTTCTTTGCTAAAAGGGATATTAAGCTGAGGCGAGTTGTTGTTGATGACGAATTGAGGCTTGTTTAAAGTTGATTTTTCATCACAAACTAAAAAATCACAATCCTTCTTCATTACAAGATATTCTTTTAAAAAAAGTTGCAAAGTCTTTTCTATGAGTATGTCTTGACATTCTAGGGCTATTTTCATTCTTTTTTCCTCATAATTTTGCTTGAAATTATAGCTAATAATAATTTTTAATGCAAAAAAAACGCTCAAATTCACTTTTTAAGGACGATTTCTTAGTATAAGCTAAAAGGCTTTATGTCAAAATTTAAACTTTTTGGTAGCTTAGGTTTTAAAGTTTCTAAATCCTTTTCAAAAGCTAGGATTAGAGCAAATCCACCACGAGAGTGCTTGTCCCAAAGGTTTAGAAACTGATTTTTAGAGCTGATATACTCGCCATGACTTGGATCAAGTACTTGTAAAAAATCTCCCTTATGATTAATGATGATAACAAAATGTGGAAAGCGAGGATCATCTTCTATCTTCACAAGCAAGGGAATGCCTATGAGCTTATTTAAATTTTCTTTGTCGATTTGATAAGATTTGCTTTCAAAGCCTAGTTTTTGTGCCAACACGCTAAGATCTGCAAAGCTAAGCATATCAGTGTAAATTTCTTCAGTACTCATGGTTTGCAAAATATCAAGCTCGCTTAGCTTTTTATCGCTTATAAGATTGATAAGAGTTGCCAAAGAAGCTGCACCACAGGATTGCTCATAGTTTTGGCGAACAAGTTTTTCATTTTTTATTTCTGCGTAAGATTTGAGTATAAACTCAGCTCTTGAGTTTAAACCCAATACCAAAAATATAAAAATAAATTTCAAAACCCTCATTAAGCCTTAATATCCACTTGTAAAAATTGTAAGGCTAAATTTAAATTTTCATTTTTAAAAATATTTTTAAAACTTTGTTTATATGTCTTATCTTCAAACAAAAGTTCTAATAAATCACTTTCTTCAAATTTATCTTTTAAGAGTTTTTGTAAAAATTCATTTGTAGGTTTATCTTTATATGTTTGATTTGAACTTTTTGCTTGTATGGGTGTAGGGGTTTTTTGTGTTTTATTATTTGTATCTAATTTAGATTCGCTTATATTTTTATTTGTGTTTTCACTTGTAATTTGTTTATTTGAATTTTTTAAAGCTTCATTCATAGCTAATTCAAATTCTTTTACAAACTCATCATGTCTTTGTTTAAAATCAAGGTATTTTTCCTTAAAATCTTCAAGGCTTAAATTTGAGTTTATGAGTGTGGAGTATTCGTTTTCAAATTCCTCTGCCTTTTTTGCAATATCAGAATTTCCTAACTCTTGACTCTTGATAATATAAAGTTTCATGGAGAGTTTATCTTCAAAAATATTCCAAGAATCATCTTGAAAAGGATTATCTAGAAAAGCACTTTGAAGTTTATTTGTATTCATAAAATTTGCAAAATCCTTAAGTTCTTTTTTGCTGATATTTTTATCAAGAGTAAGAATTTTACCGAAAATATTAGTTTCTCCCTCCAAGAAATAAGCCCCAGCCCCAAAAGTGTGAGTATTAGCAAATGCCATTAAAACGCCACCTTTATCTACGCTTTCATCTGTATTTATATAAGCATTCATACTAACAAAAGATCCTCCTGCTTGAGAAAAGAGTGTTTTCGTCTCAAGTTTATCAAAAAATGATCCATTCCAAGTATGAAAACTTGTATAATTTCTTTCGTTAGTCTTTCCTAAATGATCCAAGAAATCTTTTCTGCTATGATAAATTTGTTTTACATTTAAATTCTCATCTACACTAAAGCCGTAACTTAAATTTTCTAATTCTTCTTTTGAATAACTTGCATTAGGTGTATCTGGCATAATTTTTGAAAAAAGCTTATAAGCATTAGCTAAGGTTTTAGCAAAATCAACTTTAGCATGAGTAGAAAAGAAAAAATCACTACTTTCTTGCCATTTTATGAAGCTTTGTGCATCTTTAGCATAAATCTTAAAATCCTTTGGCAAACCAGCAACTTCATTAAAATCACTTGTAAAAAAACCTTCTTTATCTACTCCATAACCTAGAATTTGATCTACAGCTTCATGTTTGTCAGTAACTAAATTTAAATTTGTTAGATTTTCATTTATAGAAGTTAAAATGTTCTTATCATTTAAATTTTGTAAATTTAAATTTCTTTCTTGTTTTAAATTTCCTTTTGAACTCATGTTTTGAGAATTTGTATAAGTATAATTTGAATTTAAAGAATTTAACATTTTTACTTCCTTGTAAAGCTTAGTTTGTAAATCGGTAGAAATGGGATTGGGTTTATATTTTATCTTCCAAGCTGAGTTTCCATATAATCTTTGTATTTGTTCGCAATTTCCCTAATGAGTATATTATTATTTAAATGAGAGCTAGAAGTCGTAGAATTAAATTTATAAAGTTGTAAATTTTTATCAACTGCTCCTGTTTTATACGAAAAAAGAACATAAGGAGTGCCTCTGTTTGAAATTTTTATTTCTCTTTTAATGATATATACAGGGAAAAATCCATACTCACCTCGTTTTTGATTTACTGCTTGATTAAATGCTATTAGTTTAACTTCGTTATGATTAGAGCAACTTAATTTTCCAATAGGACATAAGCCCTTTGAGAACTCTTCACCACTATAAAGTGCAACAGCATACATTTCAGGGCTATTGCTCCAGTCACTACCATAATAAAAATTAACCACATACCCACCCTTAACCTCTTTCATCTCATCAAAACTAAGAACCTTAACACCATTTGAATAATCACTAAGCTTACCCTTAGTAAGCTTAGCTAAAAGATCATCTGCTAAGGATAAATTTATTAAAACACTCAATAAAGAAATAAGACTTAAAAACTTTTTCATTTATTTATTAATCCTTGTATAGTATAAATTTTTTAAAATTTAATTTTTTTTATTTTTTAAGTTTTTAATGTAAAATCAATTTAAACAAATTTAAACTTAATTGTTTATAAAATTTATTTTTATGAAATAAGAATTTGAAAAATTATATTCTATTTGTTACAATAATTTTTTTTAATTCCGTTTATCAAAATAAGGAAAAAAATGAAGAAAATTTTATTTTCCATTGTGCTTTTACTTAGCTTTGTTTTTGCAAGTGATGAGCTAAGTATTGATTCACTTTTTAAAAAGCAAATTGGGTTAAGATCGATCACAAGCTTTTCTCTTTTAAGCACAGGCAATGCAAATTCCTATTCTCTTTATCCAAATATCAGTGTAACGGGCGATCCAACTATTTGGAACGATACAAAGCAGATTTTTTTGAATCAAACCCTTATCTACACCATTGCACCTAAATTTGATATACTCATTGCTGGCGGAGGAAGCTTTGCAAGACAAGAATACACAAATTTTTTTACGAATGAATACTCACATAAAAATAAAATAAGTTTTGATAGCCTTTGGTTTGGTTTTATGTATACAGCAAATAGTTTTTACGATTTTGTGCCACAAATTACCCTCCAAACAGCCATTGTACAGAGAGAAAAAGTTGTTAATGAGACAAAAAATTTTTCTTTTAAATCCCAAAGTTTACAAATAAGTTTAAGAGGATACAGCGATCCTGTTGTATACAGCTTTTATACAGGTTTTGACTACAATGCGAAAAGAAAATTTAGTATAGGGAATATAGAATATGGACATAGTATCTATGTGGGAGGGGATTTATCCATAGTATTGAGTCCTAAAATCACGCTTGATTTGGGAGCAAGACAACGCTTTCAAACCGAACAAAAAATTAATGGTTATCAAAACTCAGAGCTTCGCTCTATTCCTACTCTCAGTCTAGGCTCAACTTATAGCGTAAATAGCAACACAGCTTTTTCTGTAAGTGCAAATTTTGGAGGAAGCTCAGCTGCTCCTGATAGTGTATTTGGACTTTCTTTATGGAAAAAATTTTAAAGTTATAGAAAAAATAAATAATTATTTTCAAAATTTTATAAACAATTAAGTTTAAATTTGTTTAAATTGATTTTACATTAAAAACTTAAAAAATAAAAAAAATTAAATTTTAAAAATTTATACTATACAAGGATTAATAAATAAATGAAAAAGTTTTTAAGTCTTATTTCTTTACTGAATATTTTAATAAATTTATCCTTAGCAGATGATCTTTTAGTTAAGCTTACTAAGGGTAAGCTTAGTGATTATTCAAATGGTGTTAAGGTTCTTAGTTTTGATGAGATGAAAGAGGTTAAGGGTGGGTATGTGGTAGGGTTTAAAGCCCTTAGTAATGATGAAATATTAGCTTATGCGATACCAAATTGGGAAAATGAACTTGGCTTATATACAGAAGATGGTGTAAAGTATTATTATAATAGACAAGGCTTGCTCTTAAATGGTGGTATGTGTGGTTTGGGCATTACAAAGTGTCGCTTATCAGATAAGGAAAATAATCAAAAACACTATTATGAAAATAGAAAAAGACTCATTGAAGTCATGAGTATTTTAGGTGGAAATACAGATCCTTATACTCACTATCTTGGATACTCTGTTAAAAGAAATATTGGTACAACAAGCAGAGGGGAGCGTTTTATATATTTTTCTTATGGAGTTGCGGTTATCAATAACTCTGGAAATTGGTATAGAGTTCATTCGAGCAATGTTTTAAATCACTATAAGCTTATTAAAGAAATACGAGATGCTTATAGAGCGGATATGGAGTCTATTTTAAATAGATTTAGATAACTTGTTTCAATATGATTAATTTAAATGAGTTTTGGACGATTTTAGATTAGTTTTTAGTTTGATAAAAGGGTTTTTATGAGAGTCAATTTAAACAACGCTTTTTCCAACCAACACACGCAATTTTTAAGGCAAGCAAAAGGACAAGCTTCCTTAAATTTAAATACTCAAAATCTTGAGTCAAAAAAAGATCAAGTTGTGCAGTTTAAGGAATTTACTCTTTATAAAAATACTTATGACCCCTTAGATAGTAAGTATATTGGGGCAAAATTAGCTACCAATCCTTACTTCACAAAAATAGATGAAGAAAAAACTCTTGAAAATGTTCATAAGCTTTTTACCCAGCTTACTCAAAATTTAGAAGATAAAGATAGCTACACTATGGACGAAATTTTGCAAAATATCCCCTATGCTTTTGAATACGATAATAAAAGCTTAAAAATTACTCAAAGTTATAGTTTTGAGGAGTATGAAAAACTCGTTCTTAAAGATCCAAATAAAATCAAAACTATTGCTATAAGCTTTTCAGATGGTTTTACTTTTAGTGATTTTCCGCATAAAATTAATCCCACTAAAGATATTTTTAAAAAGTTAGATCTTGATATAGGCTCTAAATTTTATACAGATAGTGAGGGAAAGATAAGTAAAAGTGGTATTTTTGCAGTATTAAAACATAATTTTTTCTCCGCTCTTACAGAGGGGAAAACGAGTATTAGAGGTAAACTTGAAGGACTTGATAGAAACTTAAGTGATGAAGTCCTTAAAGAGCTTCAAGACTTTTTAAATGCCAATAAACTAGGTAGTGGGATAAATGGTACTCATCTTTTTATTTTCGTTGATGATAGTGATATGATGGCTTATGAAAAGCTTTTAAATTCTGATTTAAGTATAGAGGATTTTAAAAAAGAATATCTTTATTTTAAAGAATTGGTTGAAGAAAAACAAAGAAAATGGATGCAAAAAGAGGGCTTTGGAAATCTCAAAATTGGCTCAAATCAACAAAATACACAAACACAAAAAACCCCTACACCCATACAAGCAAAAAGTTCAAATCAAACATATAAAGATAAACCTACAAATGAATTTTTACAAAAACTCTTAAAAGATAAATTTGAAGAAAGTGATTTATTAGAACTTTTGTTTGAAGATAAGACATATAAACAAAGTTTTAAAAATATTTTTAAAAATAAAAATTTAAATTTAGCCTTACAATTTTTACAAGTGGATATTAAGGCTTAATGAGGGTTTTGAAATTTCATATAAGCTTAAGCCATATATTAAAATTATAAAAAGAAATTTTCAAAGCTTTCACAAGAATTTCTAGGATATTTTTGTATTGTTTTTTTGGTTTTTAAATTAAAAAAGAAGTTTAAAATATCTGTAACAAATAGAATATAATTTTTCAAATTCTTATTTCATAAAAATAAATTTTATAAACAATTAAGTTTAAATTTGTTTAAATTGATTTTACATTAAAAACTTAAAAAATAAAAAAAATTAAATTTTAAAAAATTTATACTATACAAGGATTAATAAATAAATGAAAAAGTTTTTAAGTCTTATTTCTTTACTGAATATTTTAATAAATTTATCCTTAGCAGATGATCTTTTAGTTAAGCTTACTAAGGGTAAGCTTAGTGATTATTCAAATGGTGTTAAGGTTCTTAGTTTTGATGAGATGAAAGAGGTTAAGGGTGGGTATGATCACAGCGTAATGTAGAGTGAGTAAAAAGGGATATATATGAACGCAGTAAATTTAAATAAAACAGATATAAGCAATTATCAAAATTTAAAGCCTATTAACTCAAACGCCATATCGCAAAAATTAAATCATGCTCAAAAGGATAATTCTTCTTTTCTTGATAAAGATTCTTTAGATAAGCTTATAAATACTCTTTCAAAAATTTATCTTCCTCAAATAAGCCAAGAAGATTCTTTAGAGCTTTCTAGCTTTATGCTTAAAAATCAACTTAAAGATCCAAATAAAATAGAAAAATCTTCCTTTAAAGAAATTCTTGATGATACAACACAATGGATGGGCATAGCAAGAGAGCAAAGCAAGCTTCAAACTTATCTTTATTATGCAAGTTCTTTTTCACTTGGAAATGATATAAGCACCAAAGCCTTAGCTCTTAAAAATGAATTTGAAGAGCTTTTAGAGCAAGATTTTAACTTAGAAGATTTTAAAGAAAAATACCTTGATTTTAAACAAAGACATGATGAGTTTGTAAAAGAATTTGAATTAGCTATGGGAGATAATCTTCTTGTAAAGCCCCTTGATCAATATAAAACCCCTACACCCATACAAGCAAAAAGTTCAAATCAAACATATAAAGATAAACCTACAAATGAATTTTTACAAAAACTCTTAAAAGATAAATTTGAAGAAAGTGATTTATTAGAACTTTTGTTTGAAGATAAAACATATAAACAAAGTTTTAAAAATATTTTTAAAAATGAAAATTTAAATTTAGCCTTACAATTTTTACAAGTGGATATTAAGGCTTAGAGCTAAAATATGATATTTTAAAATTTATAGATAATTAAGTTTAAATTTGTTTAAATTACTTCCACTTTGCTTAGTTTATACAAGGGGAACAAAGTAAAAAAATGGTCTATTTTTTCAAGTGCATTTTTATAATTATTGAAATTAAGTTTGATTTTTCATGAGTAAAGAAGAACTAATCATAAAAGCCTTTGAAAACAAATTTAACGGCGATGATGGTGCTATTGTTGCTAAGTGGTGTTTTAGTAAGGATTTGTTTTTTGAAAATGTCCATTTTAAAAGAGAGTGGTTTAGCTTAGAGCAAATTGCTGCAAAGGCTATGCTTGTCAATATATCTGATGCTATCGTAATGAATGCTGTGCCAAAATACGCTCTTTTAGGGCTTGCCTTGCCTAAAAACATAACAAATGATGAAATTTCACAGCTTCAAAGAGGCTTTTTAAAAACAGCAAGGGAATTTGGTATCCAAATCATTGGTGGCGATACGATAAGCAATGATAAAATAGATATCTCAATTACCATCATTTCAAAGATCAAAAAAAAGCCTGTTTTTAGAAAAGGCTTAAAAAAAGGAGATTTGCTTGCTTTTACAGGGGACTTAGGGCAGTCTTTAAGAGGGCTTGAGATTTTGCAAAATTCAGGCAAACTTGATAAAAATCATCGCTTTATAAGACCAAAGTTAAGACAGGATTTTTTTTATGATGTGGCAGAAAAATTACATTGTGCTATGGATATTTCAGACGGACTTAGTAAAGATCTATCAAGAATGCTAAAACTTAATAAACTAGGTGTAAAATGGCTTTTAAATTTAAGCCAAGAAGAGCTTTTCAGTGCAGAGGAGTATGAAATTCTCTTTGCTTTTGATGAAAAGGATAAAGAATTTATAGAAAAAAAAGCCAAAAAACATGGAGTAAGGCTAAATATTTTCGCAAAGGCAAAGAAAGGAAGATATGAATTTAGAGGAAAAGAACACCACTTCTAAGCTTCTTTATAGTCTAAAACATAGCCCTATTAATGCGTATTTTAGCAAAAATAGTGAAGATTTTGTTGTGAGAGAAAAGCCCCTTTACGACTTTAGCGGTAAGGGCGAACATTTGATTTTGCATATTAGCAAAAAAGATCTTAGCACGAACGAGGCTTTGAGAGTGCTTAGTGAGTTTAGTGGGGTTAAAATGCGAGATTTTGGCTATGCTGGACTTAAAGATAAGCAAGGGCTTACTTCCCAGTTTATTTCCGTGCCTAAGAAATTTGAAGCAAATTTTGCAAATTTTTCGCACCAAAAGCTAAAAATTAACGAAGTTTTCGTTCATGATAATAAGCTTAGGATAGGACATTTAAAAGGAAATTCTTTTTTTATCCGTCTTAAAAAGGTTTCAAAGCTTGATGCTTTAAAACTTCAAAATGCCTTTGAAATGATTGCTAATCAAGGCTTTGCAAATTATTTTGGATATCAAAGATTTGGTAAATTTCAAGATAATTTTTTACAAGGACTTGAAATTTTAAGGGGCAAAAAGCTTAAAAATAGAAAAATGAATGAGTTTTTAATCTCAGCCTTTCAAAGCGAACTTTTTAATCGCTATCTAGCAAGAAGGGTGCAATTAAGCCATTTTGCAAGAGATTTTGACTTAAAAGAATTTATGCAAATTTATAAGCTTAGCAAAGAAGAAGCAAGAGAACTTAAAGAACAAAAACAATTTTTCAAACTTCTAAAAGGCGAGGTTTTAGGTCATTATCCTTATGGAAAATACTTTATTTGCGAGGATTTGCAAAATGAGGTGCAAAGATTTTTAGGAAAAGATCTTAGTCCTTGTGGGCTTTTGTTGGGAAAAAGGGCTTTTGAATGTGGTGGCGGTTTTGCAAGGCATTTAGAAGATGAAATTTTTGGTCAATTTTATGAGCTTGGGACACATATACAAGGCTCAAGACGCTATTTGTGGAGTTTTTTAGAAGAGGCAAGGTGGCGTTTTGATGAAGAAAAAGCACATTTTTGCTGTGAGTTTTTTTTGCAAAAAGGAAGTTATGCTACTGTGGTTTTAGAAGAGCTTTTGCATAAGGATTTGACATAACTTAAAGATGAAAATAACAAATTCTCAAGGTCTAAAAGACCTTGAGTGATATTTATGCGTAAATATCAAGCCCTTGAGTTTCAGAGCTTGCCGCTAAAGTAGCAGCAGCTGCCGTAGCTTCAGCACCTCCGCTTGCTATCGTTTCTACAAGTGAGCTAAGAGCTTCTTGACTTGACTCAATAGCCTTTGATAAAGCATAAGTGCTTGTTTGAACCGCTAATGAAGCATTTGTTGCACCTGAAATCATGATACCCTCCTTTAATAAGGAAATTTTCTAGGCTTTTCATAAATCGACATTTAAAATAAAAATATAAGTATTTTTGAGTTAAATTTAGCTTAAAAATCAGTAATATGCGTAGTTGCCATATACAGCGTTCAGGATAATTAATAAATTTATATTATTTACTAATAAGACACCATTATAAAGTAAATTTGTAACTTCTTTTGACTAGAATTAAACATATTTTCAACTATTTGATCCATAAAGGGATATTTATGTTTGTTTGTAAGGCGCGTTTTGCGAAATTTTTTGTTTTATTTTTGTGTATCAATTCACTTTTTATTTTAAGTTCTCAGTTTTTTGTTTTACCCAAGCTTTTTGATGGCTATTGGTTTTATTCGCTTTTTTATAGAGAAAGTATGCTTTTTTGCACTTATTTTTTGGTCTTTGTTTTGATTTTTTATATCCCTTTTAGCTGGCTTCAAAGCTTTATTTTTTACATTTTTACCTTTATAAGCTTGCTTTTGTTTATCTTGAATATCTTTTTGATTTTTCATTTTGATAGCACTTTAAATCCTTACTTGCTAAGCATTGCTTTGCAAAGTGATCCCAAGGAAGCAAGGGAGTTTTTGAGTGTTTATTTTGATTTTAGGGTTATTTTGATTTCTCTTTTATTTTTGGCATTTTTTTATTTTGTTTTTAAGAAAACAAAAGCACTGACACGGGGGGGGGGCATTAGAGTTTTCTATATCTTTTTGATCTTACTTCTTTTTGTGATAAGTGCTCATGTGTTTAAATTTAGACCTCATTATGAAAGATATAGCGATGTGATTTATAATGCTACTTTATCTTTTAATCAGTCCTTAAATAGAATTTTAAAATCCATGAACGAATACGAGCAAATTTCTAAGAATTTTGACATTTTTATCAAGGATATAAATTACACAAAGATAGATGAAAAAGACAAGATAGATAATATCGTTTTGATTATCGGCGAATCAACTCAAAGAAATTTAATGCAAATTTATGGTTTTGAGCTTGAAGATACGCCAAATTTAGTAAAGCTTAAGCAAGAAAATCCTGATAATTTGCTTGTATTTGATGATGTGATTTCCTCTCAAACGACGACTTATGAAGCCTTAGCTCAGGTACTTACTTTTTATAATCAAGACACAAAAGAAAGAAATTGGTCCCAGTTTTTAAATGTCATTGATGCGATAAAGCTTGCAGGATACAAAGCGATAAATATCTCAAATCAAGAAAAATTCAGCCTCTGGGATAAGGCTTCAACGACGATTTTTCACAGAAGCGATAAGGTTTTTTATACAAGCATGAGTGATTATTTTGAGCAATCAAAACCTGATGAGGTGGTTTTGCCTGTGATTTCCAGAATTTTAAAAGAGAAAAAGCAAGATGAAAAGCTTTTTTTAAGTGTTCATTTAATGGGAAATCACGCCGTGTATTACAACCGCTATCCTAAGGAATTTGACCGCTTTAAAAAAGAGGACTTAGATGAGAGCATTAAAGGAAGAAAAACTATAGCAGAATATGCTAATAACACGCTTTATGGGGATTTTGTCCTAAGTTCTATCATTGATAAATTTAAGCATAGTGATAGTATAGTGATCTTTTTAAGCGATCATGGCGAGGAGGTGTATGATAGAGGGGAGCATTATTTGCATAATGATGCAAAAATAAGTCGTTTCATGGTCGAAATTCCTTTTATCATTTATGTGAGTGATGAATTTATCAAAAAACACGAAGAACTTTACAAAAGGATCAAAGCTTCTACAAATAAGCCTTTTATGAGCGATGATTTGATCCATGCACTCATTGATATAGCTGGAAATGATCATTTTAAAATAGATGGTTATGAGAGCAAAAGAAGTTTGTTTTATGAGGGAAATTTTACGCGTCAAAGGATAGTTGGAAAAACGAATTTAAAAGATTATGATAAAGAGCTTAAGGGGCAAAAAAG
Organism: Campylobacter sp. MIT 99-7217; assembly: GCF_006864365.1. Classification (NCBI taxonomy): domain Bacteria; kingdom Pseudomonadati; phylum Campylobacterota; class Epsilonproteobacteria; order Campylobacterales; family Campylobacteraceae; genus Campylobacter; species Campylobacter sp. MIT 99-7217. The sequence goes on from NZ_QHLJ01000001.1 coordinate 57,957, forward strand.
GATATATTAGTTATAAATTCATTTTATATAAGGAAGCAATGATGAAAATGAAAAGATTAAAAAAGAACAAAGAGTTAAAAACGGCTTTTACTTTGATGAGAGAGTTAAGATCAAATTTAGAATTTGATGAGTTCTTGCTTAAGTTTAAAAAGGCAAGCAAGAGGGCTGATTATAAGCTTTTTGCCTTTAAAAAAGCTGATGAGCTTATCGCACTTTGCGGGGTAATGCCCTTTTATGTGCTTTATCATACAAACTGCCTTTATATCTGTGATTTTGTGGTAAAAGAAAGCTTAAGAGGGCAGGGTTATGGGGAAAAATGCCTAAAAAAACTTTGTTCCTATGCGAAAGAAAAGGGCTTTGAGGAAATTGAGCTAAGTTCTAGCTTTTTTAGAACTAAGGCTCATGATTTTTATGAAAAAAAGATGAAATTTGAAAAAACCGGCTTTGTTTTTAAGACTCAAATTTGATCTTTCTCAAGATATTTTCTAGTTCTTGAAGCTTTTTTTCTAAAGCTTCAAGCTTATCCTCGCAACATTTATCAATAGCCCTTGAGTTTTCCTCTTTTTTGCTTTGGCTAAGATGAGCAGCGATTCCAATTGCTGTTGTATTTGCTGGGACATCTTTTACGACAACAGCATTTGATCCGATCTTAGCATTTTCGCCTATTTCTATATCGCCTAAAATTTTTGCTCCTGCTCCTACGATGACACCTTTTTTTATGGTAGGGTGGCGTTTTGTATTTTTATCAAGACTTGTTCCACCTAAGGTTACGCCTTGATAAATTAAAACATCATCTTCTATTACGCTTGTTTGTCCTATAACAACGCCATTTGCATGATCGATAAAAACCCTTCTACCAAGCTTTGCTTCAGGGTGTAAATCAACCCCTGTTAAAAACTGAGAAATTCCACTTAGTATCCTTGCTAGGCGTTTGAAATTCCTTTCATAGAAAAAATGTGCTATGCGGTAATTCACTACAGCCCAAACACCCGGATAATTAAAAAAAAGTTCCAAATAAGAATTAAAAGCGGGATCTTGAAGCTTTGGTTGTTTTAAATCTTCTTTAATAATCTTAAAAATATTCATCTTACACATCTAGACTTTTTAAGTATCCATTATCATTTAAGAAAAGATAAAGCTCTCCTAAAATTTGCTTTTTTTGTTTATCATTGACCAGCTTAGAGCTTTCTACTCTTTCATTTAGACTATCCATAATCTCGTGTATATCATAGTCTAAATCCTCAAGAGTATCAAGAACTGATTGGGCTTCTATAATCTTAGTGATTTCAAAATCCTTATCATCTATTTTGATAACAGCCTCAGTTGGGTGAGGGAAAAGATTGTGTCTCATGCCCAAAACCTCTTGATAAGCTCCTACTAAAAAAAATCCTAAAAAATAATTTTCTTTCTCAATATCTATATCATGCAAAAATAAGGGATTGTGTTTAGAATAAGAAATTTCGCCATCGCTATCACAAGTTATATCCCATAAACTCGCACTTCTTGTAGGTTTTTTATCAAGATGAGTAAGTGGCATGATAGGAAAACTTTGCTCCAAGCCCCAAAAATCAGGCAAACTTTGAAAAAGCGAGAAATTAACCAAATACCGCTCTTGAACCTCATTTTGAAGTGCTAAAAAATCAGCTGAATTTTGAGTATCTCCAAGTAAAGAAATAGCTTTTTTGACGATGAGATGCACTAAAATTTCAGCATTAGATCTATCTTGTAAATCCACATAACCAAGATCAAAAAGGGTAAGAATACTTTCTACATGATCTATGCTATCGTGCATGTATTCAAGAGCATTTGCTGGCTTTATGCTTTTAAAAAGATCATAAAGCTCATCAATAAGCTTTGGATTTTTTTTCTTTAAAACAAGCTTACTTTCTGTATATTCTTGGGAAAAAAGTTCCAAAACAGGAGCAACTAAAACAGCATGATTTGCTGCAACGAAACGCCCACTTTCTATAAAAATATCAGGTTCTAAATCACTTTTTTGCTCAGCTATATTTTTTAAGATAAACACAACATCATTAGCATATTCACTCAGTGTATAGTTTCTGCTTTTTTCATCTTTAAACTGCGAGTATTCTACGGCTAAGCCTCCACCTAAATTTATGGCTTTTAAATTTTTTGCTCCCATTTTTCTAAGCTCAGTATAAATATTTCCAGCCTCAATCAATGCCTTTTTGAGAGGGTGAATTTCGGTGATTTGTGAGCCTAAATGAAAATGAATCATGGTAAAATATTCGAGTAAATTTGCTTTTTTAAGCAAAGAAATAGCCTCGATAAGCTCGGTTGAAGTTAGTCCAAATTTAGAGTTTATACCTCCACTTTTTGCCCAAATTCCAACACCTGCTGAATGAAGACGCACCCGAAGCCCAATATTAGGCTTTGGCTTAAATCTTTCTTTAGCTATGTCAATAATGCTCTCAAGCTCATTAAGACCTTCTATAGTTAAAGTGATATTATGTCCCATTTCACGAGCTATAAAGCCAAGATTTATTAACTCCTTATCCTTAAAGCCATTGACTGTTATAGGAGCATGTTCATTGTTATAAGCCATAGCAAGCAAAAGCTCAGCCTTACTTCCTGCTTCAAGTCCGTAATTGTAGTCCTTGCCAAGTTCGACGAGATTTTTAACAAAGCCCGGGTATTGATTGACCTTTAAGGGATATACAGCATTAAATGAGCCTTTGTAGTCAAATTCTTTTTTTGCCTTGGCAAATTTCCCATAGATTCTTGCGATTTGTTTTGCTGTAAGATGAGGGAAGCGAAGTAAAAGAGGTCCTTTATATCCATCATTTCGAAGTTGCTTGACTATATCAATGAGGGCTGGTTTTTTACCATAATTTATACAAACTTTACCATTTTTAATAACAAAATTATCATTACTCCAAATGTCTATACCATAGTCATTCACAACTCTTCCTTTAAATTTGAAATCAAGATATTTTTTTCTTCTTTTGTTTGGAGATTTTTATAAAATAGACTTTGATTTTTTGCCTCATTTTCACCCATACAAAGAAAAATTTCAAGCTTATTTGTATCGGCTTGATTAAGGTGCTTGGCAAGTTTTTTTGCCTCATAACTCAAAAGAACCTTGTGTGTTTTTCTAAGTTTATTTGCTATGTTGAGTAAATCTTTAATATAAATTTCATCTAAGGCACAAAGATAAATGCCCTCTCTTTTCGAGCATGTTTCTTTTTGTTTTAAAATTTCCATAAGTCTTTCTATGCCTATGGCAAAGCCTATACCAAAGCCTGATTTTCCACCTAAGCTTTCAATCAAAAGATCATATCTTCCACCACCTGCTACGGCTGATTTTGCACCTATTTCATCACTTTCAAACTCAAAGGCTGTTTTTGAGTAATAATCAAGCCCACGAACAAGCCTATCATCAATGATAAATTCGACACCTTGAGCCTTTAATTGCTCACATAAAAGTTCAAAGTCAATTTTGCAAGAAGAGCATAAATTTTCTCTTATAGTGGGACAATTTTTCAAAAGTGTTTGGCAATGCTCTTGTTTGCAATCAAGCACGCGTATAGGATTAAGTTCTTTGCGTCTTAAACAATCCTCGCAAAAACCTTGTTTTGAGTTTAAAAAGGAGATCAGCTTTTCTTTAAAAGTCTTTATACACTCAGGACAACCTAAAGAATTAATCTTGAGCTTTGTTTTAATCTCAAGCTTATCAAAAATATTTACAAGCATCATAATAAGGCTAATGTCCTCGTAGACACTTTGCACGCCAAAGCTTTCTACACCAAATTGATGAAATTCACGCAGACGACCCTTTTGAGGTCTTTCGTATCGAAACATTGAGCCATGATAATACCATTTTTTTATAGGCGAGCTTTTATCAAATTTATGTTCTATATAAGCTCTTACAACTCCGGCTGTTCCCTCTGGTCTTAAGCAAACTTCGTTATTTGCTTTATCGGTAAATTCATACATTTCCTTACCTACGATGTCTGAGCTTTGCCCAACACTTCTTTTAAAAAGCGAGCTTTGCTCTAAATGCGGCACATTTATAAAGCTAAAGCCATAGTTTTTAGCCACACTTTCACAGGTTTTTATAACCCTCTCATAAAGTCTAGCTTCCTCATCATATAAATCTTTCATTCCCTTTAAAGCACTAATCATTGATAAATTCCTTAATTTTATTATAAATTTTTTCTTTTTCATTATCTGCATTGATGATCAAAAACTCAAGATGAAAACGAGTTTTTAAAAGTTCTAAAACCTCTTTAAAGCGGTTTTGAAGCTCTAAAAAATATCCAATTCCTCTTTGTTCTATCTTGTCTAAGTTTCTACCCTGAAATCTTTGCAAAATTAATTTTTCATTAGCTTCCAAAAAGACACATTTGTGAGGCAAGAAGCCTTTAAGAACAAAGGAATTTAGCTCCAAAACAAAGTTCATATCAAAGTCTTTTGCATACGCTAAATTTGAAATGAGACTTCTATCAGTGATAATGAGTTCATGGCTATTTGGTTTGATCACTTCTTCAAAATGTTGTGCCCTATCAGCCAGAAAAAGCAAAAGCTCTGCATTTTTACAAATTTGAAGCCTACTTTCAAGTAAAATTTCTCTTAATTTTTCTCCAAGTGCCGTGTTTCCCGGTTCAAAACAAAATATAGCCTCTTTAAAATTTCTTTTTAGAAGCTCTATTTGTGTGCTTTTTCCTACCCCGTCAATACCTTCAAGTGCTACATACATTCTTTATCTTTCATAAAGGGGATTATACATTCAGGCACTAATGAACTTAAATTTCCATTATGTTCATTAACTGAACGCACTATGGAGCTGGAAATAAAGGCATTTTCTAAATGAGGCATTAAAAAAATGGTTTCAAATTCTTTCCATAAGGCAGAATTAGCATAGTTAAGTTGCAACTCGTATTCAAAATCGCTCACAGCTCTAAGTCCTCTTATTACGGTATTTATACCCGTTTTTCTAGCCAAATCAACAAGCAAAAAATCAAAGCTAATGATCTTCACATTTTGAAGTTCTTTTGTTGCAAGCTCGGCTAATTTTTTTCTTTTTTCAAGTGAAAAATAAGGCTTTTTAGCCTCATTTTTTGCAACAGCAACAATAACTTCATCAAAGATATTTAAGGCTCTTTTGATAACATCTAAGTGTCCATTTGTTATGGGATCAAAAGTTCCTGGATAAATACATTTTTTCATCACTTGCTCCAAATTTTGATATAAATATAGCAAAAAATCATCAATTATTCCATTTTTCAAATAAATTATGTTGGATTTGAAGTAAATCAAGCCATTTTCCTACAATAAAATTATATTCATCTTCTAGACTACGAATTTGAGCATAACTTGCAAAAATTGGAGGAGCTATACTTACGCCAAGAGTGCTAAGTTTAGTCATGTGTTCTAAACTTATGGTCGAAAAGGGCATTTCTCTAACGCCTAAGATAAGGGTTTTTCTTTCTTTTAATGCCACAGCACAAGCTCTTGTAAGCAAGCTATCAGCAAAGCCTGCGTGAATTTTAGCTAAGGTGGAGATAGAGCAAGGTGCGATGATAGTTTTATCAATGCCAAAAGAGCCACTTGAAGCCCCAGCACTTAAATCTTCATCATCTAAAAAAGTCATCTGTTTTATTTGAAAGTGCTTTTTACAGAACTCAAGCATATCATCTTGAGCATTAAAATGCTTGTTTTCAGCAAGAAAACTTTTTTTTGCTCCCTTACTTACGATACAAAAAACTTCTGCTTTTTTTTCAAGCACAGCAAGCAAACGAAAGCCAAGTTCAACGCTACTTGAACCTGTTATGCCAACTAAGATCTTCATTCTAAAATCACCCTACCTTCTCCTATGACACTTCCTTGAAAAATTTTTCCATCATCATTTTTAAGTTTGATTTTCTGCCCCAAATTTCCACTTTGTATGGCTATAAGTTCCACGCTAATACCTATATTTTCATCTTTTAAAAGGGCATTCACTCTTTCATTTTTTTTTATGAGATGATTACTTTTAAACATAGAAGCTCTTAAAATGGTATTTTTTTTGATAGTACTTTTGGCAACAAGATCTAAATTTTCATCTTTTAAAAGTATATCACTAGGCAGTTTATCAAAATCAACCAAACTTACACTAAAGTCTAAAAGTCCAAGCTTTTGACCTCGTTTGATCTCTTTTGTGGATTTTAAAACCTCTAAATTTGCCTTAATGAAATACCTAAAAAAAAGATTTCTTTGTATATTTTCCTTTGTTTTAAACTCAGCTCTTACATAGCCGTTGGCTCTGTTAAATTTAGCAGAGCCAAGCTTTAAAAAACGATAATCCTTAAAATCACTTGGCAAAGTATTAGCATAAAGTTCTAAATTTTGTATATTTAAATCAGGAAAATTATTTTTGTATTCTTTGATAAGCTCAAGCTTAATTTCATCTAAATTTGCACAAAAAACTAATACCGGAAAAAAGAGTAAAATTAGCCTTGCCAAGATAAACTCACTTTTTAATTAGCAGGAATGACCGCACCATCAAAGTTTTTACGCACAAAATCCCCAACTTCTTTACCTTGTAAAATTTCTTTTAAAATTTTTGATTTCTCGGTATTTTCTTCGCCTTTTCGCACGGCTAAGATGATGGCATAATTGCTTGTTTTATCCTCTAAAAAAAGTCCATCTTTAAGAGGGTTTAAGCCAGCTCCTAAGGCGTAATTTGTCATGATCACTGCAATATCAACATCACTTAATGCTCTTGGAAGCTGAGCAGCTTTTAGCTCATCAAATTTAAGCTTTTTGGGATTTTTACTAATATCACTTGGAGTTGCCTCAAGTCCTGCTTGAAATTCTATAAGTCCAGCCTTTTGCAAAAGCTCTAAAGATCTTGCTTCATTGCTTGGATCATTTGGTATGGCTACTCTTGCACCTTGTTTTAAATCCTTTAAATTTTTTATTTTATTTGAGTAAATAGCCATAGGCACGAGTACAACAGCTCCTAAAGAAACAAGATTTGCTTTATTGTTTTTGTTAAAAGCTTCCATGAAAGGTTTGTGCTGATAAAAATTTGCGTCCAAATCCTTGCTTTGAAGAGCAAGATCAGGGGTTACATAGTCGTTAAATTCCTTATGTATTATCTTAAAGCCTCTTTTTTCAAACAAGGGCTTTGCAAAGGCGATGATTTCGCCATAAGGCGTTGGAGTTGAGCCGATGATAATGGTTTTTTCATCGGCTATAACAAAACTTGCAACAAAACTTAAAATAAGGAGTATTTTTTTCATTATTTTTTTACCTTTAAAATGTCAAAATAACGCTATCGCCATATCTTTGAATGATAAAGTCCTTGATTTTTTGGCTAGTGATGATTTCTCTAATGATCTTTGTTTTTTTAGAATCCTTATCTTCAGGACGCACCACAACAAAATTTGCGTAAGGACTATCTTTTTTCTCAAGATAAATGGCATCTTTTACAGGCTTTAAACCAAAATCAAGTGCGTAGTTTGTATTAATAACAGCAATATCAACATCACCTAAAACCCTTGGAAGCTGAGCAGCTTTTAGCTCTTTAAATTTAAGCTTTTTTGGATTTTCTTTTATATCTAAGGGCGTTTTAAGAGCCTTTGTTTCATCAAGTTTTATAAGTCCTGCACTTTGTAAAATTTCTAAGGCTCTGCTTTCATTTGTTGGGTCATTTGGTATGGCTATACTTGCACCATTTGCGATATTTTTAATATCCTTGATCTTGTTTGAATACACACCCATAGGGGTAATAAGCAAACTAATAGCTGCAACTAAATTTGTGCTGTTGGCTTTGTTAAACTCATCTAAATAAGGCTTGTGTTGAAACAAATTCGCATCAAGAGACTTTTCAGCCAAAGCCTTATTTGGGATAGAATAATCACTAAATTCAACCACCTTAAGTTCAAAGCCCTTTTCTTTAAATAAGGGCTTTGAAAATTCTAAAATTTCTCCAAAAGGCACAGGAGTAGCACCGATAACTATCTTTTCAGCACCTTGTAAGATAGTAAGGCTTAAGATAAATGCAAAAAGTATTTTAATCAATTTCATCTTTTTTCCTTAAAACGCTGGTACAACAGCACCCTTGTATTTATCCAAGATAAATTTTTTCACAGCTTCACTTTTTAAAGCTTTGATCAAGGCTTGTGTTTTTTTGGTATTTTCATTGCCTTTTTTCACAACAAGGATATTGACATAAGGGCTTGTAGAATCTTCGATCACTAAAGAATCCTTGATAGGATTTAAATTTGCAGCCAAGGCATAGTTTGAATTAATCACAGCAAAGTCTGCATCACTTAATGCTCTTGGAAGCTGAGCAGCTTTTAGTTCGATAAATTTAAGCTTTTTAGCATTGTCTTTGATATCCAAAGGTGTTTTAAGCAAATTCTCTTTTGCAAAGCTGATAGCTCCTGTTTTAGCTATGATGTCTAAGGCTCTGCTTTCATTTGTTGGATCATTTGGTATGGCTATGCTTGCACCTGCTTTTGGGTCAAATTGTTTGTGCTTGCTTGAGTAAAGTCCCATTGGCTCAAGATGAATGCCAGCAACATTTACAAGTGTGGTTTTGTTGTTTTTGTTAAATTCATCTAAATAAGGCGTATGCTGAAAGAAATTAGCATCCAAATCCCCACTTTGTGTTGCTAAATTTGGTTGCACATAGTCATTAAATTCCTTGATCTCAAGTTCAAAACCTTGCTTTTTAAGCTCAGGCTTGATAAGCTCTAAGATCTCAGCATGAGGCACAGGAGTAGCTCCAACTATGATTTTTTCTGCGGCGTAAAGATTTAAACTTAGCCCAAGAAGAGAGGCTAAAACGAGATTTTTTATTTTCATTGTGTTTCCTTTCAAAGTATAGTCATTTTGCTTGCTTTATGTTTGATTTTGCTCTGACTATCTTGAAAATGCTCGAATGATAGTCAGACTAACGCATCTGAGACATCATTTTATATCCTTTATGAAAATAAATTTTTTGGATAAAATCCTACACTAATTTTTCTTAAATTAAATTGAAATTTAAAATTTTGTAAATCTTTTTTACAAATTTAAAATACGATCTTTGATTAATGCTATAATAACGCAAAAATTTACAAAGGCTTATCATGTTTGAACTTCATTTTAAGGGTGTGCAAATTCCTGTGATCTTTGAGGAAGATACTGACTTAGAAGTTGTATATCTAAGGCTTGTTTTTAAAAACTCGGGCAAAATTTACGAACGACACTTAGGGCTTGCTAAGATGTTTGCTAGACTTTTAAATGAGGGTAGTGATGATAAATTTTTTCAAAAAATCGAAACAAAGGCGATAAATTTAAGCTCAAGTAGCACTCTTGAATGTTTTGAGATCAATATAAGTTGCTTAAAAGAGCATTTTGCCTTTGCGATGAAAGAGCTAAAAATCTTGCTTTCAAAGCCAAGATTTGATGAAAAGATCTTACAAAAACTCAAAAATATCGCCTTAAGTGAGCTTGCAAGTAAAAATAGCGATTATGATTTTTTAGCAAAAACCCTGCTTAATAAAATCAGCTTCAAAGCAAAAGAATTTGAAACTTCAAGCGATGGAGATGAAAAAAGTATAAGCAAAATTACCCTTTCAATGCTTGAAAACTTTTATAAAGAACATTTAAGCTTAAATAATCTTTATATAAGTTTGGGAGGAAAGATTACAAAAGATGAGTTTTGCACCTTGATAGAGCCTTGTTTAGAGCCTTTGAGCAAAAAAGAGGGTTTAAAAGATAAACATTTTAAGCAAAGTATTATTTGTGAAGATGAAATTTGCGTGAAAAAAGAAAGCGAGCAAGCTTATATTTATTTTGCTAGTCCTTTTCATGCGGATTTTAAGGATAAAAAGCTTTATTTAGCAAAGCTTGCTTTTTTTATTTTAGGTGCTGGAGGTTTTGGCTCAAGACTTATGGAAGAAATTCGTGTAAAAAGAGGATTAGCTTATTCTGCTTATGCTATTTTGGATATGAACCGCTCTTATGCTCGTTGTTTTGGATATTTGCAGACCAAAAATGAAAATGCTAAAAATGCTAAAAAACTCATCAAAGAACTTTTTAATGACTTCGTAAAAAAAGGCGTGAGTGAAAGTGAATTTGAAGCGGCAAAGAAATTTCTTATAGGAAGCACTCCACTTCGTTATGAAAGTCTTGAAAAAAGGCTTAATATAGCTTTTAGTGAGTATTATAATGAGCTTGGTTTGGGGTATTTTAAAAAAGAGCTTACTCATATCAAAAATGCAGATCTTAAGGAGCTTAATCACTATATCAAAAGCCATGAAGAGCTAGTTAAGCTTAGTTTTGCAAGCATACAAAATGAAAATTAAAAGCACGGATTTAGAGCTTTTTAAAAAATTACACATAAAAAATTGCATAGATTTAGCTTTGCTTTTGCCTAAAAAGCTTGAAAATTTATGCTTAAGTAAGGAAGTAAGCGAGGGCATTTGCACTGAAGAAGTAGAAATTTTAAGTGTAAATTCGCAAAATAACAAGCTTTTTGGCACTTGTTATTGTAAAAATTGGGACATTAAAGCTTCTTTTGTTTTTTTTCACCCAAGTAAATGGCATTATGCACTTTTTAAAAAAGGGCAGTGTCATATACTTAATTCAAAAATGACTTTTTTTAACGGAATATGGCAATTTAGCAATCCAAAAATCATCAAGCAAAGCGGGATTTTAAAACCCAGATATCAAATTTCAGGTATTAAAGATGAGAGCATTCAAAGGCTTATTCAAAATTATGTAAATGAAGAAAATTTAAAAGCCTTAAATCTTGATCAAAAATATATCAATTTGCTTTTAAATTTGCATGCTTATGATGAAAAAAGCTTTTATTTGTATGAAAATTTCAATGAATTTGCTAGGGATTTAAAATTTGTTGAAATTTATAATTTTTTACGAAGATTAAGGGGTAAAAAGCAAATTTTTAAAAGCTTTGAGTTAGAACTTTTTGATATAAACAAATGGCTTGAAGCCTTGCCCTTTAAGCCTACAAAAGATCAGCTTAGTGCCATAAAAGATATAAGAGAAGATCTTGTTCAAGAAGAGGCTAAAAGGCGCGTGATTATGGGTGATGTGGGCTGTGGAAAAACCCTAGTTTTGCTTGCCGGTGCTTTAAGTGTGTATCCAAAACAAGCTCTTTTGATGGCTCCAACAAGCATTTTAGCTAAACAGCTTTTTGATGAGGCAAAAAAGCTTTTGCCTCAGTTTATGCAAATTGTTTTTATCAAGGGTGGAAAAAAGGAAAAAGATATTGAATCAAAGCTAAAACATGCAAATTTGATTATCGGCACGCATGCACTCATTCATTTAAAACAGCATGAGGCTGTTTTGGTGATGATTGATGAGCAACACCGCTTTGGCTCAAATCAAAGGCAAAAGATTAATGATCTTGCTTCAAAAGAAGAAAGAAAGCCCCATTTTGTGCAGTTTTCAGCAACGCCTATACCAAGAACTTTAAGTATGATACAATCAGAGCTTGTAAGCTTTTCTTTTATCAAACAAATGCCCTTTAAAAAAGACATTCAAACCCTATGCGTGCAAGATAAGGACTTTTCAAATTTAAAAGCAAAAATAGACGAGGAACTTCGTAAAAATAACCAAATTATCATCATTTATCCCCTTGTTAATGAAAGTGATAACCTGCCTTATCTTTCTTTAAATGAAGCAAGTAAGTATTGGCAAGAGCATTATCAAAATGTTTTTATTACGCATGGTAAAGACAAAGAAAAAGATGAAATTTTGCTTCAATTTAGGCAAAAAGGCTCTATCTTGCTTTCTACGACCATGGTTGAGGTGGGTATATCTTTGCCCCGTTTAAGTGTCATCGTTATCGTTGGTGCTGAAAGATTGGGGCTTGCTACCTTGCATCAGCTTAGAGGAAGAGTAGGTAGAGTAGGGCTTCAAAGCTTTTGTTATCTTTATACCAAACAAAAACAAATCCCTCAAAGGCTGATAGATTTTTCTAAAACCTTAGACGGCTTTAAGATAGCTGAACTTGATCTTAAAAACCGCTTAAGCGGGGATTTGCTTGATGGTTTTATGCAACATGGAAATGAGTTTAAATTTTTTGATTTTAGTGCTGATGAAGAAATTTTAGAAGAAGCAAAGAGGGCATTAAAGGAGTGAGGTTTAAGGCAAAAGCCTTAAACTTAAGCACCTCTGTGCATAGCGATAGCTCTTTTGAAGTTATTAGCGATCATTTGCGCTCTTTGTAAGATCACTTCAGCCATTTGTGGCACAAAAAGTTCATTTAAAGAGCTTTCAAACAAGGAAAGCCAAGTATCAAACAAAGCATTATCAAAGGGTGGAAGCTCTAGGTGTGCTTTTAGGGGCTGTCCGTTGTAATCCCCCTCGCCAAGAAGCATGCCTTGCCAAAAATTGCTGATTTTTTTCTTGTGAGCTGTCCATTCTTCATCGCTTGTGCCTATTTTGTCGTTAAAAATTTTACCAAGCTCGCCTTTTTCGTTTCTTATCTTTGCATAAAAAAGATCCATTAAGGCATCAATGCCTTCTTTGTTTATGGTTTCAAATTTCATTTTCTCTCCTTTTAATTTATGAAATCATAGTAAAATAAAGCTTAAAAAAGATTGGCTCTAGTTAATTTTTTTAAATTTTTTGGGGAAAATATGCAAAATTTAGATTTTTTACAAGAAATTGCTCTTAAAAAGCACTATAAAAAGGGCAATATTTTATTTTATCAAGGCGAAAAGGCTCAAAAATTTTTCTTGCTTTTAGAAGGAAAGGTAAGAGTGTATAAAAATATAGGAGAAAAAGAGCTAAATCTTCATCATTTTCGCTCAGGCAGTTTTATAGCAGAAATGCCGGCTTTTAAGGAGATAAACTATCCTGCAAGTGCTGAGTTTGAGAGTGATTCTTGTGTTTTGGAAATTGATTTTGAGGCTTTTAAAAATTTATGTCTTAAGGATAGTAAATATAGTTTTTTAATGATCTTATCTTTGTTTGAAAAGATTAAAATTTTAGAAAATAAACTCACCCAAAGTTCTCAAAGTCTCAAACAAAGGCTAAGTTCTTATCTTTTAAAGCACAAAGAAAGCTTAAGTAAGCTTACTCAAAGAAAGATTGCTCAGGATTTAAACACAAAGGCTGAATCAATCTCAAGGATTATTAAGGAACTAAGAGCTTTAAAATATATCACGACGACTAAGGGCAAGATAGAAATTTTAAATTTCAAGGCTTTAGAGCAAAGCCTTGAGGATTAGCATGGATTTAAGGCTAAATTTCTTGAAAAAAAGATAAAAATTCTATATAATATCAGCCTTAAAAATATAAGATCATGGATTTATGAATGGATTTTGATTTTATTATAAAATACACCCCACTTTTTATAAAAGCTGGGCTTTTTACTTTAAAACTTGCATTTTGGGGGATATTTTTTTCTTTTTTAGTGGGCTTATTTTGTGTTTTGATGAGCTATTTTAAATTTCATTTTATTGATAAAATTTGTAAGGCTTATATAGAGCTTTCAAGAAATACCCCCTTGCTTATCCAGCTTGTTTTTTTGTATTATGGGCTTGTTAAACTAGGAGTAGAACTTTCTGCTTTTAGCTGTGCTGTGATAGGGCTTGCATTTTTGGGCGGTTCTTATATGGCTGAGAGTTTAAGAGCTGGCATTGAAGCGGTAAAAAAACAGCAGTTTGAAGCTGGGCTTTCTTTGGGTTTGTCGCCCTTGCAAAATTTCCGCTTCGTGATCTTTCCTCAAGCACTTGGGGTATGCATGCCAAGCATTAGTGCTAATATCATTTTTTTATTTAAAGAAACCTCAGTCGTAACTGTGATTGCTCTGCCTGATCTTGTTAATACCATGACAAGCTTAAATTCTTTATTTTATAAGACTAATGAGCTTTTATTTATGCTTTTTGTGGGATATTTGTGCATTATTTTGCCTCTTTCTTTGATTTTAAGCTATATAGAAAAAAGGCTGGCTCATGTTTGAAATTTTTTCTTTGGCTGTTTTTTTAAGATTATTTGACGGACTTTTAGCTACCTTGCATATCGCAAGTGTGAGTATTGTTATTTCAAGTATTGCGGGTTTATTTTTAGGGATTTTAATGTGTGTTAAAAATCCTTTCATATATGCTTTTTGTCGTTTTTGTTTGGAATTCGTCCGTGTTATGCCTCTTATTGTTTGGCTTTTTTTGGTGTATTTTGGCTTTTCTCGCTGGCTTGGCATTAACTTAAGCTCTATGAGTTCTGCTATCGTAGTGTTTAGTATTTGGGGTGCTTTTGAGATGATGGATTTGGTTCGTGCGAGTGTTCAAAGTATCCCAAAACACCAGTTTGAAGCCGGGCTTTCTTTGGGCTTAAATGCCTTGCAAATTTATTTTTATATTATCATTCCTCAAGCCTTTCGTCGTCTGACCCCAGCAAGTATGAATTTATTAACAAGGCTCATTAAAAGCACTACTTTTGCTTATTTGATAGGTGTTGTGGAGCTTTATAAAGTAGGACAGCAAATCATAGAACTTCATATCAAAAATATCTATGCACCACTTTTGATCTATGGCTTGATTTTCTTTGTATTTTTTATGATTTGTTATCCTATATCGCTTATTTCACGCAGGTTAGAACTAAAATGGAGTTAAGATGAGTATTTTAAAAATAGAGCATTTGCATAAGTATTATGGCACGCATCATGCCTTAAAGGATATAAATTTAGAAGTTGATAAAAAAGAAGTTGTGGTTATACTTGGACCTAGTGGGTGCGGAAAATCCACTTTTTTAAGGTGTATTAATGGACTTGAAGAAATTGCAAGCGGAAGTTTGAGTATAGATGGCGTAAAGATAGAAAAAGGCTTTAAGCAGTGGGGTAAGATCCGTCAAAAAGTGGGCATGGTGTTTCAATCCTACGAACTTTTTGATCATCTTAGCGTTGAAGAAAATATCTTGCTTGCTCCTATGAAGGTGCAAAAAAGAGCCAAAGAAGAGGTTTTAAACGAGGCTAAAGAGTGGCTTAAAAAAGTAGGGCTTTTAGATAAGCTAAAAGCCTATCCAAGAGAGCTTAGCGGTGGTCAAAAGCAACGCATAGCGATAGTTCGTAGCCTTTGTATGAATCCTGAGCTTATGCTCTTTGATGAAGTAACTGCAGCACTTGATCCTGAGATCGTTCGTGAGGTTTTAGATGTGATGTTAAATCTTGCAAAAGAGGGCATGACTATGCTCATCGTAACGCATGAGATGAGTTTTGCAAAGGCTGTTGCTGATAGGATCGTTTTTATGGACGCAGGGCAAATAGTAGAAATTTCAAAGCCAAAAGACTTTTTTGAAAGCCCAAAAACCCAAAGAGCAAGGAAGTTTTTAAATTTATTTGACTTTCATTAAGATACTTTGTTTTCATTGCGTTTTGTTTAAATATTTTTTGTTAAATTTAAAAAAACAAAAAGGAAAAACGATGAAAATGCCCGTAGTTTTTATAGGACATGGAAGCCCTATGAATGCACTTTTGGAAAATGAAAATACGCAAAATTGGCGAAATTTAGGACAAAAGATCAAGCCAAAGGCTATTTTGGCTATATCTGCTCATTGGTATGGCAAGGACATAAGGCTTAGTCATAGCGATGAAAAGCTTGAGCAAATTTATGATATGTATGGCTTTCCTAAAGAACTTTACGAACTTAAATACTCCCCAAGATCAAATGCTAAGCTTGCAAGCCATGTGCAAAGCCTTTTGAAAGATTTTAATGTAAAAATGGATAATTCTTGGGGCATAGATCATGGGCTTTGGAGCGTGCTTTGCAAGATGTATCCAAGTGCTGATATTGAAGTAGTCGTGATGAGCGTGGCGCTTGATCTTCCTATGAAAAGGCAGTTTGAGCTAGGAAAGGCTTTAAGAGCTTTGCGTGATGAGGAGATTTTAATTTTTGCAAGTGGAAATATCGTTCATAATCTTTCCTTAATGCACCCAAACTATGAAAATAAGGCTTTTGAATGGACCTTAAACTTTGATGAGTTTATCAAAAAAGCCGTGCTTGAAAAAGACTATGAAAGCATTTTAAATTTCGAACAATCCCCATTTTTTGATCAGCGTTGTTTTGCGAGCTTGGAGCATTTTTTGCCTTTCATTAACGCACTTGGAGCAAGCACAAAAGAAGATCCTATCAGCGTTTTTAACCAAAACTATAATTATGGCTCTGTGTCCATGACAAGCTATCTTTGGGGCGAGCTTTAGGGCTTTTAAGAGCAAGTATTAAGCATTAAAAATGTTTTTAAATTTAATTAAGTAAAATTATATCTGTAATTTTTAAGGGAGCTAAAATGCCAAGTATAGAAGAGATTATCGAAGATAAAACAAAGCAAGAGCTTGTAAAATTAGGAATTAATTATTTTACAAAAACGCAAACCATCAATACAGAAATAGAAAATGCCTTAAAAAAAGCCCCAAGTAAAGCAGGTGGTGGGGGTGGAAATTATCCTGATATAAAGCTTTTTTTAAAGACAAAAAGCCTAAGAAAAATCCCCATTATGATAGAAGTAAAAGGGGCAAAAAATAAACTTCTTAAATTAAAAAATGGAGAAATTTATAATTTCAATGATAAAGGCGAGTTAAGCTCCAATATCAAAGATTACGCTTTAAATGGTGCTGTGCATTATGCTAATGCTATTTTAGATTATACTCAAAGTTATGATGAGGTTATAGCATTAGGTATAAATGGCTATTATGAGAGCGAAGAAAGTAAAAATTTAAATATGGAATACGCCTTTTATTATTTAAATAGGGAAAATTTATCCTATCCTAAAAAAATAGGTGATTTTCAGGATTTATCTTGTCTTTCAAATGAATACTTAGATGATTTTTTAGAGCAAATTGATAATTTAAAGCTAAATGATAAGGAAAAAGCAAGGGTCTTAGAAGATTTAGAAAATGATGTAGAAACAAAGCTTAATAAACTTAATCAATTCTTGCACGATGAGCTTTTAGATGTAAAGCCAAATACTAGGGTTTCTTTGCTTGTTGGTATGATAATGGCAGCTCACGGCGTAAATGATAAGGTTTCTCCTTTGGAATTAAAGGACTTAAAAGGTGAAGAGGGTCAAAACTCAAATGATGGTCATATTTTTATAAATAAAATCAATGATTTTTTATTAGAAAAAAATCTACCAAAAGAAAAAATAGAAGCTGTGATGAATGAATTGAAAATGGCTTTTATAGATTCTAAATTATGGCAAAAAGCTCAATATGTTAATTTTAAAAATACCGATGAGAGTCCGCTTAAAAGAGCTTATTCTTTAGTTTTAGACCACATCTTTCCTCTTGTGAAAAAGCTTAAAAAGGCTGATATTGCAGGAAAGCTTTTTAATTCCATTACAAAATGGCTTAAAGTGCCAGACAATGAAAAAAATGATGTGGTTTTAACTCCTCGCTATGTGGTTGATTTAATGATAAAATTAGCAAGGGTAAATAAAGATTCTTATGTGTGTGATTATGCTACAGGCTCAGGGGCTTTTTTAATCCAAGCTATGAATACCATGATAAAAGATTGTGAAAGCTTACAAAGTTCAAAGCAAAGAGAGTTAAAAATAGCTCACATTAAAGCCTATCAGCTACTAGGCATTGAAAAGAGATTAGATATTTATTTGCTTGGTGTTTTAAATATGATCTTACTTGATGATGGTTCGGCTAATTTTTTACACGAAAATAGTTTGCATTATGAGGGTAAATATGAACAAGGGGCTAAAAAAGGACAAGACTTTCCAGCTGATGTTTTCTTACTAAATCCTCCATATTCAGAGTCCGGTAAAGGTTTTATTTTCGCCCAAAAGGCTTTAAAAAAGATGCAAAAAGGAAGAGCTTGTATCATAATACAAGAAAATGCAGGAAGTGGCAACGGACTTCCCTACACAAAAGAGCTTTTAAAGCACTCAAGCTTATTAGCTAGCATTAGAATGCCTCCTGATTTATTTATTGGCAAATCAAGTGTTCAAACAGCTATTTATCTTTTTGAAACAGCAAGAGCACACGATCCTAAACATTTGGTTAAATTTATAGACTTTAGTAATGATGGCTACACGAGAGCTGCAAAGAAAAAGGCAAAAGCTAGTGCAAATTTACGCGACACCGATAACGCAAAGGCAAGATATGATGAGATAGTTGATATCGTGTTAAATCGCAAGAAAAAGACAAATTATTATGATGATTTTGTGATTGAGGACACCATAAATTTAGAGGGCAAGGACTGGACTTTTTCGCAACATAAAAAGATAGACACCACCCCAAAATTAGAGGATTTTAAAAAATGCGTTAGCGAGTATCTAGCTTGGGAGGTTAGCAATATCCTTAAGGGGCAAAAAAGCCCTTTTTAATAAGCCCTCGTTTGGAAAAGCTAGAAGCTAAATTTAAGGCAAACGGGGGCGAATTTAGGGAGTTTTGTTTAGATGAGTTGTTTATCTCATCAAATGGAGATTCTGATATTCAGCAAAGACATATTAATTCAAAAGGCGAGCTAGTCGTAAGTTCTGGCGAAAATGAAATGGGGATTATAGGCAGAAGCGATGTAAAGGCTAAAATTTTCGAAGCAAATACCTTAACTATCGATATGTTTGGGAATGTATTTTATAGAAATCACAGCTATAAAATGGTTACTCACGCAAGGGTATTTTCTCTTAAATTTAAAAATCCAAATTTTACAGCCAAAGCTATGCTTTATGTTTGCACTTTGATGAAGTGGTTTAAGCTTAAATTTTCTTACTCAAATATGGCAAGTTGGAAAAAGGTAAAAGATTTAACTATATTTTTACCCACTCAAAAGGGCAAAATCGCCTTTGAATTTATGGAAGATTATATAGCGGAGCTGCAAGCGGAGCGTGTGCGGGAGCTGCAAGCTTATCTCGCCGCCGCTGGGCTAAGTGATTATAAGCTTACTAAAGAAGAAAAAGAAGCTTTAAATAGCTTTGAAAGGCTGACAAACGAGAGAGAGAGAGAGAGAGAGAGAGAGACAAGAAGCAAACTTAAATTTAGCTTATACAACGCCGCCTAGTCTAAAAGCTAGTGAGCTTAAATTTAAGGAGTTTAAAATAGGGGATTTGTTTGAGGTAAAACCTACAAAGGCTTACAAATTAACAAATATTGATTTGTTTGAAAAAGGCGGTAAATACCCTATCGTTACAAATTCAAGTCTAAATAATGGAGTAAGTGGATATACAAATTTAAAACCAACAGAAAAAGCTAATATGATAACTTATAGCGATACCACCACCTCTGAGGGTATTTTTTATCAACCACGAGACTTTGTAGGTTATTCTCATGTGCAAGGACTTTACCCCTTGCAAGATATAAATTTATGGAATGAAACAAGTTTACTTTATTTTGTAGTGGCGTTTAGAAAGTCTGCTTTTGGAAGATTTAGTTATGCTGATAAATTTAATAGAAAAATCGCAAGCCAAATGAAGGTAATTTTACCCACCCAAAACAGCCAAATCGCCTTTGAATTTATACAAAATTTTATAAAAGCGATTGAAAAAGAGACTATTAAAGAAGTAGTGCTTTTTAGCCAAAGAGAATTAAAAGCCTATGAAGAGGCTATTAAAAAAGAGTCTTAGGGCTAAATTTAGCTAGGCTTTTTTATGCTTTAAATTAAAGGCTTTAAGATTAAGTTCTAGCTAAATTTAACCCTTTAAGAAAGCAAATTTAAAAGCTAAGATCTTGAAAAAAGATCTTTAGCATAAAAGATCAAAAGCGATACCAAAAGCAAGCAAAGCCCTAGGATTTTTTCAAAAGAAATGCTTTTTGCTTCGCCAAAAATGCCAAAGCTATCAAGCAAAAAGCTTGTTAAAAGCTGTCCCACAAGTGCTAGGATAAACATATTTGCAAAGCCTATTTTAGGAGCTAGTAAAATGGTCGCAAAAAGGAAAAAAGCCCCTAAAATTCCGCCCAAAAATTTCCACCACTCCTGCGAAGCAAGCTCTTTAAAAAGACTTAAGTTTAAATCTCCCTTAAAAAGAGCCACGCTTCCTATACAAAAAGCACCGATAAAAAGCGAGATAAAGCCTGCCACAAGGGCTGTTGAGTTTAAGCTTTTAGCAAGGCTAGCATTAACGCCTGCTTGAAAAGTAATCGCAACGCCCATTAAAAAAGCTATCAAATAATAAATCATTTTCTTTCCTTAAAAACAAATTTTTATCTTTGCAAAAAGGGCTTTATGTTCGCCCAAACGGCGTCAAAATTTGCGTTAAATGCTGGGTGCGGTGCATTTGCGATAACTGCTAGGCTCGCATTTGGTATCATTTTATGAGCTGCAAGCACGCTATCAAGCGGAGCGTTAGCGTCATTTTCGCCCACTATAAGCAAAACAGGGCATTTTATGGTGCTAAAAAGCTCCTTTGAAACCTTAAGTTCGCTATAAAATTTAAAATACTCATCAAAATACTTTTGAAGATCATCAGGGCTTTCTGGACTTAATTCAAGCTTGTTTTTCATAAATTTAGCATCCATTTTAGCCCAAGTTTCAAGCTTAACTGGCGGGATTTTTCTAAGATTTGGGCTGATTAGCTCTCCAGCACCTATGGCTATGATTTTTTTGACAGATTTTGGATACATACTAGCAAGTTTATAAGCTGTATAAGCGCCATCGCTAAAGCCAAGCACTATGGCAGGCTTTTTGCTCACTTTTTTTAAAACTGCAAGTGCGTCCTTTGCCTTTTGCTCATAGCTTAAAGGCTCTTTGCCGATAGGAGATTTGCCATGAGCGCGGGTTGAAAGGGCGATAACTTGGTAATTTTTAGAAAGCTCATCGATCAAACGCCCCATTTCATAAGTACTTCCAACGCCTCCGCCGTGCAAAACAAGCACCACCTCGCCCTTACCATAAAGCTCATAATAAAGCTTCGTATCGCCCACATCGACATAGCTACCTGCTTTTTCGTTATTTCCGTAAGGAATTTTACTTGTTATGTCGCTGTCTTGCTGCATAAAATACCTTGCCTCACCAGCATTTGCAAGGCTAAAAATAGCCAAAAAGAGCATGAATTTAACAAAGTTCATTTTTGATCCTTTAATTTTTTTTGAAACTATAATAAAGCTTTTGCAAAAAGTCAATACAGAAAATAAAGTAAGATACTCACCAAAAGTGAAGTGAAAATGCCTTAAATTTAGGCTTAGAAATTTGCTAAATTCTAATTATTTAAGATGAAGAGTTAATTTGTGAAAAATATTCCACGAGTTTATTTTTAGGCATTTCAATATTTAGTTTTTCAAATGCAAATTTTAACGGATAATAAAAAGTATCTTCGCTAATCCAAAAATACTCTGTTTCACCTTTAATATTTCTTGTTTCATAAGCTTCATCGCACCATTGATTAAATAAGGCTAATACTTCTTCTTTATGCTCTTTTATTGCCAAATCTAATGCAAAGCTTTTTATTTTTTTATAAAAAAGGCGAACTTTTTCTTCATCAAAGGCATAATCTAGTATCCTATATCCAAACATATATGGAATGCTTTTGATATCATTTCTATGTTTTAAAAAGAAGCTTATCGAGGCTTCTTTGAGTGTGGTTTTTTTATCCCATTCTTTGATATATTCTGTGTGAAACATAGTATCATCGATAATTTTTTTAACAAAATTTTGTAGAAAAATACATTTTCGTGGTGATGATATATCTAAAAAACCGGTTTTTTGCATAAACTCAAAGTCATTTTTTAAATAAGGTAGTAAATATTTTAATAATTCACTATACATTGAAGTATCTGGAGAGGTCAAGATTGAAACTTGTGTTCCATCGTCTTTGTCAAAATATTCTTTTTTAAGTCCAAAATGATAAGCATAAGCAATGGGATAAAGTATATAATTGTAGATTTTTTTAAATTCTTCTGACGGATATTTTTCTAGAGAAAAATTTTTTAAAAGCCTTTGGTAGGTGTGATTTGCTTTGTTTAATTCTCTTAGATTTATATAATTACGATCTTTATCTTGTGTTTGATGATTTTCTAAGAGTTTATCTATATTTATAATATCAGGAAAATATTTATAGGCATCAAAATTTTTATCTAATTTTGGATCTAAAATAGAAAATTGCTCTATTGTAGATGGAGAAAATTTGATTTGAAAGTCAAAGACCTTTTCTTTGTATTTTCCAAATACTTCTTTATTTTGGCTATTTTTAAAGAGCTCATCTTCATTGTAGATTACTATTACAGAGCATTCTTTATTTTCTTTAAGCTCGCAGATCAAACCCAAAATATCTTGCACAGGGATTTTATCTGATAATCTTTCAAAATCATCTATACAAACAATGGTATTGCTCATATCTTTTATTTTGAGAAATTCAAATAACAAATCCAAATCTATATTTTTTCCAAATAAATTAGATATTCCTTTTATAAGCTTTCTTATGATATTTGTCTTTTTATTTTCTATCGTCAAAAACTGAGACACCAAATCCTTAATAATCTCATTTTCATCTTTTTTTCCAAAAACTGAAGTATAAATGGGATTTTTCTTAAATTCCTTTTTTAAAAGTGGTACTATTTCATTTTTGTAAAAATGACTTTTTCCAACACCCCATTTTCCATTGATCGCAATAGCAATGGGCTTAGTCTCATTTTCCTTAAAAAGCTCTTTAATTTTTTCCTTGCATCGCTTTCTATCAACACTAACATACTCTGCATAATCAAGCTCATTCATATTACACTCCTTATTATTTTATCAGGTGCTTTGAGAGCTTTTCAAAGATAGAGCCTTTGCTTTTGTTATTTAAATTTGCTTGTTTTATTTTTTCTAAGATAGTGTTAAAAGTAGTTTGCGAGTTCATTATAAAGCCTTATTTTTAAAAATATGGCAAAAATTATATCAAAATAAAACTTTATAAATTTATATATGATTAAAAACAATTTTTATATTTTTACTTCTAAATTTAAACTATATAGGGCATTTGTAAAATTTCTTTGATCTTTTTAGAGGCTTACGCCTCTTTTTTATTTAAAAAGTGCGCCAGCACTCATTTGAAGATAGTTTTCGCCTGCGTAGTCTTTAAATTCTTTTTTCATCAAAGAAATGAAAGTTTCAGCATTTTTGCTTTTTGCTATAAGCTCTTTAGCCTTTTTAAGATAAGCTATTTTCTCACTTAAAGCCTCTTGTCCTTCTGGCGTGTGATGAGCCGATAAAATAAGTTCAAAACCTGCTTTTTGATACGCTTCAAGCTTGCTTATAAGAGCATTAATTTGCTCCTTGCTTACTAAGATAGAATGCACCTTTTGTCCTAGCATATGCGTATAAACGGCGTTAAGAGCTGGAATTTTAATGTCAAACACATCATTATCAGCCACGATGTCAAATTCGACTCCTTCGATGAGGTTTTTTCCAAATTCTAGGTTTTGATTTACCTCAAGCATTTTATCCCCACCTTGAAAATCTGCTCCAAAGCTCTTTACAAGCCCGTCAGTTATAGCTTTCACGCTCCCACTTTCAATAGCCTTTTTAGCATCCTTTGTCGCATAAATTTTAACACCCTTGACATAGTCTTTTCCGGTAGCGTGATTTGCCACTAAAACCGCTTTTAAAGGCTTTTTAAGTGCCTTTGTATAGTCTTGCCATTCATCAAGATTTTTTGTAAATGAGGGCATTTCAATGGCTATCAAAGCTTTAGAAGTTTCGATGATATAAGCTTCATCGCTTAGTGCGTCCTTGGTGTTGTAAGCATGAAGCTTAAGCCCAGCTTTTTCATAAATTTGCACCTCGCCAACTTTTAGCGTTTTTTGTGTGAAATCTGCCCCAAAAACAGCACTGCTTAAAGCACCAACAAGTGCCAAAGAGCTGAAAATATGTTTAAAATTTTTCATTTTTTATCCTTTTTATTTTAGATAGAGGCTTTACGCCTCTTTTTAAGCTTCTTCGCCTACCATGCTTAAGCGTTCTTTTTTATGTCCGCCTTTAAAAGCAAGCTCAACCAAAGCCAAAGCGTAATCCGCATAGCTTCCCTTACTCTCACCCTTTGAATTTACAAAGAATTCTTCGCCTCCAAGGCTGTATTTTCCACTTCTAGGAGCTTCATAGATAAAATCAGCTGGCGGACAAAGATAAGTCCAGTCAAAATCTTGCCCTCTTAAAAATTCTAAAACCTCAGCTGTAGCCTTTGCCACGCCCATATACTCAGCTGGAAATTCAGGCAAATCCATAAGCTGTGTTTTATGCTCTTTGTCCATATATAAAGATCCAGCACCGCCTACTACGATGAGCTTAGTATTATTTAGCTCCTTAAAAAGCTTTGCTAAATGCTCGATATGTTTTTTATGAAAGCTCAAATCCTCCCACACGCCAAAGGCATCAACAACCACATCAAAGCCCTTTAAATCAGCACTTTCAAGATCAAATATATCTTTTTTGATAAGCTCTGCCTTGCTATCTACCCTTTGGCTTGCCCCTCTTACAAAGGCACTTACTTTCGCGCCCTTTGCCAAGGCTTCTTTAACGATAAGGCTTCCTGATCTGCCGTTTGCACCTAAAACTGCTATTTTCATGATATTTTCCTTTAAAAATGAATTTAAAATCAAGCTTTTTTATCGCAAGCTAAATTTTATGAACGCAATTTTAAATGATAAAATTATAAAAATCAAGTAGGGAGTTTAAAATAATATAGTTAGTTTTTTAGAACTATTATGTAAAAATAGCCTTTAAAAAGGTATAAAAAATTTTGAAATTTTTAAAATTAGCTCTTAAATTTAAGGTAAATTCTAAGAAAAAATTGCTAGAATTATCCAAAAAATTTAAAAAAAGGAAAGAAAATGAAAAAAGATCCTTATTATTCTCCTTGTCCTGTGGAAACTGCTTTAAATTTAGTGGGAAATAAATGGAAACTTCTCATCATCTCCAAGCTTTTAGAAGATAGAAAAAGATTTGGCGAGCTGAGAAAGGAGCTTATGGCGACGAAAAATCAAAGCATTTCGCAAAATGTGCTCACACAAAATTTAAGAGAGCTTGAAAGTGCTAAGATCATCAAACGCAAGGTTTATGCTGAGGTGCCACCTAAGGTTGAATACAGCCTTACAGAGCTTGGACTTAGCCTTAAATTTGTGCTTGATAGCCTTCAAAGCTTTGGGCATGGCTATCAGCAAAGCTTAGTAAAAGCTGTTTGAGCCAAAGGCTAGGATTTGTGAAATTTATTTAAACGCTTAAAATTTTCACAACCTAGCTGATCGCCGAGCCTTTTTATAAATTTTCTTAGTCTAAATGCTCTTTTCTTGTAAGCTTAAAATTATTTTTTCTAAATTTTTAGCTCAGTTTAGCAAGATATTTGAACAATTAAAAATAAAATTTTAAATTTTTTGCATTTTACCCTTGACTTAGAGTTGCTCTCATTTTTTATAATTACACAAAACAAAGCTTGTTTTATATCGCAAGCTGTTTTTTAAATTTCAAAAAAGGATACAAAATGCCAAAAGAATTAGAGCTTAGGACTTTGGAAGCTGCAAGGTATATTTGTAGCACGCCCTCAAGTATAGGGCTTGATAAAAGCCACCCTAAATTTAAAAGCACGCCAGCGCCCACTAGCAACCGCGATATTTTCACGCGTGATTTAGAAGGCGAGCTTGTGGATATGAATGATGAGGATTTTCCTCAAATTTTTGATGTGATTAAAGAGACTTTAAAGCTTACTCACAAGCTAAATACAGGAGATCACAGCGAAGAAGAAGTGCGTGAAATTTTTAGCCAGATCATAGGCAAAAAGCTTGATAAAAGTTGTATGATATTGCCACCTTTTTATGTGGATTTTGGAAAAAATATAAAAATTGGCAAAAATTTCTTTATGAATCAAGCCTGCACCTTTATGGATAGAGGTGGCATAGAAATTGGCGATGATGTTTTTATCGCTCCAAAATGCAACCTCACAACGATAAATCACGATTTTAACCCCTACAAACGCCGTGCTACCTTTTGTAAGGGCATAAAGATAGGAAATCGCGTGTGGCTTGGCATAGGCGTTACCATTTGTCCGGGCGTTTGTATAGGAGATAATAGCATAGTGGCAGCAGGTAGTGTGGTAAGTAAAGATGTGCCACCAAATGTCATCGTAGCTGGCAATCCTGCTCGTATCATCAAGCATTTAGAGATCAATCATAAGGAGTAAAAAATGAAAAAAATCTTATTTTTAGGGCTTTTTATGGCTTTAATGAGCTTTTATTTAGAAGCTAAAAATTTAGACAAAGGAGAAAAAATGATCATTTCTTTAAGCTTTAAAACTGAGGCAGGAAATGCCGAAAAGATAGTGCTTGAGCTTGAGCAAAACGCTGCTGCAAAGAGCCTTTATGCCAAGCTTCCCTTAGAGCTTGAATTTAGCGATTATGTGGGCAAAGAAAAGATAAGTAAGCCTTTAAAAAGCCCTCTTGATATGAGTGGGATAAGGGGTTATGATCCTAGTGTTGGGGATTTTTTTTATTTTTCTCCTTGGGGGAATTTGGGGATATTTTATGAAAAACAGGGCTTTCATAGTGGTTTAGCCTTTCTTGGAAAGCTAAAAAGCGAGGATTTAGCTAAGATAAGAGCTTTTAAGAATGATTTTAAAATCACTATCAACAAGGAGTAAAAATGAAAAAAATCTTAAGTTTTATAGCCTTGCTCATGGCTTTGATAAGCTTAGCCTTTGGAGCGGAAAAAACGGACATTAAAACCTTGCTCATCGCTTCGCATCCTTATCCTGAAAGCTCGACTTTCATCAAGGCTTTAGAAGAAGCTGCTAGAAGCGTGGAGGGCGTGGAGGTAAGGAATTTAGAGCAAATTTATGGCTTTGATACAAGAGCAATTGACGGCGCAAAAGAGTATGAAATCACTAAAAAATACGACAGGATAGTGTTTTTGTTTCCTACGCATTGGTTTAATATCACGCCCATGATGAAAGCTTATTTAAATGAAACTTGGGGCAGTGTGGGACCCGGACTTTGGAAAGGTAAGCAAATGCTAGTGGTTTCTACTGCTGGTGGAGGGCGTTCAACTTATGGTAAAAACGGACGCATAGGCGTGGAGCTTAAAAATGTCTTTTTGCCTATGAAAGCAAGTGCTTTGCATTGTGAGATGACTTATCTTGAGCCTTTGGTTTTTGAGGGTGTGTCTTATTCAAGGATAGAAGAGTATAAAAAAGCTTTGATTGAAAGGCTAAAAAGGTAAATTTAGGTGCTTAAGATCCATAGGTATTCGTAAATATGCCTATTTGCTTTGTTTGTATTGCTTTTAAAGTCCCTTACTAGCAAGCAAAGGTTGTTGATTTATCATTTTGTGCCATACTTTGCATTTTAGATTAAGGATAAGAATGCATAAAGTTTTCATTATAAACCTTAAAAGAAGCTTAGATAGAAAAAAGGCTATGGAGGATAAAATTTCAAAGCTCTTAAAAGAAAGTCCTAAGCTTCAATCCTTGCTTGAATTTCATTTTTTTGAGGCTGTTGATGCGAAAAATGATGAGCATTTAGCCTTTGAAAAGCATTTTAAAAAGGCTTGTTTTTTTCAAGGAAGAGAGCTTTCTTTGGGCGAAAAGGGCTGTTTTGCAAGTCATTATAAGCTTTGGCAACTTTGTGTTGATTTAAATGAAAATTTGTTTATTTTAGAAGATGATATTTTTTTTACAAAGGACTTTGAACAAGGCATTTTAAGCATACTTGAAAGTGGTTTTGAGTATGTTAGGCTTTGTGCTTTGTTTGATAAAAAAAGCCTTAGTATTGATGAGCATTTTTATATCACTTATAAGAATTTTGGCGGAACTCAGGGTTATTTTCTTGCTCCAAGTGCGGCTTTGAAATTTATGCGTCATAGTAAAGACTTGATCGCTCCGGTCGATGATTATATGGATATGTTTTATATTAACGGGGTTTTAAATATTCTTTATAAGCCTTTTTTGATAGGTGTTGAGCCAGAAAATGAAAGCACGATTGATTCGCGTTTTAAAAAGCTTAAGGGTTTTGCTAAGCTTCGAAGAGAGCTTGTAAGGGTGTATTTTCAAGCTTTAAGGGCTTTTTGGCTTTTTTTGCACCCAAATACACTAAAAAATTTACAAAGATTGTAAAATGAACGATGAATTTTATATGTCCTTAGCACTCAATGAAGCTTGGAAATATCAGTTTTTAACCTATCCAAATCCAGCCGTTGGCTGTCTTATACTTGATAAAAATGAACGCATTTTAAGCTTGCAAGCTCATGAAAAAGCAGGCACGGCTCATGCTGAGTTAAATGCTATTTGCAAGGCGTTAAAAAGTTTAAATCCCACTTTGCAAATCCCACAAGAGCCAAATTTAGCCCATGATTTTGTGTGCAAGCACCACGCAAATTTGCTCAAAGACGCCACTGCTTTTGTAAGCCTAGAACCATGCAACCACCAAGGCAAAACCCCGCCTTGTGCAAGGCTTTTTACCGAGCTTCATTTTAAAAAAGTTATCATTTCTACAAGTGATACGAACAAGATAGCAAGCGGTGGGGCTTTGTTTTTAAAACAACATGGCATTGAGGTAAAAATGGGCGTTTTAGAACAAAGGGGCAAGGAGCTTTTAAAACCCTTTTTGAAGTGGCAAAATGGCAGTTTTAAGCTTTTTAAACTAGCCCTCAGTCTAAATGGCTCAGCACTTGGCAAGGAAGTAAGTAGCTTGGAAAGTAGAACCTATGCTCATAAGATCCGCTCAAAGCTTGATTTGCTCGTTATCGGTGGGCAAACTTTAAGGCAGGATAGACCCTTGCTTGATAGCCGTTTAGCAGGAGATAAAGCTCCTGATCTTTGCATATTATCGCATTTTTTGGATCAATTTAAGGATCAAGAAAGAGCTTTAAGCCTAGAAGAACTAAGTGTTTTTGATACAACGATCCCGCTTTTTAGCGTAAAAGAGCGAAAAATTTATGCTAAGATTCCAAAAAGTGCTAAATTTATCATGTTTGAGGGCGGAGCTTCGTTTTTGCAAGGCGTTAAAGATGAAATGGATGCTTTTTTGATCTTTTCAAACTCAAGGTTCAATAGCCTTGAAAATATCCGCTTAAATTTACATTTAAAGCCTTTATTTAAGGGCTTTTTAGGAGAAGATACTTATGGAATTTATGAAAGAGCTTAGATGAGTTTTGATCCCTTTTTTATGGATAAATTTTATGTTAAATTTGCCCGTGTTGAAAAGCTTAGGTGCAGTGAAAAAAGAGGCTTTTGTTTTTATACTCTTTTTGCAAATTTTAAACAAAAAGAGCATGAGTTTAGTTATATCAGCCGTTTGCAAGGTGTTTTTAGCGATCAAGATGAGCTTTTGATACTTGCAAAAAGGGGTAAAATTTTGCTTTTTAGGAATTTCACTAAAGGGCTTGATAATTTCAAAGAAGTGATACAAAAACAGCTTATAAATGCACTTTTGCCACTTTTAGCCATGCTTTGCTTTGCTTTTTTGTGCTTTAAAAATGGCTTTTTAGTGATAGATATAAGCCTTTTTTGTCTTTTTTGTTTGCTTTTTATCTTGTCAGGCTTTAGGCTTTTTATGCTTAAAAAACAGGTTCAAATTCTTTCAAATTTAAGCAAAGAAGAGCTTGAAAAAAGATTTTTATCTTAAAAATATAACAAATTTTGCTTTTTAACTTCCTTTCAAATACCTGAAAAAAGGCACTTTATAAAAAATGTAATTTTTTTTACAAAAAAGTATAAACTTTTTTTTTCTTCGTTCGATTTAGCTTGTAACAACGAAAGGAATTCGTTGATTTTACTTAAAAGGATTTAAAATGGGATGGCGTGTAAATACGAATGTCGCTGCGCTTAACGCAACAGCAAACACTCAACTTAACAGCAGAAGTTTGGATACTTCTTTGGAAAGACTTAGTTCAGGTCTTAGAATCAACTCAGCAAAAGATGACGCTTCTGGTCTTGCGATCGCAGATCAACTTAGAACTCAGGCTTCAACTTTAGGTCAAGCTATAAGCAATGGTAATGATGCAAACTCTTTGCTTCAAGTTGCTGATAAAGCTATGGACGAGCAAACTAAGATCCTTGACTTGATCAAGACTAAGGCTACTCAAGCTGCTCAAGATGGACAAAGCACAAAGACAAGAAACATGCTTCAAGCAGATATCAACCGTCTTATGGAAGAACTTGATACTATCGCAAATACAACTTCTTTCAACGGCAAGCAACTTCTTAGTGGTGGTTTTACAAACCAAGAGTTCCAAATGGGTGTAAACTCTAACCAGTCTGTAAAAGCGACTATCGGTTCGACTCAAAGCTCTAAGATCGGGGTTACTCGTTTTGAAACAGGTGGGCAAATCACAACTTCTGGTAATGCAAATTTAAGTATCTTAAACTACAATGGGGTTGAAGACTTTGATTTTGCTAGTGTGGCTATTTCTTATAGTATCAACACAGGTATAGGTGCTTTAGCAGAAGAAATCAACAGAGTAGCTGATAAAACAGGTGTTCGTGCAACTTACACAG
Organism: Campylobacter sp. MIT 99-7217; assembly: GCF_006864365.1. Taxonomy (NCBI): domain Bacteria; kingdom Pseudomonadati; phylum Campylobacterota; class Epsilonproteobacteria; order Campylobacterales; family Campylobacteraceae; genus Campylobacter; species Campylobacter sp. MIT 99-7217. The sequence continues at coordinate 88,320 of NZ_QHLJ01000001.1, forward strand.
TGCAAACAGTAGGACTTTATACAGTTGCAGCTGGTAGTACAAGCCAAGATTTTGCCATTAACGGCGTTACTATAGGTAGGATAGACTATCAAGATAGCGATAAAAATGGTGCTTTAGTTAATGCTATCAATGCTGTAAAAGATACTACAGGTGTTCAAGCTTCTTTGGATCAAAACAACAAGCTTGTTTTAAACTCAGCTGATGGTAGAGGTATAGTGATCACTGGTGGAAATATGGGTGCTGGCTCTGGTATTGCTGGTACAAAGATGATGAATAACTATGGTCGTTTAACCTTGATCAAAAACAGCGGACAAGATATCGTTGTCTCAGGTACAGGTTTTGGCTATGACGCAGCCTTCATTTCTCAAACCTCTGTATCTTTAAGAGAAAGTAAGGGGCTTCTTGATCTTGATAAAGCTGATGCTATGGGCTTTAATACCAATAGCAAGGGCAAGCTCACTATCACAGGATCCGTAGCTGCTTTCATGTCAGCTACTGGAAATGGTTTTACAGCTGGTTCAGGCTTTAGTGTGGGTAGTGGTGCGAACTACTCAGCTATCCTTGCTAATGCGGTTGCATTTATTAGTGGTGGTTATACACAGGCTTATACCGTATCTGCTGGTTCAGGCTTTTCTGCTGGTTCAGGACAATCTCAGTTTGCAGCGGTTAAGACTTTTGTATATGACGCAGCTGATCAAACTGCAGGGGTAACCACACTTAAGGGTGCTATGGCTGTTATGGATATAGCTGAAACAGCTATACTTAATCTTGATGTGATCCGTGCTGATATCGGTTCTGTGCAACAACAAATCGAAAAAACCATCAATAACCTTACAGTAACTCAGGTGAATGTCAAATCAGCTGAGTCAAACATAAGAGATGTTGACTTTGCAAGCGAGAGTGCAAACTACTCTAAGGCAAACATACTTGCTCAAAGTGGATCTTATGCTCTAGCACAAGCTAACGCTTCTCAACAAAATATCTTAAGACTACTTCAGTAGCTTTTGATAAAGCAGGGTTTTTAACCCTGCTTTTATACTTTTGAACTTTTGAACTTTTGAACTTTTGAACTTTTGAACTTTTGAACTTTTGAACTTTTGAACTTTTGAACTTTTGAACTTTTGAACTTTTGAACTTTTGAACTTTTGAACACAAAATGATATTAAATTTTAAAATTGTATTTTTTCATTTGGCTGTGTTGGTGTTACACAAGGGGACAAAAGTATTTTGCCTTGTTTGGAAGCTCTACTTCCTTAGTTTTGATCTCATAAAGGGCGTTGATTGTATCTTCGTTTAGTATCTTTTTACTTTCCCCATAAGCAAAAACCTTACCTTGTTTTAGCATAAGGATATGATCGGCGATGAAGCATTGTTCAGGGTGATGAGAGCTTAGTATAATGCTTTTGTTTTGAAAGGATCTTAAAAGCTTTAAAAGCTTAAAGGAGTAAGAAAGATCCAAAGCACTTACAGGCTCATCTAAGATCATGATCTTTGTGTCTTGACAAAGAGCCCTAGCGATGAAGCCAAGTTGCTTTTGACCGCCTGAAAGTGAGTTGAAATTTTGCATTGCAAGATGAGAAAGTTCTAATTTTTCAAGTGTTTCTAGGGCAATTTTCTTATCTTGTTTTGAGTAGTATAACAATTTACTTTGATGAAAGCGACCCATTAAAACCACTTCAAAAAGCTTAAAAGGAAAAGAAAGGTGCTGAGTTTGAGGCACATAGCTTAGCATTTGAGCTTTTTGTTTGATACTTAGATCCTTGCATTCTTGATCTCCTATCTTAAGGCTTCCCTTATAAGCAAGTAAGCCCAAAAGCGTGCGTAAAAGCGTGCTTTTGCCACTACCATTTTGTCCTAAGATACAAAGAATTTGATCGCTTGCTAACTCAAAGCTTATCTTATGTAAAATGGGTGTTTTTTGTATAGCAACGCTTAGATCACATGCTTTTATTTTATGCATCTAAAGCCTTTTTTCTGTTGTAAAATAAAATCAAGGCAAAAAGAGGTATGCCAAAAAGACTTGTCATTATGCCTATTGGAATTTCGGTATTTGAAAGAGTGCGTGCTAGGGTATCACAAAAAAGCAAAAACAAACTTCCAAAAAGGGTGCAAAAAGGCAAACTAAAGCGATGATTTGCCCCTATGATAAAGCGAGACATATGAGGGATAACAAGCCCAATCCACCCAATAAGCCCAGCAAGTGCAACGCTACTGCTTGCAAGCAAGGTTGCACCAAGTATAAACAATAAACGCATTTTTTTCACACAAACCCCAAGCACACTTGCACTTTCATAGTCTAAATTTAAGATATCAATCACCTTTGAGCCTAAAATGACTAAGATTAAACTAAGGATAAATACAAGGCTTGCAAAAATCAAGGGCAGAGTATGTAAAGAAGCAAGCGAACCCATGAGCCAATACACGATATTTGGAAGTGTGTTGTAAGGATCTGCTAGGATCTTTATGATACTAACTCCAGCACCAAAAAACGAAGAAGTGATGATACCTCCTAAGATCAGCATTAAAATACTGCGATTTTGATCAAAGATAAAAGAAAGCAAAAGCGAAATCCCCATAGCAAGCAAGCCAAAACTAAAGCAAAAAAGTTCTATGCCTAAGGTAGAAAGCCCTAAAACCATAGCAAGTGCTGCTCCAAAACTAGCCCCACTTAAAACACCCAAAATACCCGGAGACACTAAAACATTGCCAATAACTCCTTGATATAAAGCCCCACTTAATGCCAAAGCCCCGCCAACCACGACAGCAGCGATGATCCTTGGCATTCTTGTATCATGAATGATCAAGCTTTCTTTGCTTGAATCAGGAAAGAAAACAAGAGTAAAAACCTTACTTAAAGGCATTTGCACCTCGCCAATGCTAAGAGCAAGTAGCATACTTATGAGTAGCAAAACAAATAAAAACACAAGGCTTAAAATTTGAGTATAAGGCTTAGTGATCATGGCAAGATCTTGAGTTAGTTTTTTAAAAAAAGTGCTTTATACTGCTCATCGCTTAGCTCTTGAAAAAAGAGCTTAAAAAACTCTTGTGCAAGCTCTTTGGCTAAATTTTCACTCAAAAGCTCAGGCTGAACCTTAGAAAAAGCCCAAGGAATGCCTATGCTTTGTAGAATGCTTGGTGGTCTATAAAGCCAATTACTAGGACTTGAGGGAGCATAATAGATCTTTTTGTTTTGAATGGCGCTTAAATTTTGCCAAGACTTAGAGGGCTTGTTTAAAAGCTCTTGATAAAGTCTTTTTTCACGCACAAAGATAAGATCAGGATCAAGCTTGAGCAAAATTTCAAAATTTACACTACTTAGTCCTTGTTTGCTTGAGAGTAAGGAGCAAGTTATGGCGTTTTTGCCGCCGATTTTAAAGGCAAGATCTTCTTTTTCGTTCTTAGGATCAAGGCAAGAAGTTTGCAAGCCATCATTGCCAAAGGCAAAATAAATACTTGGTCTTTTAAGGATCTTGTTTTCTAAATTTAAAAGCAAGTTTTGAGACTTTTCTAAAAAGGCATTAAGCTTTGAAGCTCTTTGCTCGATGTGTAAATTTTTTCCTATAATGCTTATGCTTTGTGGTAATTTTTGTCTGTCCCAAATTTCAAGCTCTATGATCTTAATGCCATGTTTTTCATAAGCTGTGATGAGGTGTTTGGGTGTATTTTTGGCAACAAAGATAAAATCAGGCTTTAAGGCTACAAGCTTTTCAAAGGAAACCTCAGTATTTCTTGTGCCACCAAGAACAGGAAGCTTGGCTACATTTTCTGGCATAAATTCTTTATCTTCGGGACGAGGGGTATAGTTTAGCCCAACTAAGCCTTGAGGATAGAGTATTTGAAGTAAAACGGTGATTTGCGGGGACATACCAAAAACCTTAAATTTAGGCTCTTCTTTTATATCAGCTTGTAAAATATCAAATAAAAATGCAAGAAAGATAAGGTTTTTGCAAATTTTAAACAAGAAAATTCGCATGATCAAGTCCTTTTTGTTTGATTTTATGAATTGTATATTAGAATGGATTAAAATTTCATTATTTTGCCCAAGTTTTATAGACTTAGTTAAAAGTGTTTGAGTTTTTATAGCTATTTTACCCTTTTAAGACTTATGAGCTTTAAGCATTTTAAAGGCTTTAAATTTGCTTTTGGCTTTTTTATTATATTTTAAAATGAAACAAAGCTAAGTTATGATCATCAATTTTTTTCTAGCTGTGAGGATAGTTTATATAAAAAATTACTTTTAATCTATCTTTTAAACTTAAATTATAGAGCCAAGCAGAAAAAGAAGTGAAATTTAGCCTCAAGCTGAGGCTAAGGATTATTTACTTAAAAAATCATTAATGATAACGCCGTCATTAAGACCAACAACTATACTTGAGCCATTTTTGGAGGCTATATCTCCTGCGACAAAAATGCCTTTGACATTGCTTTGTCTGTTTTCATCAAAGCTTGGAACACCTTTATCATCAACTTGTATGCCACATTTTTGAAGAAAATCCACAGGAGTAGAACCACCTATGGCATAAATAGCCCTATCATAAAGTTCGCTTGTTCCGTCAGTAAAATTGATCTTGATCTTGCCATTTTCATCAAGAACTTCTGTGATATCTATGCCAAGCTTGAGTTTGACCTTGCCACTCTTGCCTGCTTCTTCTATATCTTTTAAATTTGTATCATTTAGCCTAGTAAATTTATCTTTTCTATAACAAAGCGTAACCTCGTTTTGTCCTGCAAGATCTACAGCATATTCAGCTGCTGAGTTTCCACCGCCTATGATGATAAGCTTTTCTCCTTTTTGCACTGAATTAGCATTGAAATTAATGAGCTTTGAAAGAGAACTTGGAAGTTTATAATCAGGCTTATTTGGCTTGCCCATTCTACCTATAGCAATGATGATATTTTGACATTCATAGCTTTGTTTTGGAGTCGTTACGATGAAGTTTTCATTTGTTTTTTTTACGCTTTCAACTTCGCTTGAAAACTGAATGTCGATATTATGCTCTTTAAGTGCTTTTTCAAAGGTTTCAAGCGTGCTTTCCTTTGTCCCGTCTTCAAAAGGGATATGTCCGCGGTTGTTGCTGTCATGTCCTTTGTATTCTTTATCTACTCTTTTTCCGTCCTTATAAAAAACCCTAAAGGTTTGACAAGTTTCATTTGCCTTTTCAAGCAACACAACTTCCTTGCCCTTAAGCTTTGCTTCAACAGCAGCACCTATGCCAGCAGGTCCTGCACCCACTATGACTAAATCCACTTTTTTCATATAGTTTTTACCTTTCTTCAATATGATTTTTTGTATAATGTATCAAATTTTTTATAAATAAAGGATTAAAATGCGAACCTTGATTGAAAATATCAAAGAAAATTCCCCAAAATTACTCGAACTAAAACCCAAACAAAAAGAACAAATCATCTTAGAAATCGCTTCAAATTTAAGAAAAAATTTGGATTTTATTTTAAAAGAAAATGCTAAGGATCTGCTTGTTTTTGATAAGAGTGAAGCCTTTAGAGATAGGCTTTTGTTAAATGAAAAAAGACTTGAGGGACTTTGTGAGGGCTTAGAATGCATAGCAAGACTTGATGAACCTATCGGTAAGGTGCTTGGTGGCTTTGTTAATCATGCTGGATTAAAGATAGAAAAAGTAAGTATCCCCATAGGTCTTTTATGCGTGATCTATGAAGCACGCCCAGCCTTAAGCGCTGAAATCACTGCTTTAATGCTTAAAAGCTCAAATGCTTGCATTTTTAAAGGCGGAAGCGAGGCTACAAATTCAAGTAAGGCCTTTTATAAGCTTGTTTTAGAAGTGCTTGAAAAATATGATTTGCAAAAATGCTACTTAATGCTTGAAAGTAAAGATGAGATCAATGAACTTTTAAAATTTGATGATCTTATTGATGCACTCATTCCAAGAGGTAGTACGCAAATGATCAAAGAAGTAGCACAAAACACTAAAATTCCACTCATTAGGCAAGATAAGGGGCTTTGTCATATCTTTGCTGATGAAAGTGCAAATTTAAAGCAAGCTGTAAGTATAATCATCAATGCAAAATGCCAAAGACCAAGCGTTTGCAATGCCCTTGAAAGCTTGCTTGTGCATGAAAAAATAGCTTCTGAGCTTTTTACGCTTTTAAAGCCTGAACTTGCTAAATTTAAGGTAAAAATCCACGCTCATCAAAATGCCTTTGATTTTTTTAAAGATTATGAAAGCGTGGTTTTAGCAGACGAAAAGGACTTTGAAAATGAGTATTTGGCTTTAGAACTGAATGTAAAAATTGTTAAGGATATAAATGAAGCCATAAAACATATTCATAAATTTAGCTCAGCTCATAGTGAAAGCATACTTTCAAATGATCACGCTCATATAGAAAAATTCCAAAAAATGATCAATTCAGCCTGCGTTTATGCTAATGCTTCTACTCGCTTTAGCGACGGAGGCGAATTTGGCTTTGGAGGCGAGGTTGGCATTTCTACAAGTAAGCTTCATGCAAGAGGTCCTATGGGAGTAAATGAAATCACCACTTATAAATACCTTATCAGTGGCGACGGACAGATAAGAAAATAAAACGAACTGAGTTTTTATATCAAAAACTCAGGTTTTTTAGATAAATTTTACCACTTCATCAAAGCTATATCTTTGCTTTGGCGGAATTTTCTCATCAGCACTTTTCCCAAGTGCAACGATAAGACTTGTAAATTCCTTGCTTGTATCAAGTTTAAGATAAGCATTTAAGGCATTTTTATCAAAGCCACCTATGGCACAAGTAGCGATTTTCAGAGCATTTGCTGCATATAAAATGCCTCCAAGTGCAAGATGAGCTTGTTCTCTAGCATAAAATACCTTTTGTTCAGCATTCATTGCCTCCAAAAAAGGCTTATAGGTCTTAAGTCTCATTTGCAAGTCCTCCTCGCTCATCTTTCTAGCTCTTAATTTGCTTTCAAAAGTGCTTGCAAAATCAAGCTTTGAAACGATGATGATCAAAGCAGCAGCATTTTTTACATGAGCTTGATTATTTGCTATTTTTGAGATCTCAGCCTTTTTAAACTCATCTTTGACGACTAAAAACTTCCACGGCTCAAGCCCTAAGGAGCTAGGACTAAGCCTTGCCACCTCTAAAATTTGCCTTAAATCCTCATCATTTAAGGCTTCATTTGTGAAATTCCTACAAGAATACCTTGTGGAAAAAAGTTCTAATTCTTTTTTCATGTCATCTCCTTTTATTTTATGTAAATTCATTATCAATTAAGTTTGTTGTATTTGTTTAAGAGTATTTAAAACTCCCAAATCCTTTATCCATTCAAGCTCTAGAAAGATTTTTATTTGTCTATTTTTACATTCTAAAACTTTTTGAAATTTTGTTGAATTATCAAAGATGATAAGCTCATCACATAAATGTGCGATTTTAGCTAAATTTCTTAAGGATTCATAATCTCTTTTTTCTATAGTCTCATCATTAACATGATGTCCACCCTTAGCTACTCTTATTTTCACTCTTTGCTTGGCAAGACTTGGGCTTTCTAAACCCACATATAAGAGTTTGATTTGATAATCTTGTTCCTTTAATTTTTCAAAGAGCTTTAAAATAGCTTTTCCACATAGTGTACTTTCTTGGTTAAAATCTTTATGGTATTTGATATAATTTTCTCTCATTTTTATGGCAATTTTTGAAGCTCTAACCTGATCTTTCGCATTTTTTGGATCTCCAAAACTACTTACGATCTCATTGACATTGATTCTGTAGCCAAGATCTTTACCCAGCTCAAGTTCATTGTAATAAAGAGTAGTTTTTCCAGCTCCATTTACCCCTGCAAAAATGTTGGCTACGGCTTGAGACATTTTCATTTATCCTAGTGATTTTTTATTGTATATTTTATCTTAAAATTTAGAGCTTCTATTAAAAAATAATATATTTTTTATTTTTACAAAATAATATTAAAAATCAATAAATCATATTTTGCTACAATTTCACTTTAAATTCACAAAAAAAATTTAAAATTACTCTTTTATAAATGAGGAAAAATAATGAAAAAATACCTTATCATCACATTTTTAGCCCTTATGTTTTTTTTGATCATTTTTTTTGTATTTTTTAAGACAGAAAAGCCAAATTTCATCACTCAAAAAGTGGGCAAAATAGACATTGAACAAAGCATTGAAGCTATTGGCGAGGTTTATGCCAAAACTCAGGTTGATGTGGGTGCTCAGGTTAGTGGACAAATCACTAAACTTTATGTTAAGATAGGAGATAGGGTAAAAGTAGGGGATTTGATCGCACAAATTGATAAGGATAAACAACAAAATGAGCTTGATATCACTAAAGCCCAGCTTGCAAGTGCTAAGGCTAAGCTTGAAAGCAACAAGGTTTCCCTTGAAATTGCTAAACGCCAATACGAAAGAGAGCAAAAGCTCTACGCTGCTAAAGGTACTTCGCTAGAAAGCTTAGAAACAAGCAAGAGTAATTTTTACACCCTAAAGGCTAATGTTGCTGATCTTGAGGCTCAGGTTGTTCAGCTTGAAATCACACTTAAAAATGCCCAAAAAGATCTTGACTACACCACGATAACAGCTCCTATGGAAGGTATCATCATCAATGTAGCCGTTGATGAGGGACAAACCGTAAATGCTAATCAAACCACGCCTACTATCGTAAAAATCGCAAATTTAGACGAAATGGAAGTTAAAATGGAAATTGCTGAAGCTGATGTGGGTAAGCTCAAGGTTGGAGAGCTAGTGAGATTTTCTATCTTAAGCGATCCAAATACCAAATTTGAAGCTAAAATAGCAACCATAGATCCAGCAAATACTGAAATTTCTGATGCAACAGGTTCAAATTCAAGCTCAAGTTCATCAAGTTCCAGCACAGCCATTTACTACTACGCAAATTTTTTTGTTAAAAATGAAAACAATCTCCTACGCATAGGCATGAGTACGGAAAATCAAATCATAGTAGCCTCTGCTAAAGCCACACTTGCTGTGCCAACTTATGCGATAAAAACAGATAAACAAGGGTATTTTGTCGAACTTTTAAAAGATGGACAAAAGATCAATCAGCCTGTAAAACTAGGGTTAAAAGATTCTTTAAATACTCAAATTTTAGAAGGACTAAGTGAGGGAGAAGAACTTATCGTAAGTTCGGATACAAGCAATGTTAGTAAGCCAAAAATTCCCAAAAGATAAAGCATGATCACTTTAAAAAATATACGCAAAAATATCGGCGAAGCAAAGATTTTAAAAGGCATTGATCTGCATATTAGTAAGGGCGAATTTGTTGCTATCATCGGGCAAAGTGGAAGTGGTAAAACAAGTCTTTTAAATATCATCGGCACACTTGATGAGCCAAGTAGCGGGAGTTATCTTTTTGAAAATTATGAGGTAACAAAGCTTGACAAGGACGAAAAGGCTAAGCTTAGACGCGAAAAGATAGGCTTTATCTTTCAAAGATACAATCTCTTAAGTCTTTTAAGTGCAAAAGAAAATGTTGCCCTACCTGCTGTATATGCAGGAAAAACAAGTTCTCAAAGAGATCAAAGAGCCAAACAGCTTTTAAGCGATCTTGAGCTTCAAAATAAACTTAATTCAAAGCCAAATGAACTTAGTGGCGGACAACAACAAAGAGTAAGTATCGCAAGGGCTTTGATGAATGGTGGGGATTTGATCTTAGCTGATGAGCCAACCGGTGCACTTGATAGCAAAAGCGGTATCATGGTGCTTGAAATTTTACAAGATCTTAATGCCAAGGGTCATACCATAGTGCTTGTAACGCATGATCCAAGTATAGCTGCCAAGGCAAAAAGAGTGATAGAAATCAAAGATGGCGAAATCATCAAAGATAGCCAATTTGCGGAGCTTCCAAAGCAAAAAGCAAGCCATAAAATGCCAAAGGAGCTTAAAAACTATGCCTTACTAAAAAACCAGCTCACCGAATGCTTTAAAATCGCTTATTCATCAATACTTTCAAATAAACTAAGATCGCTTTTAACCATGCTAGGCGTGATCATAGGCATTGCCTCTGTGGTTTGTGTCGTGGCTTTAGGACTTGGCTCACAAGAACAAGTGCTTTCTTCTATCTCAAGACTTGGCACAAATACGATAGAAATCAAAGCAGGTAGGGGTTTTGGCGATATTAGAAGTGGGAGAAGTTATCTTAATCTTAATGATCTTAAAGCTGTGCAAAGTCTGCCTTATCTTGAAGCTGTTGAGGCACAGGTTAGCACTTCTGGTATTGTTACTTATAAAGAAATTTCGCTAAATGCTACAGGAAGTGGCATAGGAAAAAATGAATTTAAGATCAAGGGGCTAAATTTCGCTGCTGGAAGCTCCTTTGATGATGAGGATATTTTATCAAGTGCAAATGTTGCTGTGATTGATTATAACGCTCATCAGCAAATTTTTACAGATCTTGATGCCCAAGATGTGTTGAATAAAACCTTTATTTTTAGCGGTCAGCCCTTTAGAGTCATAGGGGTGCTTGAAAAAGATACGAACAGAATGTTTGAAAGCACTACGGTTAGAATTTATGCTCCTTATACAACGATCATGAACAAGGTTACAGGAGATAAGAGGATAAAAGATATAGTTGCCAAGGTCAAAGATGAAGCAAATCCAACTCTAGCAGAAGCTGGCATTATCAGGCTTTTAGAGATCAAAAGAGGCAAAAAAGATTTTTTCACCATAAATTCAGATAGCATAAAACAAGCTATCGAAGAAAACACCCGCACAATGACGATTTTAATCTCCTCAATAGCCCTTATAGCCCTCATCGTAGGGGGTATTGGCGTGATGAATATCATGCTTGTTTCCGTGAGCGAACGCACAAGAGAAATTGGCATTCGCATGGCTGTTGGTGCTAGAAGAGAGGATATTTTAATGCAATTTTTGATTGAAGCTGTGATGATTTGTGCTATGGGTAGCATTTTGGGCGTGGCTTTGTCTTTTGCTGTTGTATTTATTTTTAATGCTATCAGCAGCGATTTTTTAATGATCATGTCTGCTAGCTCCGTGGTACTTGGGCTTTTAAGCTCGGTGCTTATAGGCATTATCTTTGGCTTTTTTCCAGCCAAAAACGCAGCAAATTTAAACCCTATCTCAGCCCTTTCAAAGGAATAGATCATGAAAAAAATACTTTTTTATATCGTTTTGAGTGCATTTTTCATAGCTTGCTCAGGAAAATTAAAACAAATCAATGAGCCAAATTTGCAAACTATCAAGCTTCAAGAGCTTAATCTAAGTAAAGAATGGTGGAAAAGCTATGAAAATGAGGATCTAAATGCTTTTATCACATATATAGAGCAAAATAATGCAGATATAAATATAGCAAGGATAAATTTGCTTAAGGCTGTGGCAAATTATAAGCTTATCAATTTTGACATGTATCCAAGCTTGAGCGGAAATTTAGGAGCAAATGTAGCTAAGGATTTGAATTTAGGAACACAATCAAAAAGCTTTTCAAATTCCTTAAATTTAAGCTATGAACTTGATATTTATGGCAAAATTTCAAATCAAATTTCATCTAAGGAATTTAGTGCAAAAGCAAGCGAATATGATCTTGAAAATTTGCGTCTAAGCACTATAAATTCAAGTATTGATTATATTTTTGATCTGGCTTATTTTAATGATGTTGAGAACTTACTCAAAGAATATATCTTAAATTTAGAACAAAGTTATGAAATTTACAAATTAAAATACGAACTTGGAAAGGTCGAAGAACTTGAGTTTTTAAACATGGAACAAAGCCTTTACCAAGCCAGACAAAATTTACTTTCAAACCAGCAAAATAAAGAGCTTGTTATAAAAAATATAAAAGATCTCTTAGGTCAGCAAGAGGGCTTTTTAAGGCTCAAAAACTTTGAGAGCTTGTCCTTGACGGATTTTAAGGATTTAAATATTAGCTTTGATTTGCCTTTGGAAATTTTTGCTTATAGAGCTGATGTGCGTTCAAAAGCAAATGCTCTTTTTGCAGCCTTTGAGGATACTAAAGCAGCTAAAAAGGCTATTTTACCAAGTGTTAGCTTGGGTGGAAGTTTAAGCGGTAGCGATGAAAAATTTAATCCAAGCTTTAAATACTTAAATTTAGGTGGTGCTTTGCAAATTTCTTTGCCTTTTTTGGACTTTGCTAGGGTTAGACAAAATATCAAAATTTCTGAGTTTTCCTACGAGGCTTTAAGACTTGAGTATGAACAGGCTTTGCAGGTGGCTTTAAATGAGTTTTATTTATGCTATAAAGACTATGAATTTAACAAAAAACTTTTGGAAAATATCAGACTTATAAATGCCAAACAAGAGCTTATCACTAAGGCTTATGCGCAAAAATACGAGCTTGGCAAAAGTGAATTAAAAGACTTTTTAGACGCTCAAAATAGCTTTATTTCTTCTTCTCAAGAAATTTTAAGCTCAAGGCTTAAGGTACTTAAAACGACAAATTTGTATTATAAAATCACAACCATAAAACCTTGAAAAAGATACGCTATAAATTAGGTTAATTTTAGTTTTAATACTAAAAAAGATTTATAAATTTGAGAAAATTTTGCCATAAATTCCTGCTTTTTTTAACCAGCCTTTAAGATATCTACAAAATAAAGCTTTTGTATTATTTTTTAAGAAAAATTAATAAAAATTTTAGAAAAAATTTAGAATATTTTATCAAGATTTATATTTTTTTAATAATTTTTATTTTATTATGATATGAAATATTTTAATATTGAATAAAAAGAAAGGATATTCTCATGGATTTTAAACAAATTGAGACTAGGCTCAATGAGCTTGAAAGAATGCCAGCGTTAAATCCACAAAATTCTATCCCAAAGGCTTTAGAAAAGGCTGGATTTTCTCGTCGCGATTTTATGAAGTGGGCTGGAGCAATGACAGCTTTTTTGGCTTTACCAACTACTTTTGTTCCCCTTGTTGCAAGGGCTGCTGAGCTTGCGGATCGTTTGCCTGTTGTATGGCTTCATATGGCTGAATGTACCGGTTGTAGTGAAAGTTTGTTAAGAAGTGATACACCAACGATTGATAGTCTTATTTTTGATTATATTTCCTTAGAATATCATGAAACAGTCATGGCTGCTTCAGGTTGGCAAGCAGAAGAAAATTTAGAAAATGCTATTAAAAAATACAAGGGAAATTATGTTTTAATGGTAGAAGGTGGTATCCCTATGGGTTCTACTGAAAGTTTTTTAACAGTAGGAGCACATGGAAAAACGGGTTATGAAATTTCAAAACAAGCCTGTGAAGATGCTTATGCTATTTTAGCTATTGGCACCTGTTCTTCATATGGAGGTATTCAGTCTGCAAGACCAAATCCAAGTAACGCCCAGCCTCTAAGCAAAGTTACAGGCAAAACAGTTATCAATGTTCCTGGCTGTCCTCCAAGTGAAAAAAATATCGTGGGCAATGTTTTGCAATTCCTACTTTTTAAAGAAGCTCCAGCACTTGATGTGTTTAATCGTCCAAAATGGGCTTATGGGCTTAGAATTCATGATCTTTGCGAAAGAAGAGGGCATTTTGATGCCGGCGAATTTGTCGAACATTTTGGTGATGAGGGTGCAAAGCAAGGGTATTGCCTTTATAAAGTGGGCTGCAAAGGACCTTACACCTTTAATAACTGCTCAAGAGAAAGATTTAACTCACACACTTCATGGCCTATCCAAGCAGGACATGGCTGTATAGGCTGTTCGGAGCCAAATTTCTGGGATACTATGCAACCTTTTGAAAAACCTATGGCGGAGCATAAATTTGATTCTGTCTTTGGTGGTTTGGGAGCTGATGCGGTCGCTGATAAGATAGGTGTAGGTGTGCTTTGTTTAGCTGGCGTTGCTATAGCGGCACATGCAGTAATCGCTACGATGAGTAAGGAAAAAGGGGAATAAAATGAGTAAAAAGATAATTGTTGATCCTATCACGAGGATAGAAGGACACTTAAGGGTTGAAGTTGTTGTTGATGATAATAATGTCGTTCAAGAAGCTTATGCAGGCTCAACTCTTTGGCGTGGGATAGAAACCATAGTAAGGGGTCGCGATCCTCGTGATGTGGGTTTTATGACTCAAAGAATCTGTGGTGTTTGTACTTTTTCTCACTATAAAGCTGGTATTGTTGCTGTTGAAGACGCACTTGGCATAACACCTCCTTTAAATGCTCTTTTAACAAGAACCTTGATGAACGCAGCTTTATTTTTACATGATCATATCGTGCATTTTTATCAGCTTCATGCTCTTGATTGGGTGGATATAGTTAGTGCTTTGAGTGCTGATGTAAAAAAGGCGAGTGATTTAGCTTTTGCTTATACTGATGTGCCTTATGCAACAGGAGCTGATAAGCTTTTGGAAGTGCAACAAAGAGTAAAAGCCTTTGTTGATAAGGGAAATTTAGGACCTTTTGCTAATGCTTATTATGGTCACCCAACTTATCGTTTAAGTCCTGAGCAAAATCTTATCGCTCTTTCTCACTACCTAGAATGTTTAAGAGTACAAAGGATAATTGCTCAATGTATGGCTATTTTTGGAGCAAAAAATCCTCACCCTCAAAGCCTTACAGTTGGCGGTGTAACTTGTGTTATGGATCTTTTATCTCCTGCTAGAATGGGTGAATATCTTGAAAAAATGAGAGAGGTGGTTGATTTTGTTAACCGTGCTTATTATCCTGATCTTATCATGGCAGGAAAAGCCTATGCAAATGAGCCTAGCGTAGTTAATGATGTGGGTGTGCCAAACCTCTTCACTTATAAAGAATTCCAACTTGGAGCTAATGAATGGCTGTTTGAAAGTGGTATCATTAAAAATGGCGATTTGAGCAAGGTTTATGAAGTAGAAGAAGAAAAGATCACTGAAGAGGCGACTCATTCTTGGTATCAAAAAGATGAGCCTTTGCACCCTTATGATGGCGATACTACTCCAAATTATACAGGGCTTGTTGATGGAGAAAGTATAGATCATCATGGAAATGTAGCTCATACGAAGAATTTTGATACCAAAGGCAAATACAGCTGGATAAAAGCTCCAAGATATGATGGTGAGCCTATGCAAGTAGGACCTTTGGCAAATATCGCTGTGAATTATGTAAAAGGAAATGCAAATGTTGTTCCTGTTGTTGATAAATTCTTAAAAGATACAGGACTTCCTATAACAGCTGTATTAAGCACGCTTGGAAGAACCGCTACTCGTTGTATAGAAGCAGCGATCATCGGTAAAAATGTCTTTAGGGCTTTTGACAATTTAGTAGAAAATTTAAAGGTCGATGAAAGCACTTGTGCGCCTTATGTTATCGATGTAAATAAAGAATACAAAGGCAGATACATAGGCAATGTACCTCGTGGAACACTTAGTCATTGGTGTAGGATTAAAAATGGCGTGATTGAAAATTGGCAAGCTGTTGTTCCTTCGACTTGGAATGCTAGTCCAAAGGATTCCAAAGGTGTTGGTGGAAGCTATGAGCAATGTCTTTTGGGACTAAAAATTGCCGATGTAAAACAACCACTTGAAATCATACGCAAAATTCACTCATACGATCCTTGTATCGCTTGTGCTGTGCATGTTATGGATACAAAAGGCAACAACTTGAGTGAATATAAAGTGAGCGTAAATTAAAGGAGCGAACATGGAACAAAGAGTCGCACTTAACAGCGTTAGAGCTGAACTTGATGGGCAGCCACGCAGAACAGAGTATGAATTTAGCATAGGTTTAAGAGCTACACATTGGCTAAGAGCGGTTAGTATCGTGATCTTGGTGGGCACAGGCTTTTATCTTTCTTATGTTTTTCAAAGTCCTCTTTCAACAGGAGAGCCAACAAATTTTATGCAAGCAAAATACCGCTTCGTGCATGAGGTAGCAGGTTTTGTTTTGATCGCTTGTGTGATTTTCAAGGTTTATCTTTTCTTTTTTGATAAAATGAGCGTGAAAGAAAGAAATAGCTTTAAAGAAGCACTTGATCCTAAAGCTTGGATAGAACAAATTAAATTCTATCTTTTCATAGGCAAATACCCTCATCATAAGGGCTGTTATAATCCTTTGCAGTTTGCAACTTATACCTTTTTTTATGCGATTATGTTTGGGATCATCTTAACAGGACTTATTCTTTATGTGCATGTTTATCATGAGGGACTTGGTGGCATGCTTTATGACTTGCTTCGTCCTTTTGAGGCTATGTTTGGAGGCTTAGCTGAGGTTCGCACCTATCATAGAATTTTTATGTGGGTGATCATTATCTTTTTGCCTGTTCATATTTATATGGCGGTATTTAATGCACTTAAGGGGCGTGATGGAAGCTTGGACGCTATTTTTAGCGGATACAAGTATATAAGAGATGATGCAAGATTTTGAAATACTTAATCTTAGGCATTGGAAATATCATGTTTGCAGATGAGGGCATAGGCGTTCATCTTTGCAAACAGCTTCAAAAAAACTACAAATTTACACACAAAGAGCATAGCCTTGATTTTATCGACGGAGGGACCTTGGCTATGCAACTTAGCTACATTATAGCTAGGTATGATAAAATGATCGTTATTGACTGCATAGAAGCAGATAATGCAAGTGTTGGAGATGTTTTTTTCTTTCCTTATGAGACTATGCCAAAGAGTATAAGTTGGAGTGGTTCAGCTCATGAGGTTGAAATGCTTCAAACTCTGCAGTATATGGAGCTTATGGGAGATTTACCCCAAACTCAAATTTTAGCCGTCGTTCCAAAGAGGATAAAGCCTATGAGCTTTGAGCTTTCAAATGAAATTGTAAAGGCAAGCACTATCATGCAAAAAAGTTTGTTAGAATACCTTAGCAAAGAGGGCTTTTCGTATGAGAAAATCGCAGATTTTTCCTTACAAGAGCTGGCAAATACTTCTTATAAGGATGAATAAAGTATTAAAACTTAAGTTTTTTTGTTTTTTGCCGATTTTGCTTCCAAGGAGTTTGTATGGAAATTTCAAGAGTAAATTTTGCGTATCAGCAAATTTTAAGTGCAAATACTGAAAAAAATGATGAAAAAATAAGTCCTTATCCTTTAGAACAAAAGGATAAGATAGAGGCTATAAGAGAGCTTCAAGGAACACAAACTGAAGAAAGCCAAGAAGCAAACTCTGATCCTGTGTCAGATACTTTAAATCAACTTTATAAACAACTTGAACAACTTTACAAGCAACTTGCACAGGTTAATAGTCTTGCAAGATCAAGCGATGATATAAATATGCAAGCACAATACCATGTGCAAGCACAAGATATCATGGCTCAAATTGTTAGAGTACTTGGGCAAATTTTGAAAATTTTAGAAAGCTTAGAAAAAGCTGGATAGCTCATTTTAAAACAAACTAAAACTCAAAATCATAGATATAACGCAAGAATAGATTATAATTTTCTTTCATTGTTAGCTTATAAGCTCTGGTTTCAGTGATGACATTTTCATTTGCGAAAGGGATTTTTGCTCCAAATTCTATATTGTGGGCTGAAAATTTACTCCTTATACCTACATTAAATCCCAAGCTACCAAAAAAATATTCTGCATCATTAGTTCCTGTATAAAGCTTTTCGTCCCATTCTATACCACCTGAGTTTATGCCTACAAAAATGCCACCTGATTTTTTTGCTTCATTATAAAAATTATACAAAAGATCTAAATTTACACTAGCTCTTATGTAAGAAAGACTTTCATCTAAACCCTCTTTTTAAAATATATTGCTATTGGCATCAAGATATGCTCTAAAGCCTAGTTTATCATTAAAAAAGTGTTTATATCCTATCAAAGCTCCTGCACCAAAAGCAGTAGCATTGCTTTTTTCCCAAGCTGTGAAAAGAAAAGTATTTGCTTCTTGTTCTTGTGCAATACGAGCAAAATTTATATTTGCACCTATAAAAAAGATGTTTTGCTCAGCTAATAAAGAGCTACTTAAAAGACAAGCTACGCCAAGGCTTAGAAAGGTTTTTTTCATAAATTCTCCTTAAAATAAAATACAAAATTCTATTTTTTTGAAATTTTGCTTAAATTTTGAATAAAAACGGAAATTTAGGAAAAATTAAGGAAAATAAAATCAAGGCTTAAATTTGTAGATTTGATAAAGATTTTTTTAAGTTTGATTTTGAAGTGCTTTAAAGATGATAGAGCCAAGCCTTAGCATGTTTGAGCCACATTTTATAGCAAGTTCAAAATCCCCACTCATTCCCATAGAACAAATCTTTGCTCCATGTTTTTGCAAGGCTTCATAAATTTTATAAGTGCTTTCAAAGCTTTTGATGATCTCCTTTTTATCCTCTGTGTGTGCGCCTATGCTCATCACTCCGCAAAGCTCTAAATTCTTACATTCTTGCTTGATTTTAAGATATTCATCGATGGCTCTTTTTGTATCCAAGCCACTTTTTGAGTTCTCATTTGCTGAATTTATCTCAAGCAAACAAGGCAGGGTATAATCAAGCCTTTTATCTACCGCACAGGCTAATTCATAAGAATTACAAGACTGCCATAAAATAGGCTTTTGTTTAAGCAAAAGATTAATTTTATTGCTTTGAAGCGTACCGATGAAATGCCATTTTATGTTTAAGCTTTCATCTTTTAAAGCTTCTTTTTTGCTTGCTAGTGCTTGGACCTTATTTTCTCCAAATTCTTTAAAGCCAAGCTTTGCTAGCTTTTTGATCGTGAGTTCATCTGCGTATTTGCTTGCGATGATGAGGCGGACATTTTTGGTTTTTTCTAAGATTTCTTCAAGAGTCATTTTTACTCACTAAGCTTGTAAGAAGTGGCGCGCTCAAGAGGATTCGAACCTCTGACCTTTTGAACCGCAATCAAATGCTCTATCCAGCTGAGCTATGAGCGCTAAAAAGTTGTTATTTTAACAAAATATTTTTAAAAATAAGTTTAAATTATATCCTTGTCTTTTTTGATTTTTTTTCTTCAAATAAAATAAGTTCTTCGCTCTGGCTTGTTTTGCGTTTGTAATACCAAATTCCAGCCACGAAAATAAGTATGATAAAAGCCGTTATAATGCTTGTTCCATAAGGATTTTGCGCTAGAAAAAGCCCGCCTGTGTTCATTCCAAAAAAGCCCACGATCAAATTTAAAGGTAGGATTATCGTTGAAATCACACTTAAAATGTATATATTTTTATTCGTTTTCTCGCTTTTCAAAGAAGCAATGAGAGTATATAAGCTATCTAGGCGGTAAAGAATTTCTTTTGCGTGTTTTTGCAAGGTGTTTGCTGAAAAAATTATAAATTTCAAAGACTTTTTAAGGCTTTCTTCCTCGCTTGAAAGCAAATTTAAAGCCTCGTTAAGCTGGGTAAGGAATTTAAGATTTTTATTGATTTTTTGCTTTAAAATGAAAGACTTTCTAAAGAAATTCTGTGAGCTTTTGCCTTTTAGGACATTGTTTTCTTTATTTTCAAGTATGTTTTGCAGGTGATTAAGCTCAGCACTTATTTTTTCAAGGCTAGTTTTAAGCTCGTTTTTAAATTCGTTTAAGCTAAAAGGCGTGAATTGTTCGTTTTGAAATTTATAAATTTGACCCTCTTCAAAAGAAAATATTTTACTTTCATTCTCAAAGCTTAAAATCAAAAATTTCTTTGAATCAAACTCGGCATATAAGGTATTTGAAAGCTTGCTTTGTAAAAATACTTTTAAATTTTCATCAAGCATAAACGCCTCTTTTTGCATAAAATTCTTTTTTAAACTCGCTAAATTTATCCTCCTTAATCGCCTTTCTTATTTGAGCCATTAAATTTAGATAAAAATGTAGATTATGAAGGCTTGCAAGGCGAAAAAAGCTAAGCTCTTTTGCCCTAAAAAGATGATTTAAATAGCTTCTTGAATAATGCTTGCAAGTATAGCATTCACAAGCTTTTTCAATAGGCTCATTTTCACTTATAAACTCGGCCTTTTTGATATTAAATTTACCAAAGCTTGTAAAAAGCGTGCCATTTCTTGCATTTCTTGTTGGCATGACACAATCAAACATATCAACGCCCCTTTGCACATTTTCCACCAAATCCTCAGGAGTTCCAACCCCCATTAAATACCTTGGACGGTTTTCATTCATAAAAGCCATTACAGCTTCCACTGTATCATACATAGCCGTGTTTTCTTCTCCAACGCTAAGCCCTCCGATAGCAAGTCCGTCAAAGTCTAATTCACAAAGAGCCTCAGCACAAAGCTTTCTTGCTTCAAAGTCAGTGCCACCTTGCACAATGCCAAAAATATTTTGATCTAGCCCTATGCCCTCATTTTGCTTAAGCTTATGATAATTTATAGACTCTTTTGCCCATTTTATAGTCCTTTGAACCGATAAATCAATGCGTTTTTTACTAGCTGGCAAGGCTACAAGATCATCAAGTATCATCATAATATCTGAATTTAAATCATACTGAGTATCAAGAACTGATTTTGGGGTAAAAAGATGGCTACTTCCATCAATATGGCTTTTAAATTTAATGCCCTCTTCAAAATGCTTGGTATTTTTACTCAAAGAAAAGGCTTGAAAGCCCCCGCTATCAGTTAAAAAAGAATGTGGAAATTTAGTAAAGCCATGAAGTCCGCCAAGAGCTTTTATGATCTTTGAACCAGGTCTTAAGTAGCAATGATAAGTATTTGCAAGTATGATCTTTGCCTTTAAGATCTCATTCATATCCACACTATCAAGAGCCTTTACAGCCGCAGCTGTGCCAACAGGCATAAAAATAGGTGTTTCAAAGCTTGAATGTGCTGTTTTAATCTCACAAAGCCTAGCCTTAGTATTTTTATCTTTATGCTTTATTTTAAATTCCATTTGCTATAATTTCCTTTTTTTCTTTGGAGTTTTTATGGATAATATTTTAGTTATTATTGATGGTATTTTAGCAAAGTATTTCTTAGAAAGGCTTTGTTTGCAAAAAGCTTTAACTTCTTTTTTGCATATTGTTTATTATAATGATGAAAGCATAAGCATGAATGTGCAAAATGAAAATACTAAATTTTATAAATTTGATCCCACAAGTTCTTCAAAAATGCAAAATTTATTGATACAAGATTTTACCCAAATTTTTATCTATATGAAAGATGAATTTGATGCTAAAAACACCTATGAAAACTTAAGAAGCTTAAATAAAGAAGTGGATATTGTCCTTATGGATTTTTGGGGACTTAGTATTAATGATAAGCATTGTGATCTTATCGATGCTAGAGGCATTTTAAGCAATAGATTTTTAAATTTCTTGCCAAATATCGCACATACAGCACAATTTGTAGGACTTGGAATAGGCGAGATTATGGAGGTTAAAATTCCTGCTAACTCAGCCTTTGCGTATAGGTATGTAGGATCTATCGAGCAGAAAAAATGGCGTATTGCTCTCATTTACCGCAATGCTAAAATGATCTTTGCAAATCCTTCTTTGATCTTACTTCCAAATGATAGTATGCTTATCGTTGGAGAGCCAAGTGTTTTGCAAGGTATCTTTCATAAGACCACGCAAAGTAGGGGGCAGTTTCCAAGCCCTTTTGGAAGCAATATACTAGCCATTTTAGATATGAAAAATATGAGCTTAGAAGAGCTTGAAAATGCCTATGAATCAAGCCTTTTCTTGCACTCAAAAATCAATAACAAAAAACTACTTTTTAGAGTGATCAATCCAAGCTTAAATCCTCTTTATCACAAGCTAAAAGAACTTAATAAAAATAATATCAGCGTTCATTTTGAATACGATGAACACAAGCTTGAAAAAAGCGTAATGGGCAATGATGTTGGCGTGTTGGTTCTTGGCACTAAGTATTTTGAAACGCATAAAAAAGAACTTTTTAAGCTTAAGATCCCTGTGCTTAAACTTGGTCTCATGCCTTTAAAGGATATTAAAGAAGCCATTATCTTAAGCTCTGATGAAAGCGAGATCGAAAAGCAAGCAAATGTTACTATAGACTTAGGAAAACAACTTGATATGGAGGTAAAGCTTTATCATTATGATCCAAATTTAGACTCAAAGCAAATTTTAGAGCATTTTTCAACCCTTTCAAAGCTTTATAACAAAGAGATCAAGATCATTGATAAAAAGGATAAAAATCCTATACTTGAGTTTTCTTTAAGATCAGATAGCTTGCAGTTTATTAGTTTTAATCAAGATCTTGCAGGTATAAATTTTGCTCAAAGTTTGAGTATGGATTTAAGCAGGCTGTATTATAAAATGAATAAAAATTACCAACTTTTTATCCCAATGGGCTAAAATTAGATAAAATTTACTTTTTTAAAAGGTAAGAAAACGATGAAAATTCCAATAAATTTAGAAAAAAACTCTTATGATGTTTTTATTGATGAGTTAGAAAGACTCGAATTTAAAGGAAAGGTAGCTATATTAACAAATGCAAAGGTGGCAGGACTTCATCTTCAAAGCTTGCTTGAGAAGATCAAGGCTAAGGAGCTTTTTATCATCACTATAAAAGACGGAGAAGAGTATAAAAATTTAAATACAGTCGAATATATCTTAGATCAAATGTTTATCTCAAAGCTTGATAGAAAAAGCACGCTTATAGCCTTTGGCGGAGGAGTGATTACAGATATTGGGGGCTTTGTAGCAAGCATTTATCAAAGAGGGATCAAATTTATTAATATCCCTACAACGCTTTTAGCTATGGTTGATGCGGCTGTTGGCGGAAAAACGGGTGTCAATTCAAGTTTTGGAAAAAATCTCATCGGCAGTTTTTATCAGCCAAGTGCTGTGTATTGTGAGAGTAAGTTTTTAAGAACTTTGGGATCAAGGGAATTAAGTGCTGCAATGGCTGAGTTTATCAAAATGGCTGTGGTTTTTGATGAACAGATTTTAAGTTTTATAGAAACACTTAATGAGAGTGATTTTTTAAATGCAAGGCTTGATGATAGTATTTATGGCGAGATTATCTTTAAGAGTATAAATTTAAAGGCTAGAGTGGTTGAAGAAGATGAAAAAGAATCAGGGCGTAGAATGCTTTTAAATTACGGACATACCTTTGCTCATGTCATAGAAAATCAAACCCATTATAAGACTTATTTGCACGGAGAAGCTGTAGCTATTGGTATGAACATGGCAAATGTCTTGGCTTTAAAATTAAAGATGATTGATAAAAATGAGTTTGAGAGGATTAAAAAACTCATAGAGAAATTTAAACTTCCTAGTTTTTATCAAATTCAAAATATTAATGAATTTTACGAAGCCTTTTATCTTGATAAAAAAAGTCTCAATCAGAGCTTAAATTTTATTTTGGCTCAAAATATAGGCAAGGCTAAAATCGTTTCAAATATAGACAAGGAAGTTATCTTAGAAGCCTTAGCACATTTTGAAAGAGAAGAATTTGTTGCGGTGTAAGGAAAAAGTCTTTTTTAAAACCTTTGGTTGTAGGACAAATATCTATGACACAGAGCTTTTAAAAAGCTATGTTAAAGACTATGAGATCACTAATGAAGAAGAAAAAGCACATATTGTTGTTGTAAATTCTTGCACGGTTACAAATGGTGCAGATAGTGGCACAAGAGCTTATATAAACTCGCTTAAAAAAAGAGGGGTTAAGGTCATACTCACAGGTTGTGGAGCAGTGAGTAAGGGCAAGGAGCTTTTGGATAAAAGGCAAATTTTTGGTGTGCTTGGAGCTTCAAATAAAGATAAGATTAACGAATTTTTAGGCTTTAAGGAAAGTTTTTTTGAGCTTGGGGATTTAAATTTCATCGATAAAGATATCGTTTTGCAGTATGAAAATCATACTAAGGCTTTTGTAAAAATTCAAGAGGGTTGCGATTTTGCTTGCAGTTACTGCATTATCCCTAGTGTTCGTGGCAAGGCTAGAAGCGTGAGTAAAGAAAAGATTTTAGAGCAGGTTAAAATTCTAGCACAAAATGGCTTTAACGAAGTTGTCCTAACAGGCACAAATATCGGTAGCTATGGGCTTAAAGAAGGTTTTAGCTTAGGAAAGCTCTTGCAAGAAATGGGGCTAATAAGGGGCATAAAACGCATTCGTTTAGGCAGTCTTGAGCCTGTGCAAATTGATAAAAGTTTTGAAGAAATTTTAAGCGAGCCTTGGCTTGAAAAGCACCTGCATATAGCACTTCAGCACACTAGCGAAAAAATGCTTCGCATTATGCGTCGCCGTTCTCATACAAAAAATGATCTTTTGCTTTTTAAAAAGCTCCAAGATAAAGGCTTTGCTTTGGGAACTGATTTTATCGTAGGACACCCGGGAGAAAGTGAGGAAATTTGGAATGAGGCTTTGGAAAATTTTAAGGAATTTAAGCTTACGCATTTGCACGCTTTTATTTTTAGTCCTCGCTCAAACACGCACTCAGCTACGCTTAAAAACGAAGTTTTAGGAGATCTTGCAAAACAAAGGCTAAATTTACTCAAAGATATTGTCGCACAAAACAATCTCGAGTTTAAAAAGTCTCAAAAAGCTTCTAATGTAGCACTTGAAGTGCTTGTGGAAAGTGCTAAGGAAGATGATTTGGGTAAGATTTTTTATGAGGGCTATGATCAGTTTTATAATAAAATGAAAATTTATTCCCCCACAAATTTACAAAAAGAGTGGATAAATCTTAGCAATTATGAAGTAAAAATGAATTATAATCAAACAAATTTAGGAGTTTAGCTTGAAAAAGACGAAAAAAATCATTTATATTTCTTTTATTTTGCTTTGTGCTTTGCTTGTTTTTGCGTATTTTAAAAACGAGCCAAAATACATAGACAAAGCCCTTTATGAAAGTTTGCTTGAAAAGAATTTGATCCAAAAGGCTATTTTTGATGGTCATGAACTTAGGCTCAAAACAGCTGATACGAACTATATCATCATTAAAGACGGGGTTGATCTTAACACGCTTTTAGAAAAAGTGCCTGTGGAGTTTAAAAAGGATAATGATGCTTTATTTTTGATTTTTATCTTCTTTTTGGTGCTTGCTACTCTTTTGAGCATGGTATTTTTTGCAAGAAAA
This sequence comes from Campylobacter sp. MIT 99-7217, assembly GCF_006864365.1. Classification (NCBI taxonomy): domain Bacteria; kingdom Pseudomonadati; phylum Campylobacterota; class Epsilonproteobacteria; order Campylobacterales; family Campylobacteraceae; genus Campylobacter; species Campylobacter sp. MIT 99-7217. Next base: position 113,194 of record NZ_QHLJ01000001.1, read on the forward strand.
AGGCAAATGCAAAGATTTCCCATTAGCCCTAAGCCAAATACCAACGCAAATTTAAGCCCACTTGAAAGCACAAATATTAAGCCTGTGATTTCAAATGTAAATTTTGAAGATGTGGCTGGGGTTGATGAGGTCAAGGTTGAGCTGAGCGAAATCGTTGATTTTCTTAAAAATCCTAAAAAATACAAAGACTTTGGTATAAAAATGCCAAAGGGCGTTTTAATGGTAGGACCTCCTGGCGTTGGAAAAACGCTTATTGCTAAGGCTGTTGCAGGGGAAGCTTCTGTGCCTTTTTTTTATCAAAGTGGTTCAAGTTTTGTTGAAATTTATGTGGGCATGGGCGCAAAAAGGGTTCGCGAGCTTTTTAGCAGAGCAAAAATGATGGCTCCAAGTATCATTTTTATCGATGAGATCGATGCCGTGGGCAAGGCAAGAGGCGAGATGTCAAATGTCGAGCGAGATAGCACCTTAAATCAGCTTTTAACCCAAATGGACGGCTTTGAGGATAATAGCGGAGTCATAGTCATAGCTGCCACAAATAAAATCGAACTTATGGATCCAGCACTGCTTCGCTCCGGGCGTTTTGATAGGAGGATCTTTTTATCCTTGCCTGATTTTAAGGATAGGCTTAAAATCTTAGAAATTTATATGAAAGATAAGAAAAATAATGTAAATTTAAGCAATATCGCTAAAGCAAGCGTTGGTTTTAGCGGAGCAGGGCTTGAAACCTTGGTGAATGAAGCAGCGATTAATACCCTGCGAAGAGGCGGGGACTTGGTCGAGGAGAGCGATTTTTATGCTGTTTTTAACAAGGTGCTTTTAGGAAAGAAAAAGATCCTTACTCTAAGTGAAGATGAAAAGAAAATTCAAGCCACTTATCAAGCAGCTAAGGCATTAGCGGCGTATTATTTTGATGTGGGCTTTGAAAAGATCACCTTGATAGAGGATCGTTTTAAAGAATATGAGCATAATATCCAGTCAAAATCAGAGCTTTTAAATAAGATAAAAGTTTATCTAGCAGGTATTTCGGCAATGAAGCTTATTTATAATGAAAGCTATACAAACTCACAAAATGACTTTTTAAAGGCAAAAGAGCTTTTAAATTTCATGCTTAGCTATGATATGGTAGGAGAGCTTACCTTGCAAGAACAAAAGCATGAGATAGAGTTTTATCTTGAAAAAATGCAAGATAAAATTTTAAAACTTGCCGAAATGCTTTTAGAGCAAGAAAAATTAGAAAGCACAGATGTGGCTAAAATCATCAATGAAGCCTAAGCTAAAATATAAAAATCAAAAATATTTTTGATTTTTATTAAAAGCTTAAAAACTTCACATTAACTTCACAAAATTTTTATACACTTTCACTATCAAACATTTTTAAAGGAGAAAAAATGAAAATTAAATTAGCTTTAGCAAGTTTAGCTTGTGCAGGTGCATTATTTGCAGATATCGTGGTTGCTCCAACAGCACTTCCAGCAAATGCTCAAAATTTTGTCAAGCAGTATTTTGGTGGCGCTCAAATCGCTCTTGTAAAACAAGATATTGATTCTTTTGATGTGGTGCTAAATGATGGTACTGAGATTGATTTTTTGATCAATGGTCAGTGGAAAGAAGTAGATGCAAAGTATAAGCCTTTAAACACAGCTTTTTTGCCTCAAGCCGTTGTTGCCAAGGTTAAAGCTGCTCAACCAAATGCAGCGATTATTAAAGTAGAAAAAAAGATCAATATGTATAAATTTAAGCTCAATAATATGATGGAAGTTTATGCTGATCTTAATGGAAATATCCTAGGACAAAAATTTGATGACTAGATTTTAAGCCCTATTTTGGGCTTAAAATCATTTCTTTTTAGGACGAAAAATTTTTATCACTTCTTCATTAGCTTCTATATAAGAAGCTTCTATCAAATCAAGACAATACGGCACAGCAGGAAAAACAGGCTCTAAGCATTCTCTTATAGCTTTTGGATTGCCCGGTAGGTTAATGATAAGAGATTTTTTGCAAATGCCTGCACTTTGCCTTGAAAGTATAGCAGTTGGCACACTTTCAAGGCTTTTTAGACGCATGAGTTCTCCAAAGCCCGGAAGCATTTTTTCGCACACAGCCTTGGTTGCTTCAGGCGTTACATCTCTTAAAGCAGGTCCAGTACCTCCACTTGTGATGATAAGATCGCATTTTTGTTCAACTAAAAATAAAAGCTTTTCCTTGATAAGCTCAAACTCATCAGCAATAAGCTCACAAACAAATTTAAGCTCATTTTTGATGTAAGAGCTAAGAATTTTTTGAATTTCAGGAGTTGCTTTATCTTCATAAATTCCAGCACTTGCTCTATCGCTGAGTGTGAGAATTCCTATTTTGATATCTTGCATTTTTATCCTTCAAAGACTTATAAAATTTTTAGAAAATTATACTCTAAAATTATTTAAAGATAATTTAAGTATCATAAGCTTATAATTCTATCTTAGTTTTTATAATTTTTATCAAAATAAAAGGAGTTTTATGGATATTCAAAAGAAAATTTGTTTTTCTATCGTTCTTTCTTCTTTACTTTTTGCAGAAACAAATACTACGATAGAAAATGGGGGGGGGGGCTTCAACTTATAAGCTTGATGCTTCTGTTGTAAATGCAAATGCCTTTGCTTATCAATCAGGACAAGAAATAAACTCCCAAACTTTAAAAACTATCCCAAATGGCAATGGGGATATAACTTCTACTTTAAAAATGCTTCCTAATGTGCAGTTTGATAGCAATCAAATGAACTCAAATACTCCTGGCGAAATAGATCCAGCAAATGTAAGTATATCAGGTGGACTTTATTATCAAAACTCATTCTTGCTTGATGGTAAAAGTATGAATAATGATTTGAGTGGGGTAAATGTAGCAGCTCGTCAAAGTGGTGTACCTGATCCCGGAAATTTTAGAACAGATAGGATAGGTCGCTCCCAAGGACTTAACATTGATACCTTTTTGCTTAAAAGTATCAAGGTGCAAGATAGTAATGTAGGAGCAAGTTATGGACATTTTACAGGTGGGGTTATAGAAGCTGAGACCAAAAGAGCTGAAAAGGACTTTGGAGTAAATTTTGCTTATCAAATTTCTCAAGGAAATGCAAATGATGGAGCTTTTTCACTCACAAGGTATCATGTTTATGGAGATAAGCAAAATTTCTTAAATTCAAGTAATGCAGAAAATCAACCTAAATTTGTAAAGCACTCATTCCGCTCAAGCCTTGAAAGTAAAATAAATGATAAATTTGGAGTGATAGCTAGTTTTACCACCACTCAAAGCTTTATACCTTTGCGCGTAGCAAATGATAAGGATTTGACAACTGATTTTTCTTATGAAACAAGGACGCAAAAAAGACAAGCTTATAATTTCTTTATCAAAGGAAGTTATCAAGCAAGTGATGATGTATTAGTTGATACAAGTTATACCTACGCACCTCAATTTGGCATTTATTATCAAGATAAAGCCAAAAACTCAAAAACCACAATGAAAAATGGCGGTCATCAACTGGGCGCTGATCTTACTATAAATAACTCTCTTGGCTTTGCAAGTATCAATACCTCTTTTTCCTATCTTGAAGAATCAAGGCGTAGTGATAGTGCAACAAATATAAATTGGCTATACTCTCCAAGTAAAAATTGGGGACAACCTGAAGGAGAATCTCCTGAGGGAAGCTTTGGCGATGAGGATAATAAACAAAGTGATTTAAGTCTCAAGCTTGCTCAAAATTTTGAGCCTTACTATAATGATAGCTTTGAAAATGGTTTTAATATAGGAGCTGAGTTTTCTTATACTTATGCGTATTTTAAAAGGCTTAAGGATTCTTATGATGCAACTAATTTTCAAGCTTTGGCTAATTATGAGGATATTTATGGAGCAGGCTCAGGTATGTATAATAATTATAACGCAAATTGTGTTGATCAGTTTTGTGATAAAACACCTTTGGGTTACGATCCTATGGGAGATAATCTAGATACAAGTGGGCAATACGCATACACAGTACAAGAATACAAAGCAGGAAAAGTCGACTTAGATAATACACAAACTTCGGCATTCTTAGAAAATGAAAGCAAATTTGATTTGGGTGAAAAAGGCAATATTAGTGCAAGAGTGGGTCTAAGGCTAGACTATGATACATACATGCAAAAAGCTCCTATTGCTCCAAGGTTTAGTGCAAACTATACAGCTCCTTGGGGAAAAGATGAGTTTAGATATAACACAAGCTTTACTTTTGGAGCAAACCGCTACTATGGACGCAATATGTTTGCTTATAAGCTTTCTCAAGGTAAAGACAAATTAGAAACAACTTATATTAGAAATAATGCTAATTTAAGCCTATGGAATTTACCAGATCTTTCAACTTGTGAAACGATCACAGATCCCACTCAACAAATGGATTGCTTTTCTAATCATAAAAGCCATGATGCATATGCTTTTGATTTTACAAAGCTTAAAATCCCTTATAGCGATGAGCTTATGTTTGGAGTGGTGCAAGAAATAGGGCTTTTTAGTATCAGTTCAAAATATATTCATCGCTTTGGTCGAGATGAGATTCGTACAGTTTGTGGAAGAAAAATTGGTAATCAATGTCTTGCTTATACTTATGATAATCAAGATAAATCAGATACTGATGTTGTTACCTTAACTATCGGTAATAACGCGCCTTTTATGGCTGGGGCGATGTCAAATTTCTTTAATTTTGCCTTTGATTATACTAATACAAAAAGATCTTATAATGACTACTCATATAATGATCGAAAAAGCGATCCAACAGCTGAAGAATGGGTATCGTATAATGGTAAAATGTATAGAAGATCTGATTTGCCTGTTACAAATTTTGCTCAGCCTTTAAGCTTTAGATTTTCAACTACCCATGCTATCAATCTTTTACGAACAGATTGGACTCTAAATAATTTCTTTAGGGTGAGAATGCCTTATAATACAACAGTTTGGGAAAGAGATGCAGCGGGCAATACTATAGGTAGAGGTACTTGGGCAAATCCTTATCGCTATAAAGATGAGCGTATCCCAACCCGTTTTACTTGGGATTTAAGACTTGGTATAGAAAAGGCTGTGTATGGGAAAAATATTTTTTATACAAACATAGATGTTTATAATGTCTTGGATAAGGTAAATTCAACAGTTCAAAATAGCAACAATAAATCTGCTATATTAACCTACGAACTTGGGCGTCAATTTTGGCTTGAGATAGGGTATAGATACTAAATTAAGCTAAAAGCCATATTAAAAGCTCTTAAAAGTCAAAGTATTTTTATGCTTTGACTTTTTGCTCTAGTTTGTTTAATAAATAAAGATCAAATACGCTAAAATAAGCTTGAAATTTAAATTTTTTATTCTCATTTAAAGGCTATTAAAGCAAAATAAAGCTAAAATTATGCCTTTAAATCAAATCATAAAGGGAAAATGAGTGTTTGAGCTTATCGGTTCTTCGTTTAAAAATGCTGTTTCAAAGCTTCGTTTTGTCGATGATGAAAAGGCTTTAAAAAATGCACTTGAAACACTGAAAAAATCCCTCCTAAAAGCTGATGTTCATCATAAAGTCGTTAAGGAACTTTTAAATTATATAGAAGATGATGTAAAACAAGCTGGTATAGGACAAAAGAATTTTTTAGAATCCATAAAAATCAATTTAGAAAAAATTTTAGAAAAGGGCGGTAAAACAAGTAGTTTTACCTTTGCTTCTAAGCCTCCAACTATAGTTTTAATGGCTGGCTTGCAAGGTGGAGGAAAAACAACAAGCACAGTTAAGCTTGCTCATTATCTTAAACTTCGAGGCAAAAGAGTTTTAATCGTAGCTTGTGATTTGCAAAGACTTGCAGCGGTTGAGCAACTCAAGCAACTTTGTGAGGCAAATGAGTTTGATTTATTTTATCTTGAAAATGAAAGTGATGCCTTAAAAGTAGCCAAAAAAGCTCTAGAAAAAGCTAGTGCCTATGATGTTTTGCTTGTGGATACGGCTGGGCGTTTAGCTATAGATGAGGCTTTAATGCAGGAGCTAAAAGAGATTAAAAATATTCTTAATCCTCATGAAATTTTTTATGTAGCTGATGCGATGAGTGGGCAAGCTGGAGTTAAAACAGCCTCAAGTTTTCACGAGGCTTTGGGTCTAAGTGGGGTGATCTTATCTAAATTTGATGCTGACACTAAGGGAGGTGTAGCACTTGGTATAGCTTATCAAACGGCTGTACCTTTGAGATTTATCGGTGTTGGAGAAAAGGTTGCTGATCTTGAACCTTTTATACCTGAGCGTATTGTTGGGCGTATCATGGGCGAGGGGGATTTGGCTACTTTGGCTGAAAAAACTGCAGCCGTGATCGATGAAAAAGAGGCGAAAAAGATCACTCAAAAGATCAAAAAAGGCGAATTTAATTTTGATGATTTTCTTGCTCAAATGCAAAGCTTAAGTAAGCTTGGAAGTATGAAATCCTTGATTGGTATGTTACCTGGTATGGGAAATCTTGCTTCTCAGATCAAGGATCTTGATCTTGAAAACTCAAGCCAAATGGTGCATATCAAAGCAATGATCAGCTCTATGACGGCTAAGGAAAGAAAAGAACCAAGCTTGCTCAATAATTCTCGAAAAAAACGCATAGCACAAGGGGCTGGACTTTCTCAAATGGAAGTGAATCGTTTTTTAAAGCAGTTTGATAATGCCGCTAAGCTTGCTAAGAAATTTTCTGGTAAAAGAGGAATGGATAGTTTTATGCAGATGATGAATCAAAATAAAAGAGGATTTTAAAATTTATTTATAAGCATTTTGGTGCTTAGAAATGAATTTTAAAAGGAGAAAAAACAATGACAGTTATCAGACTTACAAGAATGGGACGCAAGAAAAGACCTTTTTATCGTATAGTTGTAACAGATAGTAGAAAAAGAAGAGATGGTGCTTGGATAGAAAGTATAGGGTATTATAATCCTATGGTAGAACCTGAATTGATCAAATTTGATGCTGAGCGTTTGGCATACTGGAAAGGTGTGGGTGCAAAACTTAGCGATAAAGTGGCTTCTATTACTAGTAAATAAGGCTTTTTATGGTTGAGGAATTTTTAAAAACTTATGCAAGATTGATTGCTGATTATCCTCAAAAAATTACAACAAAACGCATTGATTTAAATGATGATTTTGCTGAGATTATCATCTATGCTGATAAGATCGATGCCGGAAAGCTTATAGGAAAAAATGGCAAAATGATTAATGCTATAAAAACTGTTATCTCAGCTTGCAAGAGTAAGGACAAAACGAGTTACAGGGTAAGTGTAAAAAGCATAGATGAATAAACTTGCCGTTGCAAAGCTTGGAAGAGCTGTTGGGCTGAAAGGCTTTGTGAGATTTGTTGATTTGAGTGATTTTGCAAAGCAGTTTAAAAAGGGGGCTCGTTTTTATGGAAAGAATGATGAAATTTATACCATCAAAGATGTGAATAAAAATAATGCAACCTTGCTTTTTGAAGGTTTTGAAAGCCTTGAGCTTGCCAAAAATCTTACAAATACAATACTTTATAAAAGTATAGAGCAAACAAGGGCTGAAAATAAGCTCAAAAAAGATGAATATTTTTATTTTGATATCTTGGGATCTTGTGTTTTTGAAAATGAGCTTTTGCTTGGCAAGATAAGTGATATCATGCAAACTTCAGCTTCTTATCTCCTTCTTGTGCAAACAGATGAAAAACTTATTCAAAATGGCTTAAGCAAGGAATTTTATTTGCCTTATGCTGATTTTTATATCCAAAGTGTTGATATTCAAAATTCAAGGATTTTTACTCAAAATGCTCTTGTGTTGCTTAAAAGTTTAAGTTCATGAAATTTAGTTTTGTTACTCTTTTTGAGGGTCTTATCAAGCCTTATTTTGAGGAGAGTATATTAAAAAAAGCACTTGAAAAAGAGCTGATTAGCATTGAATGTATTAATCCTCGAACATTTAGCAAGGATAAACATAAAAGGGTTGATGAGTATAAATTTGGAGGCGGAGCAGGGCTTTTAATGCAACTTGAACCACTTTTTGAAGTCTTAAGTAAGCTTAGAGAAGAATCTCCAAAAGCACATATCATTTTTCCAAGTCCTGTAGCAAAGCCCTTTAGACAAATTGATGCAAAAAGACTTGCCAAAAAAGAACATATCGTTTTTGTTTGTGGTCGGTACGAAGGCATTGATGAAAGGGTAATAGAAGAATTTGCTGATGAGCTTTTTAGTGTGGGGGATTTTGTTTTAATGGGAGGAGAACTTCCTGCTTTAGTATTTAGTGAGGCTATTTCAAGAAATATCAAAGCCGTTTTGGGCAATGAGATGAGTCTTGATGAGGAAAGTTTTGAAAGCCATATGCTTGAAGCACCTTCCTTTGCTAAACCTCTAGTTTTTCATAAAAACGATAAAAAATTGCATGCAAATTCAGTATTTTTAAAGGGTAATCACGCTAGAATTGCAAACTTAAAATTTAACTTAGCATTGTGTAAAACGAAGTTTTTTCGTCCAGATTTATACAGACGCTGTAAGATAGAGGAAAACCATGAAAAACAAATACATAGAACAATTTGAAGCAAAACAGCTTGAGGGAAAGAAAGTTCCTGATTTCCGTGCAGGAGATACTTTAAAGCTTGCTATCCGCATCAAAGAAGGGGATAAAAGTAGAATACAAAATTTTGAAGGTCTTTGCATAGCTCGTAGAGGAAATGGCGTTGATGAAACTTTTATGGTGCGTAAAATGGGTGCAAATAATGTAGGCGTCGAAAGAATTTTTCCAATTTATAGTGAAAGTTTGGAAAGCATTACCGTTCTAAGAAGAGGGCGTGTTCGCCGTGCAAAACTTTTTTATCTTAGAGATAGACGCGGTAAGGCTGCTCGTATAAAAGAACTTAAAAAATAAACTCCATTAAGCCTTTTGTGAAGATTAGTGATGACTTGGACTAAGGATTCTTGGAAGAATTTTCCCATAAAACAACAACCCCACTATGAAGATCAAGAGGAGCTTAAAAGGGTCTTAGCAAGGCTTGAGAAGCTTCCGCCTTTGATTTTTGCTGGGGAGGTGCGTAATCTTAAGGAAAGATTGAAACTCGTCAATCAAAAAAAGGCTTTTTTGCTTCAAGGTGGTGATTGTGCCGAAAGTTTTGAGAATTTCGGTGCTGTAAATATCAGAGATATGTTCAAACTTTTCTTACAAATGGCTATAGTGCTTACTTTTGCAGGTGGCGCTCCTGTCGTGAAGATAGGGCGTGTTGCTGGGCAGTTTGCTAAACCTAGAAGCTCTGATTTTGAAGAGCTTGATGGAAAATCTTTGCCAAGTTATAGAGGCGATATTATTAACGGCTTTGAATTTGATGAGGGTGCTAGGAGAGCTGATGCAAAAAGAATGCTAGAGGCATATTATCAAAGTGCGACGAGTTTAAATCTTTTAAGAGCCTTTGCTAAGGGTGGTTTAGCTGATTTACATCAGGTTCATCGTTGGAATTTAGGTTTTTTGAAAAAGGCAGAGCTAGGAAAGAAATTTGAAGAATTAAGTGAGAAGATAACACAGGCTTTGGATTTTATGCAAGCTTGTGGGATTAGCTCCAAAAATACACCAACCCTAAGAGAAACAAGTATTTATACTTCTCACGAGGCTCTACTTTTGCCTTATGAAGAGGCTTTAACTAGGGTTGATAGTATGAGTGGGGAGCTGTATGACTGCTCAGCTCATATGCTTTGGATAGGCGAAAGAACAAGAGGGATTGATGAAGCACATGTGCATTTTTTGAGCGGAGTTCAAAATCCAATCGGCGTAAAAATAGGACCAAATGCTAGTGCTTTGGATATTATCAAACTTGCAAATATTCTTAATCCTAACAATGAAGAAGGTAGGCTTAATATCATCATAAGAATGGGTGCGGAAAAAATTAAACAAAATTTACCAAAAATCTTTAAAGAGATCCAAAAAGAGGGTTTAAATATTATTTATAGCACAGATCCTATGCATGGCAATACCGTCAAGGCTGGAAAATACAAAACAAGAGAATTTAACGATATCATGAGTGAGGTTTCAAGCTTTTTTGAAATAGCTATGGCTGAGAATATCTATCCGGGCGGTGTTCATCTTGAAATGACAGGGCAAGATGTTACAGAATGCCTTGGTGGGAGTTTTGGGCTTACTGAGGAGGGTCTGCAAAGTCGCTATGAAACTCAGTGCGATCCAAGACTAAATGCTGATCAAGCTTTAGAGCTTGCTTTTTTGATTGCTGATTTAGTAAAAAAGGCTAGAGCGTGCTAAGGATTTATGGGATTAAAAATTGCTCTAGTGTTAAAAAGGGACTTGATTTTTTGAATGAAAGAACTTTGGAGTTTGAATTTTTGGATATAAAAAAACTTGATGAAAAAACCTTAAATTTATGGCTCCAAAAAAGAAGTTTTCAAGAACTTATAAACACAGCAGGAACAACAGCCAAAAAACTTGGTTTAAATAAAGAAAAGCTTTTAGCCTTAACAGATAGTGATTTAAAGAAGCTTGTTTTAGATAACCCAAGCCTTATTAAAAGACCCATTATAGAACTTCAGGGGCAAATTTATATCGGTAAAGAGTATGAAAATATATGATTTATCTTAAAATGAATAAATCTTTAAAATGAACAAATACTTTCAACATATCTATATATTTATCTTTTATCCTTTGAATTAAGAGTTTTTAAATGATCAAATCGGTATTGCTATTTATACTTGCTGCATTTTTAGAAGTAGGCGGTGGGTATTTGGTATGGCTTTGTTTGAAAGAGAATAAGGGTTTATTTGTAGGTATTATTGGAGGAGTTTTCCTTGTTCTTTATGCAGTGGTGGCAAGTTTTCAAAATGAAAGCTTTGGGAGAGTTTTTGCTGCATATGGAGGGATTTTTATAGTATTTAGTATATTTTGGGCTATGTATTTTGACGGATTTAAACCTGATATTTATGATATTTTAGGAGCTTTGTTTTCGTTATTTGGTGTTTGGCTTATGATGTATGCTCCAAGGAATGCTTAATTTTGCTAAAATCTTACATAAAAAATCAAGATTTTAGCTTTTAAAACTTTTTATTTTTCTTGCAAGATCAAATATCATTAAAAAATATAAATTTAAAATTTTTAAAAATTAGACTCAATACTTGTTGTTAGGTAATTTTAGATTTGTTGTTTCATAAAAGCTCTTTTGACTTGACTAAATTTAGGGAGTAAAATTTAAGATAAATTGTTCATTGCTAAAAAAGAGCTAAAAATATTCATTTTTATTCTTTTGGCTAAAATTGAATGTATTTTAAGTTCTACTTACAAATCAAGATTTTTAGAGAATTTTTATTTATGTAGTATTATATTTTTAAATAAAAGCTTGATTTAAGTCTCGTTTTTTGGTGTTGAAATTATAAATTAAAGCTTTTACATCCATTCTAAAACTTGGCTTAATTCTTTGGCGACAAAGCACTTAAGCCCTGTTTCCTCAAGAGGTTTTGCCGGCACGATAGCGTTTTTAAATTTTTGCATTTTTGCTTCTTTTAATCTCGTATCAAGACTAAAAACCTCGCGAATTTCGCCATTTAAACTAAGTTCGCCGATAAAAACGCTATCCTTGCTTAAAGGACGATTTTTAAAACTTGAGATGATAGCAGCAACCACAGCCAAATCAGCCGCCGTCTCGCTTACCTTAACCCCACCGCTAACATTGATAAAAACATCATAATGACCAAGTGGAATTTCAAGCTTGCGTTCTAAAAGTGCTAAAAGCATGTCAAGGCGGTTTTTTTCATAGCCTGTGGCACTTCGTTTAGGATAAGAGCTTTCACAAACTAAGGCTTGAATTTCAAGCACCAAAGCCCTGCTTCCTTCCATAACTATACCTATGGCACTGCCAGCAACGCCTTTTCCTCTAGTAAAAAAGCGATTTGCCACATCTTTTGCACTCAAAAGTCCCTTAGAGCTCATCTCAAAAATTCCCACCTCGCTTGTGCCTCCAAAGCGGTTTTTAAAGCCTCTTAAAAGTCTGATTTCTTTTGTGGCATCTCCTTCAAAGTAAAGCACCACATCAACCATATGCTCAAGCACGCGAGGACCAGCGATAGCGCCCTCTTTGGTGATATGTCCGATGATGAAAGTTGAGATATTTTTTGCCTTGCTAAGACGCATAAGCTCAAAGGTGATCTCTCTTACCTGCGTGATAGAGCCTGCTGCGGAGGCGATTTTGTTAGAATAAAGCGTTTGTATAGAATCAATTATGAGTATCTTATAATCATCTTTTAAAAGCTCTTCAAGTATATTTTCAAGGCAAAGTTCCGTAAGCAAAAATAAATTTGGCGTATTTGCTTCAAGGCGGTCAGCCCTAAGCTTGATCTGGCTTTTGCTCTCCTCGCCACTTACATAAAGAACTCTTTGTGAGTTTTTGGCTAAATTTGAAGCGATTTTTAATAAAAGCGTGGATTTGCCGACTCCGGGACTTCCTCCTATAAGCACAAGAGAACCCTCCACAAGCCCACCACCTAAAACTAAATCAAGCTCACTATCGCCTGTGCTTTGGCGGTTAAAATGCTCGATTTTTACATCTTCTATACAAACAGCCTCACTTGGCGTAGTGCTTGCCTTAGCGATTTCTTTTAAGACCTCAATTTGCTCGCTTTTAAGCTCTATAAAGCTATTAAAAGCACCACAATCAGGGCACTTTCCAAGCCATTTTGCTTGCTGATTTCCGCAAGCTTCACATTCAAAAAGCACCGTTTTTTTTGCCATGATTTGCCTTATTTTTATTGAGATTATAACAAATTTAAGTTTGAATATAACTTGATTTTATGTTTGAGAATGTTTGATTTAAATTGAAAATAATGAGAATTAAGTTACAATTTGTGTGTCTTATTTAATTAAGCTTTTTTGCAAATCGTTTTTATTTTAATAAGCCAAAATAGCCTAAAATTTCTTTAACAAATTTAAGTCTGTAATTTAAAAAACACATTGAGATATCCTAAAATCAAAGAAATCAAGAGACCTTTCAAATCTCTTGATCTTGCCTAAAAAGCTAGCAGCAACGCATTCCGCTTCCGCCACCATATCTTGCTTCTAGGGCTTCTTTGAAAAATTCTCTTCTTGAGAGAATTTCTTTTTCTGGGTGCTTGGTTTTCATATGTTCAACATACTTATCATAGCTTGGCATTCCCACAAGCAAGTTGATAAAACGATCGCTTTTTTGATAAAGCTTTCTAAATTTATCAAGCAAGCTTTCTCCGCTAAGATTTAGCGGAGCGGGTAGGGTGTTTGTGCGTTTTATAAGTGCTGTTCCCATTTTAAACCTCAGTAAGTATAATCACTAGCCTTTTTGTAGGCTTCTTCTTTAAGTGGCCAAGCTTCCGCCTTTCCCTTTGTGATGAGGTAGCAAATTTTAAGCGTTTCAAAAAGAACCACAAAAACAACTATCATGAAAAATCCACAAAGCACGGCATCTAGGACATTGTTATGAATGATGGCATTTGCTCTTTGAACAAGAGCTTCATTTCCAGCTGCCAAAGCTTCAGCTTTCTTTTGTATCCAAATTTGAGCTGTTGCAACATGGCTTACAGCATCGTGGATTTTTTCGCCATTTGCTGGTAAGAGTTTTTGAAAACTTGCCCAAAGTGTGGTTAAAAGCACCCAAAATGCTGGCACTATAGTAACCCAGCTGTATTTTTCCTTGCCCATTTTGAAAAGCACCACAGTAGCAAGTAAAAGAGCTATGCCTGCAAGCATTTGATTTGCCGCACCAAATAAAGGCCACAAAGTATAAATTCCGCCAAGTGGATCAATCGTTCCTTGATAGAGCAAATAGCCCCAACCACACACGCAAATAAAGCTTGCGACTACGCCCCAAAGAAAGTTTTTAGTATCAGCCATTGGTTTATAGATATTTCCTAGTATATCTTGGATCAAAAAGCGTCCTGATCTAGTGCCTGCATCAACAGCTGTGAGGATAAACAAGGCTTCAAAGAGTATAGCAAAATGATACCAAAACGCCATAGCTTCCTTACCGCCTGCGATTTCGTGCATGATATGAGTAAGACCGATGGCAAAAGTTGGAGCTCCACCTGTTCTTGAAAGTATGGTTGTTTCGCCAATTTGAGCAGCTTGAGCTGGAATTCCTTGTGCAAAATTTTGTTCTAAAATACTCAAAGTTTCAGGTGTCATCGCAAAACCTGCATTTTGCAAGATGTGCTTTAAGTTTTCTTCAACTGTTGCTAAATTTGCCATTGTAGCACTTGTAGCTGTAGGATCAAGTGTGGCTAAAGGCGAATTTAGTGCAAAATAAAGTCCCGGCTCTAAAATGCAAGCTGCCACCAAAGCCATAATACCCACTAAGCTTTCCATAAGCATAGAACCATATCCAACCATGCGAGCATGACTTTCTTTTTCGAGCATTTTAGGGCTTGTTCCGCTAGAAATGAGTGCGTGAAAACCGCTGATCGCACCGCATGCTATCGTGATGAAAAGGAAAGGAAAGATAGAGCCTGCAAAAACAGTGCCTGTTCCGTCTATAAATTCGGTGATTTTTAGCATTTTAAGCTCAGGATTTACCCAGATGATCCCAGCTGCCATGATAACAATAACGCCTATTTTAAGGAAGGTGCTAAGATAATCTCTTGGAGCAAGCAAGAACCAAACCGGTAAAATTGAAGCAATAAAGCCATAAGCGATGATGATTAAGGCTAGGCTTTGTTTAGAAAGTAAGAAAGCATTGTGCCAAGCGTGGTTTGGATCAGCTACTGCATGTCCATAATAAAGAGCCAAAAGCAAAAGAACAAAACCTATAATACTAGCCTCGCCAACTCTTCCGGGTCTTAAAAATCTCATATAAATTCCCATAAAAATGGCGATAGGAATAGTCATAGCTATCGTAAATAGCCCCCAAGCAGACTCAGCTAAGGCATTAACCACAACCATAGCCAAAATCGCAACGATGATGAACATGATAAATAAAATTCCCACCATAGCAATGCCACCGGTTACCTTGCCCATTTCCTCTTTTATCATCTCGCCCAAAGACTTTCCGTTGCGTCTCATGGAAAGGAAAAGCACGGCAAAATCATGCACTGCACCAGCTAAAACAACGCCTACCAAAAGCCAAATCATACTTGGCAAATAACCCATTTGAGCAGCTAAGATAGGACCTACTAAGGGACCAGCTCCTGCAATGGCTGCAAAATGGTGTCCAAAAAGAATGGCTTTGTGAGTTGGGACAAAGTCTTTTCCGTCGTTGTTTATAAGAGCTGGAGTAGCTCTTTTGTCATCGAGTTCAAAAACCTTTTCTGCGATAAACCTGCTATAAAATCTATAACCGATCATATAAATACAAATCGCAGCGACAACAAGCCAAGTAGCACTAACGCTTTCGCCCTTATTTAGTGCTAACATACCAAAGTAAAAAGCTGCAACAATGGCAACTAAAACCCAAAACAAATTTGCAACAATTTTGTTCAACTGATCCTCCTTTTTTAAAGTTAATAAAAATATAACATGACTTTTGTAAAAAGCTTTTAAAAATGAAACAAAATAAAGTCCTAATATCTGTTTAATGTTTCATATAGTAACTATATCAAATCATATATACACTAAAATATTGAAAAATATAAGTTTTATAGTGGTGGTATTTAGAGAAAAGCAAACAAATTTTTTATAAATATAAATTAAATAAAAAATTAATAGCAAGATGAAAATATTTTTATTACATTGATATTAAAAATACTTTAGTAAAAAAGGGGAGGAAAATTTAAAACAAATAGCTTAAATTTAAGCTATTTGTTTGAGTGAGGTTACTCAGCAAGTCTTTTTGCAGCGTTTTCGCCCATTCTTTCATAGCCTTGAAAATTTTGGAAATAATCCTTAACAATAGTTCCTTTTTTAGCTGGATTATAAGCATCTTTTTTCTTATCGCGTTTTTTAATCTCTTCTTCGTAATACGCCACCTTTGCATTGAGCTTATCAAGAGCTTTTTGGTAGGATTCTAAAATTTTAAAGGTTTCATCTCTTTGTGCTTTAATGATATTGAGTCTTTCTTCAAAGCTTTCATCTCCTTTTAAGCAAAGATAAACATATTCTTTTATAGCTTCTAAACTAAGTCCACTTTGACGCAAACAATGCACCATAGCAACCCAGCCCAAATCACTTTCACTAAAATATCTAACACTTGCAGCACCAGCTCTTTCAATACCCGGAAATAAGCCATTTTTTGCCCAAAATCTTATGGTATGAGCTGAAATTCCTGTCTTTTTCTCAACTTCTTTGATTGTGTATGCCATAAAATCTCCTTTAAATTGAACTTTGATGAATTTTAACTTATTTTATTTAATATTAGGCTTTGTATATTTAAAAATTTTTTAATGTGTAAATTTGTTAAAAAATGGTTTTTAACCTTACTCTTAGATATTGAAATGAACTTTGATTTATTTAAAATTAGTTAATTTTTGTTACAATATGATTAAAATCTCACTTTATAGGAAAATGATACATGAAGAAGATTAAAAAGATTATAGAGCTTAGTCTTTTGGGTGGTTTGAGTGCGGTTGCAGCAGGAGCTTTAGTTGCTTGCTCGCAGGACGAGTTTTCTGGGGGTCAAAATGAGGCTCAGCAGGGCGGTGCCTTTGTTATCATAGAAGAAGTAGCTCCAAATCAATACAAGATAAAAGAGCAATTTCCAAGTGCTGAAACTAGGGTTGTTTTACAAGCGCTTGATGGCACAGAAAGAGTGCTTAGCAAAGAAGAAATGGACACACTCATAAAGGCTGAAGAAGCTAAAATAGATAATGGTACTTCAAATTTAACAAATGAAAATGCACAAATGCATAGCGGAGGTTTAAGTTTGGGCGAGACCATACTTGCAAGTGCAGCAGGGGCGATTTTGGGCTCTTATATAGGCTCAAAGCTTTTCAATAATCAAAATTTTGCTAATCAACAAAGAGGGGCATTTTCAAATCAAAGTGCTTATCAAAGAAGTATGAACAGCTTTAATCAAGCTAAAAGTGGTGCAAAGACAAATTCAGGTCGATCAGGCTTTTTTGGAGGCGGTTCAAAGTCTAGTCAATCTTCATCTTTTGGTTCTTAAAAGGATAAAAATGAATTTTTTAAAAATAGAACCCTTAAAAAAAGAATATCTAGAGCAAATGGGCTTTTCTTGGCACACAGACAAGGACGGAAGCTCTTATATAAGTGATGAGCTAATTTGTCTTAGCCAAAAAGAGGCAAATAAGTTTTATGAGGCTGCAAATGAGCTTTATGATATGTTTGTAAAAGCTGCCCAACATGTCATAGATCAAAACCGCTTTGATGAGCTTGGCATACCCTTCAATCTCATCGAGGCTATTAAGATGAGCTGGGAAAATGAGGTGCATTGGCATTTATATGGTCGTTTTGATCTAGCTGGGGGTCTTGATGATAAGCCTATAAAGCTCATTGAATTTAACGCTGATACGCCAACAGCCTTGTTTGAAACAGCCATTTTACAATGGATGCTTTTAAAGCAAAATGCTCTTGATGAGAGCCTTCAATTTAATAGCCTTTATGAGAGCCTAAGGGATAATTTTAAAAGGCTCATCACTTTGCAAGAAAGCATAAAGGACTTTGAAAGGCTTTATCAGGGCTGGAAGATAGCCTTTAGCTGTGTGGCAGGAAATGCTGAAGAAGAGCTAACCACCAAGCTTTTAGAACATATTGCTAAAGAGGCTGGCTTTAAAACCTGCTTTTCTTATATAGATGAGCTTGAATTTAGTAGTGAGGGCATTTTTAAAGAGGGCATAAATTATGAATATCTTTTCAAACTCATTCCTTGGGAGGCTATAGCCATAGAAGAGGGCGATTTAGCTATGCTTTTAACCCAAATTATGCAAAATCAAAAGGCAATTATCCTAAATCCAGCCTACAGCTTACTTTTTCAAAGCAAGGGTATAATGAAAATTTTATATGAGCTTTATAAGGATCATCCCTTGCTTTTAAAAACTAGCGACAAGCCCTTAGAAGGACTTAAATGCGTTAGAAAGCCTGTATTTGGCAGAGAAGGAGCTAATATAGCCATCATAGAAAAAAACGGACAAACTAGCTTTGAAAATTTAGGCGAGTATGCAAATAATAAGATGATTTATCAAGAATTTGTAGACTTTAACAAAGAGGGGGAAAACTTTTATCAAGCTGGGGTCTTTTTTGCTTATGAAGCCTGTGCTTTAGGCTTTAGAAAAGGAGGGCTTGTGCTTGATAATATGTCTAAATTTACAGGGCATATCATAAGGGAGTGAGTATGGATTTAAAAAAGCAGGATTTAAAGATAGTATGCTTAGATGCAGCTACGCTTGGAAATGTGGATCTTAGCATCTTTGAGAGTGCGGGCTCTTTTGTAAGCTATGATTTTAGCACAAAGGCTGAGGCCATTGAAAGGTTGCAAGGTGCTGATGTAGTTATCATCAATAAGATAGTCATAGACAAGGAGCTAATTGACAAGACAAAATTAAAGCTTATCCTAATCACAGCCACAGGCACAAATAATATAGATTTAGAATACGCAGCTAAAAATAATATAGTGGTTAAAAATGTGGCTGGTTATTCAACCACAAGCGTAGCCCAGCATACCTTTGCCCTTCTTTTTGCCTTTTTAAATCAAATTTTATATTATGATAAATTCACTAAAGATGGGCTTTGGTGCAAAAGCCCTGTTTTTTCTGATTTTTCAAAGACCCTTTATACGCTTGAGGGTAAGAAATATGGCATTATAGGACTTGGGGCTATTGGAAGAGAGGTTGCTAAGATAGCCTCTGTTTTTAAAGCTAAGATCTTTTATAGCTCTCTTAGTGGGGTAAAAAGAAAAGAAGACTATGAAGAACTTAGTCTAGAAGAGCTTTTAAAAGAATGTGATATCATAAGCATACACTCGCCCTTAAATGAAAAAACAAGGAATTTAATCACCAAAAAAGAACTTAGCCTTTTAAAAAAAGGAGCGATCTTGATAAATGTTGGAAGAGGGGGCATTATCAATGAGGAGGATCTAGCCTTAATGCTTGATGAAAGAGATTTTAGAGTGGGTCTTGATGTGCTTGAGTTTGAGCCTATGAAAGAAGGACATCCTCTTTTAAACATAAAGAAAAAGCATAATTTGCTAATAACCCCTCACATAGCCTTTGCAGCCAAAGAAAGCCTTGATAGGCTCATAGCAATGACCTTTTCAAATTTAAAGGATTTTATTGATGGCAGAGCATAGTTTTGATATAAGTGGGGCTGTTGATAGCGGGGAGCTTAAAAACGCCCTAGAACAAGCTAAAAAAGAGCTTGAAAGCAGGTATGATTTAAAGGGCATTAAAAGCGAGCTTGAACTTGATGAAAAAGAGGGGCTTTTTAAGCTAGCTTGCTCAAGTGAGGCTAAGCTTGAGGTGCTAAAGGATATCATCATTTCAAAGCTCATTAAAAGAGGGATTAATGCTAGAGGCATAAGTGAGCTTAATAAAGAAAGCGGGGCCTTATTTAGGCTAAATTTAAAGGTGGCAAATAGCATAGATAGCGAAAATGCCAAAAAAATAAACAAGGCCATTAAGGATAGCAAGCTTAAGGTAAGCTCTCAAATAAGAGGAGAAGAGCTTAGAATTAGTGCTAAACAAATTGATGATTTACAAGCTGTGATGAGGCTTGTTAAAGGGCTTGATTTAGAGCTAAATTTAAGCTTTAAGAATTTAAAATAAATTTATAATGCAAATTAGATCCCTTGTAATTTTATTTTTTATTTTTGGTCTTTGTTTTTTTGTGGCTTGTTCTTCAAAAAAGCCAGCACAGAGTAGGACTTTAAGTCTTAGTATAAATTCGCCCTTGATTAAATTTAGCGAACAAGGTTTCTTGTATGAGGATAAGACTTCTTTAAAGCTCGAAGTTTATAAGCTTGGACAAATTTTCTTTGCCTTAAATATAAGGGATAAAATTTGTATCAATCAAGTATGCTATGAAAAAAAAGTATTTAATGAGAAATTTTTTAAATTTACTCATTATGAGGATTTAATGCAGGATATTTTAAAATTTCAGCCCATATATGAGGGGAAAAATGTGATACAAAATGAATGTGGTTTTATACAAGAAATTCAAGCTTCAAATTTTAATATTTTATATGAAGTTTGTGAGAATAGACTTGAATTTAAAGATCTTTTAAACCATCTTTTTGTGAAGATTAAAAAATAAGGCTTATTATGAAAGAACTTAAGGCGTTTTTAAAGAGTAAAGATGTGAGCAAAAGTGAAATTTTTAAAGCTCTTAAAATTTCTTATGATGAGGGGCTTATTTTACAATATCTTTGTCAACTTTTTTTTGGTTCTATACCAAATATAAGTATTTTAAATTTATTGCAAGGTCTTTTTAAAGATAAGGAGGAATTTTCTTATCTTGATCATCTTAAAGATATTAGGCATCTCATGGAACTTGGGCTTGTAAAAACCGGTTATTCTATGCTTCAAGATCAAAATAAAGAGAGTTTGTTTAGCCTCTTGCATATGGATATTAGTCTAAGCGAATATTTTTTGCAGTTTTTAGAAAATAAAAAGCCTTTGGATTTAAGTATAAATGTAGCTTATGAAAATCATTTAGAGTATTTAAAAGATGAGTTTGAACGTATAAAACTTTATACAAGGCTTTCTTTTAATCCTCAAAATTTAGACTTTAAAAAAGATATTCAAGCTTATGAAGCACATATTAAAAAACGCTTGGCAAAGTCTAAATTTTACAATGTCTTGGCTGAAATTTTTAAGGAAAATAAGCTTTCAAAAAAAGAGCAAATCATCTTTATAGCTCTTTTAAAAGAAGAATATTCTCTTAAGAACGAGGAAAGTTCTTCAAGAGAGCTAAATTCGCTTTTAGCACTTGTAAGTGAAAATGAGCTTGAAAAGCTTAAAAATAGAGCCTTGCTTGATGAAAATTCTAAGCTTATAGAAAAAAATTTGATTGATTATGATGAGTTTTCTAATCATTTTTATCTTAGTGAGAGTATTTTACAACGCATTGTTAATTTTAAAAGGCTTGATAAGGACAAGCAATTGCGTTTAGAAAATGCTTTAAAAGATCAAGAAATTTTTGAGCTTATAGAGCCAAATACAGATATCAATGATGTGATCATGCCTGCAAAAACCAAAGAATTACTTGAAAATATACTCAAACAGCAGGATAAAAAAGTGCTTGAAAGGCTTAGTCTATGGGGGATTAAAAATTCTAAGGAAGTAGAAGCAAAGATTATTTTTTATGGACCTGCTGGCACAGGTAAAACTATGTCTGCTTTAAGTATGGCAAAATCAATGAAGAAGGTAGTTTTAAGCTTTGATTGCTCTAAAATTTTGAGTAAGTGGGTTGGTGAGAGCGAGCAAAATGTAAGAAAGATTTTTGATACTTATAAAGAAATTGCACAAAATTGCAAACAAAGCCCTATCTTGCTTTTAAATGAGGCTGATCAGTTTTTAAGTACAAGGGTGGAAAGTGGTGCAAGTGCTGATAAGATGCACAATCAAATGCAAAATATTTTTTTAGAGCAAATAGAAAAATTTAGCGGGGTTATCATCGCCACTACAAATTTCTTAGAAAGTCTTGATAGCGCCTTTTCTCGCCGTTTTGAATATAAGATCGAGTTTAAAAAGCCTAATTTTAAAGAAAGATTTTTGATTTGGCAAAAGGCTTTGCCTAAAAATGCTGAATTTAGTGAAGATTTTAAGCTTGATGACTTGGCTCAGTATGAGTTAAGTGGGGCTCAAATTTTTATGGTGGTTAAGAATACAGCCCTAAAGGTCGCTGTATCTAAGGACGGAATTTTTAGTATGCAAGATTTTAGAGAAAGTATAGAAAAAGAGCTTAGTTCGAGTTTTGATAAGAGTAAAATCGTAGGTTTTTAGGTTTATAACGCCAAAGTATATAAAAAATCGCAAGAGCTAGGGCTGTATATTCCCAAAACATAGGCACTTTCGGCGTTAAAAAATAATGATAACTTGCACAAAGTAAGCACAGATATGCTAGTTTCCGAATCTTGTGCATTTTTTTAAAAAATTTAAAAGAACTTATAAACATGAGCATGAGTAAAACAAAGGAGATAAAACCACTTGCTTCCAAAAAACGCTTGGATATATCATCTAAAAGTCTTAAAAGTTGTGCATTTTTGTCAAAAATAAAATAATTTAAAAAATGTAAAATTGCCCAAATACTTGCAAATATACCCAAAAGTCTAGGATAAACCCTCGTTTTTTTAAAGCTAAATAAAGAAAAGAAAAGGCTTAAATTTAAAAAAATCAGAGCAAAAAGTCCTGTATAGATATAGGCTTCTTTGACGAAGTCAAAGGCTTGAAAGATCATATAAAAGCCATATACTAGGCTTAGGAAAAAAATGACAAGGGCTAAAAGCTTGAAATGCCTTTCTTGCATCAGTAATTTTTCCTAAGATCCATTCCTGCATAAAGAGAACTCACTTCTTTTTCATAGCCATTAAACATTAAAGTAGGCTGAGTAAAGAAGTCTCCTAAGGCTCGCTCATGTGCTTGAGACCATCTAGGGTGTGCAACTTCTGGATTGACATTGGCATAAAAGCCGTATTCATTTGGAGCGTATTTTTCCCAAGTGCTTTTTGGTTGCTCTTTAACAAATTCGATTTTAACTATGGATTTGATACTTTTAAAGCCATATTTCCAAGGAACAACGAGGCGTATAGGTGCTCCATTTTGAGGTTTAAGTGCTTTTTTATACATACCAACAGCAAGTAAGGTAAGTGGATGCATAGCTTCGTCCATTCTTAAGCCCTCTACATAAGGGTATTCAACCACCGGAAAAAATGAGGCTTGATCTGGAAATTGCTTTTTATCAAGAAGTGTAGTAAATTTCACAAATTTGGCTTCACTTGTAGGTTTTGCCATATCAATCAAACGCCTTAACTCAAAACCAACCCAAGGAACGACCATAGACCAAGTTTCTACGCAACGAAAGCGATAAATTTTTTCTTCTAAAGGAAATTTCAATATATCTTCCATACTAAGACTTAAAGGTTTTTCTATTTCTCCACTTAGTTCTATTTTCCAGTTTTGGGTATTAAAATTTTGAGCAAGGGCTACGGCTCTTTTTTTGTTTGTTGAAAATTCATAGAAATTTACATAATTTGTTGCAAGTTCTTCATCGCTGATCTTGAGCTTTTTTGTATTTGTATCACTTGTGAAATTTAAGGCTAAGAGCTTTGAACTTAGTAAGCTTGAACTTATCAATGCTCCTGCACCAAGTTTCATAAATTCTCTTCGTTTTTTATAAAGTGCTTCAGGAGTTATCATAAATTTTTCCTTTTTAAAAAGTTTTATTGTTTATATCACAGCTGTTTTAATGTAGGATTAATTAAGAGTTTTTTAAAAACTCTTAAGGATAATTTAAGTTCTATTCTAGATAATAAACTGCACAAACCTTTTCTTCAAGTAGGGCAGATTTAAATTTAATACCTTGTTCTTCAAGGCTTTGCATGAGATTTAAGCGATTATCTAGTCTTTGTCTTGTGATCTTTTTATATGGATCAAAAAGATAATTAACTATGTTAAAAATATAAGCGATTTTCATGAGTTCTTGAGGAGAATTTTGCGGATCTTTAAGATGATGCAAGCTTGAAATAAGTCTTGGATCGCTTTTGTATCTTTCAAATAAAAATTCTAAAAACTCTATATGATCAAGCCCTAAAAATTTTTTCTCCACTTCCCAAACATTGTTAAAATCCCCCTCAGCTAGTTCTTGATGAAAGTCTTCATGCAGGTTTTGAAAGATAAGGATTTGAGAAAAGATGATTAGTCCTAAACGCATGAGCATTATAGTTGGTATGAGAGTATGATACTGCTTATCTTCGGCTAAAAGCCAAGTTGTGATCACTTCAAGTTCTTTTGAGCAGTCTTTTAAGAAGCTTTCTCCATTTAAGCCATAAGGAGAAAGATCGCACATACATTTGATATCCATTTGCATTTTATTTCCCTCAGTATCTCTTGGGAAGATATTAAATTTAAAAACATTGCTAATCACTTCAGCCATGAGTATATTTTTGATCGTGATAGAGCCTAAAAGGGTTACAACTCTTCTTAGTTCCACATCTTGGGGAAAATTGTATAAAGATGATTTTGCGACTTCAAGAACGATTTTTTTATCATGTTCATTAAATTCAAGTATTTTTAACATTTCATCATTTGGCATGGTAAGTCCATGTTCTCTTACATAATCATTAAATTTAACTACAGTCGCAGGTAGCTCCGGCAAGGCTTCAACAGCTTGCATTACAAAATCTTTCATTGGTATTTCCTCTTGAAAATAATATAAGATTATAATTTAAGGATAGAAATTATATTAAAGTTAAAATAAAATTTTTATTAAAAAAAGCGTTTTTTTTTTTTTGAAAAATCGAATTTTTGAAGAACAAGAAGAATTAAATTCTTCTTGTTTTAATCTTATTTTGTAGCTTGAGCTATTTCTTCTATCATAGCCTTAAAAGAAAGTAAACCGCCACCTGAAAGATACCAATAATTTGGATCAAGGTAAATAATTTTACCATTTTGTGCAGCATTTGTTTTGGCTATAAGCTCGTTATCTAAGATACTTTGTGCTCTTTCTTGATTGCCCACGATAACATTTCTATCAACAACAAAGATAAAATCAGGGTTAATGCTGAGGATATATTCAGAGTTTATGCTATTTCCATGAGTACCCACTTTTATGTTTTCATCAGCAGCACCTAGACCCAAAACATCATGTATAATGCCAAATCTTGAAGAAGGTCCAAAAGCTGACATTTTGTTAGAATTTGTAAGCACAATCAAGGCTTTTTTGCTAGGATCGATATTTTGTTTTATATTTTGTGCCTCATCTTTTAAAGCATTAAGTTTTATGGTCGCTTCATCTTCTTTGTCGTAAAGTTTTGCTAGGCTTAGGACTTTGTTTTCAAAAGATGAGATGAAATTTGCATTATCAAGACTTACAAAAAGTGTTGGGGCTATGGCATTAAGCTTGTCGTAAAATTTGGTTAATCTTCCTGAAATGATGATAAGATCAGGTTGAAGTTCATTGATTTTTTCCAAATTTGGTTCGACTACTGAGCCTGTACTTTCTTTACTTTTAAAGCTTTCAAGATAAGGAGGAAGTGTTTTTGCAGGAACTCCAACCACCTTATCACTTAAACCAAGATCTTCAAGTGTATCTAAAGCACCAAGATCAAAGGCTACGATTTTGCTTGGATTTTTTACCACTTCTATCGTTCCTAAAGAATGCGTGATTTCAAATTTATCACCCTTATCAACAAGCTCTATGCTTTTGTATTCAACCGATGGGCGGTCTTTTTTTGGTGCTTGCGCATTGCTTGTTTCATTTGATTCCGTATTTGAAACATCATTTGAAACATTTTGTTCAGTGCTTTTATTATTGTCATTGCAACCAATAAAAGCAAAAACTGCTAAAACTATGCTAAAAATTAGCTTTTTCATTTGTTCTCCTTTTTAAAATGTGTTTTTTTAATCAAAATAAATACAGATTTTTTTCCCTTCAACCTCCTTTATTTTGATATCCATATCATAAATTTCTTTTAAAAGCTCGCTTTGTATAAGCTCTTGTGTGCTTGCTTTTTTAAAGATTTTTCCATCTTTCATTGCTACGATTTCATCAGAATAAACCGAAGCAAAATTAATATCATGAAGCACGCAAATAATGCCCTTGTTAAAATCTTGGATAAGTTTTTTTAAAATTTTCATGATAGAAACGCAGTGTTTCATGTCAAGATTATTTAAGGGTTCATCAAGTAAGATATATTCCGTATCTTGAGCAATAATCATAGCGATAAAAGCTCTTTGTTTTTGTCCTCCACTTAAAGAATCCAAAAAATGATCTTGTAGCTCACAAAGTCCCATGTATTCTATGGCTTCGTTGATTTTGATTTTATCTTCAGCATTTAAAGAATTTGCCGAATGAGGAAAGCGTCCAAAGCTTACAAGCTCTTTGACTGTTAGTCTTATATTAAGATGATTTGTTTGTTTGAGTATGGAAATTTTTTTCGCAAGTTCATTGCTTTTAAAATGCGAAAGCTCAGTTTCATCGTAATAAATTTGCCCACTATCAGGCTTTATAAGCCTACTTGCTATACCTAAAAGCGTGCTTTTTCCAGCTCCATTTGCACCGATTAAAGAGCTAAATTTGCCTTTTTGAAAACTTACGCTAATGTCTTTTAAAACCTCAGTTTTTTCATAGTTTTTGCAGATATTTTGTAGTCTTATCATATTTTGTTGCCTTTAAGAACAAGGAAGATAAAGTAAATTCCTCCTATGAAATTAATGATGACGCTTATAGTGGTATTAAAATCAAAGATCCTTGAAACGATAAAAACGCCACCTACTAGGGTAATGATACTGATAAAAGAAGAAGTAAGAAACAAAATACCATGCTTATAGGTTTTCATCAGTTCATAAGAAATATTTGCCACTAAAAGTCCAAGAAAGGTTATAGGTCCCACAAGAGCCGTGCTTATACTAACTAAAACAGCCACGATGATCATTAATCTTTTGACTAAAAATTCATATTCTATGCCTAAATTTATTGCTAAGTCTTTGTTTAGAGCAAGAGGGTCAAGAAATTTGTAATACCTAGCAATCATCGCAAAGCAAAGAAGCATAAGTATAAGAGCAAGTATTAAAACCTCGGTTTGTATATTACTAAAGCTAGCAAACATACGACCTTGCACAACCATGAATTCATCAGGATCAATAAGTACTTCAAAAAATAAGCTCAACGAAGAAAAAAGTGTGCCAAAAATAAAGCCTAAAAGCAAGATAAAATAAATACTTCGTCCATCTTTAAATAAAATTTTATACAAAAGTAAGGTAAAAATCATCATCGCCATAACGCTGATAATAAAATTTGTATTTGCCTCATAAACGCTTAAATTTGCAGAACCTAGAGTAAAGATCAAAAAGGTTTGCGTGAGCATATATAAAGAATCAAGCCCTATGATGCTAGGAGTTAAAATTTTGTTATTGGCTATGGTTTGAAAGATGATAGTTGAAACACTGATACAAACTCCAACTACGACCATGGCTAGAACTTGTATGCTTCTGTTTTCAAGTACATAGGCTGGAAATTTGCCCATTTGAGTAAAAATAAAAAGAATAATGACAAATAGCGTGATGATAAAAAGTATGAGGAGTTTTTTAAGCATGGGCTTTTCTTTTAAATAAAATCAGTATAAAGATAAAAGAGCCAATTATACCAACAACAAGGCTTATAGGCACTTCAAAGGGATAGATGATCAATCTTGAAAAAATATCACAAATAAGCAAGAAAACAGCCCCAAAAAGAGCTATGTAGATAAGGTTTTTTTTGAGATTATCCCCCTTATAAATAGATATAATGTTTGGTACTATAAGTCCTAAAAAAGGTATAATGCCAACACTAAGAATAATCACTGAGGTGATAACACCTACGATAATGAGTCCTAAATTAAGAATAAATTTATAAGAAATTCCCAAATTTAAAGCCACATCTTCGCCCATACCAGCTATGGTAATTTTATTGGCAAATAAGTAAGCAAGCAAAAGTAGGGGTAAGGTAATATAAACTTGCTCATAACTTCCTTGTATGACATTTGAAAAATCTCCTTGTAACCATGAGTTGATATTTTGAATAAGATTGAGTTGATAAGCAAAAAAGGTTGTGATCGCTGAGACAATACCACCAAACATAAGTCCTATAAGAGGAACAAAGATCATATCCTTAAGTTTAATTTTTTGTAAAATTTGTATAAAAATGAGCGTGCCTACTATGGCAAAAACTGAAGAAATAGTAACTTGAATGATAAAGGCAAGATGAGCAAAAAAAATCATACTTACCAAAATACCAAGCTTAGCACAATCCATAGTTCCAGCCGTAGTTGGGGAGACAAATTTATTTTGAGTGAGTTGTTGCATGATAAGTCCGCAAATGCTTAGGCTCATTCCTGTGATAATGATGCTTAGGGTTCGTGGAAGTCGTGTAAGGCTTAATATACCATGAACATCAAAAGAAGATGAGAAAATTTGTGCTAATCTAAGCTCACTCACCCCAACAAAAAGGCTAATAAAAGATAAGACAAACAATAAAAACAATAAAATTTTAAGATCAAATAAAAATTTAAAAAACAAAGATAACCTTAATACGAAAATATTGAAATATAGATAATAATTATTGTAAATATTGTATTAAATTAAAGATAAAAATTCGATTAAAAATAAGATAATTATAGAGTATTTTTCAAGAAGTAACACAAATTTTTTACTTAGATTTATCTTAATAAGCTAGGATAAATTAAAAGTAGTTATTGATAATAACTTTTGATCATGAGATTAATTGCTTGTTCGGTAACGAAACTGCCCTTTTTTAAAGACCATAGATAAGCCTCCTATGCTAAAAAGCCAGCGATTTTCTATAGTGTTTTTCATGAAAGCTGCGATTTCACCCCAAAGTTCTTTACCATAAACTATCCCCACTCCATCAGTATGTCCTATAGAACAAACAGTTCCTCTATGTTTAAAGACAAAAGGCTTGTTAAATTCATGTCCCTTGACAAGTTCACTAATCATCGTTCCTACAAATTCGCCCATTTGAGATGAAAGCTGAGCCGTTGGAGCATGTATAGCATCTTTTGTTGTGGGTTGAGCACTATCTCCAACAACAAAAATATTATTATAATTTAGGGCTCTGAGTTGGAAATCAACTTGAATTTTACCCTTTTTGTTTGGAATGCTTGATTTTTCTATGACATCGCTACCTTTTACTCCAGCTCCCCAAAGTACGGTATTGCCTTTGATTTCTATAAGTTTAGAATCCTTTTCTACGATCACTCCATCTTCTTTAATCTCTTTTACTGTGCCATTTGTTATCAGCTCAACACTCATTTTTTTGAGCTTTTCAACCGCTTTTGAGCTTAGTTTTTCGCTAAAAACAGGCAAAATTTGATTACTCCTACCTATGCAAGTGATTTTGGGGATACTTCTATCAATTCCACAAATTTCGCAAAATTCATCAAGCTGAGAGCCAAGTTCTGCTGCAAATTCTATACTTGTAAAACCTGTTCCGCAAACTATAAAACTAAGATCTAAAGGATTTTGGGTGTGGATAAAGTCCTTAAATTTATTTTCTATATGTTCACTAAGCTTTACAGCTCTATTAAGAGTAGAGAGTTTAAAGGCATGCTGGGCAACTCCTGGTATGTTAAAATCATCTGCCCTAAAGCCAAGAGCTATAACTAAAATATCATAATCATATCTTCCTCCATTGCCATAAACACAATGATTTTCAGGATCTAGACTTTTAATTTTATCTTTTACAAATTTGACCTTATTAGCCTTTAAAATTTTTCTATAATAAATTCTTGCCTTACGCACTGAAAGCGTGCCTACTGCAACCTTATGCAAAAGCGTAGTTTGATAGTGGTAGTCGTGCTTGTTGATGAGTGTAACTTGAGGTTTATTTTCTTGAGTAAAATCAAGTGAGCTTTGAAGCTTCAAAGCTGTCATTAAACCAGCATATCCACCTCCTATGATCAAAATTTTTGGATTTTTAGGGAGTTTAAGTTTGTCTAGGCTACAAACATCGAATTCTACATCTTTTGACATGGATTTGTCCTTAAATTTAAGCATATTTTAGATAAGGATTATACAAAAAATATATTTATTTTTTTATTAAAGAATAAGATATTTTTTCACTTTTAATGCTAAGGATAGAAAATTTTACTCAAATAAAGCCCACTTGCTGGAGCTAAGGTTCTTGAAAAGCTTTTTTGAGCATTAAGTTGTAAAAGTAGGTCTTCTTTACTTAATTTTCCCTGCAAGATTTTGAGGACAAAATCAACACTCATTCGAATTTGCGCCCTTAAAAAGCCATTAGCCTTAAATTTAAAAATGCTTAAATTTTTATACTCAAAGGCTCTTGCTTCAAACATTGTTCTTACGCTTGTTTTATTCTTTTCCAAAAGCTTTGAAAAAAGTAAAAAATCTTTTTGTCCCTCAAAGTAACTTAAAAGTTCATTAGCTTTTGCAATATCAATTTTTGGATAAAAATGATAATACTTTGCTAAAAAGGGGCTAAAATTTGCGTGATTTAAAACATAATAATACTGCCTTGCTTTTGCCTCAAAGCGAACCTCGAAATTTGAGGGGATTTTTTGTATATTTTTGATATAAAGATGAGGTTTTGCAAATTTGTTGAGCGTATTTTTAAGATAGTCAAAATCTTTAAAATGATCCCCACAATCAACCTGTGCCACGGCTTTTAAAGCATGCACGCCCTTATCTGTCCTTGAAGCAAATAAGGGCTTTTCAAAGATACCAACATGACCTAAAACTTCTTGCAGATAATCTTGAACGCTATTTTTATGAGGCTGGGTGGCTGAACCCTCAAAAGAAGAACCATCATAAGAAAAAACAAGCTTTAAACGCATCAGTATTTACTTAGAATTTTTTTCTTAAAATAAATCACTGAAGCGATAAAAAAGCTTGCAAAAATCAGCATTACGCTAAGAAGCGGAGGCTTATAAAATAAACTAAAAATACCAAAATAAAGCCCTATGATAATAAAAATGCCAAAATACACCATGCCCTTATCATAGCGGTAAGTTACAAGCCCAAAAGAAAGTGCAAATAAAGCACTTGCCATAGGAAAAAGAGCAATGAGAGTATAAATCACAAATTCTTTAGCCCTATCATCATCACTAAACATTTTTTTCCAATACTGATAAATATTTTCTTCTCTAGGATCTAAATCACTAAGCTCGCTATTAATGGTCATATCATTAAAATGTCCTACATGCCAAGAAAGACTTTCGTTAAAATTATATACATTGCCATCGATGAGTCTAAAAGAAAGGCTATTTTGATCCCTTTGAAGTAAGCCTTCTTTTGCGATGATGAATTGCTCTTTGTCCTTATCTTTTGTTTGGGGATTATACATGATGATATTTTTATATTTCACGCCGTCATTTTCTTCGATAAAGATCATCCAACCTAAGAAATTTTGTCCAAATTCGCCGGTTTTGAGATTAAGCTTGACTTGAGTTTTTTTATACTCAACGAAATTTTTTTGCAGTTTTGAGGCTAAAGGCACGAAGATTAAACTGACAATAAGCATAAAACAACTAACAACAAAGGCTAGGGCTAAAAAAAACCTTCCCAGATATTTTGGAGAAAATCCTAAGGCAAAGCATACTATGCTTTCATTTTCCCTTGAAAGCTTGTGAAGCATGAGTGCTAAAGAGATGAAAAAGCTTACAGGCAGGGTGAAGATCAAAATTCTAGGGATCATAAAGCTATAAAGCTTTAAAAAGTCCATAAAACCGATCTCAATGCTTGCAGTAAGCCTTGCAAGCTGGATAAAAAAGACCATGGATACGATGAGAAAAAGCACAGAAAACAAAGAAAGATTTGTGCTAAAAAAGTGGTTTAAAAAGTATTTATAGATAAGTCTCATGGATTAACTCTGTGGTTAAGATCATAACAAAAGCTAGGCTTAAAAAAGGAATCATAGCGATTTTAACAAGTTTTTTTCTTTGTATGAGGGCTGTTAATATGACAAAAGCAAGACCAAGGCAAGCTGATAAAAAAATGAGCAAAAGTCCAAATTTAAAGCCCAAAATCCCAGCCATGCTAGAAATGATAACAATATCAGCTTCTCCTAAGCTTTGAGTTTCTTGCTTATACTTAAGGCTTAAAAAAAAGTCTAGGAACATTTTAAGCAAAAACATCGCACCACAAAAACATAAACTATAAAGCAAAAAGCCATTTGAAAAATTTTCAAATAAGATCAATTCTTTTAATTCATCTAGGGAAAAAGAATGCACAAGGGCAAAAACAAAGGCAAGTAAGAGTAAATTTAAAGGAACAGCCTTTAAGATAAGATCGATCAAACTTAAAAGCAAAAGAGTGCTTAAAAATAGGCTCAAAAAGCAAAACTCAAGCCAAGAAGTGCTACAAAGATAAGCAAGGATAAATAAAGCTCCACAAAAAAGTTCTACAAAAAAGCATTTTTTATCTATCTTGTCCTTACAAAAACCACATTTTCCCCTTAGAAATATAAAAGAAAATAAGGGCAAAATTTGATAGGTTTTGAGCTGATTTTGACAAGAAAAACAAAAGGATCTTGGAGCAAAAAGAGCTTTTTGATGAACAAATCTATCAGCATAAGTGTTGATAAAAGAGCCAACGCATAAGCCTAGTATAAAGAAAAAAGCTATCATCATTTTCCAAAGGTTCTTTCTCTTTTTCTAAATTCTTTGATGATCTTTTTGAACTCTCTTTTTGTAAGTCCGGGAAATAAAGTTTCACTAAAATAAATTTCAGCATAACTTGACTGCCATAACAAAAAATTTGAAAGCCTTTTGGCATTTCCAACACGAAGCATAAGATCAACATCTAAGGGCAAATCCAAATTTTCGCTGATATTTTGCTCAGTGATAGGCAAACCCTTTTCGATGAGTTTTTTTACCGAGCGAACGATCTCATCTTTAGAGCCATAGCTTATAGCAAGATTAACGCATAAAAGCGTGCAGTGTTTTGTGGCTTCTTCTACTTGTTTGATTTTTAATTTTAAGTGTTCATCAAGTCTGCTTAAATCTCCGATAGCCCTTAAGCGAACATTATTAGCGGCAAATCTTTGCAAGGCATCATCTAAACATTTATCAAGGAGATTAAAAATAAAATCTATCTCATCTTTTGGACGACTCCAATTTTCAGTGCTAAAGGCAAAGAGGCTTAAATTTGAAATTTTTTCTTCTACGCAAGCTTGCATGAGTCTTTCTATGGTTTTTACGCCTTGAGAATAACCAAGTTTTTCTAAAAAACCATTTTTTTTAGCCCAACGCCTGTTGCCGTCCATAACTACTGCAAGATGATTAAGAGTGTTCATTTTTAGCCTTTAAAATCTAGGAGTTTTTGAAATTCAAAAAAAGCTTTGACATTTTTATCATAAATAAGTTCTATATCACTATGTGAGCTTAAAAACTCTCCTACCTTATTAAAAGGAGTATGCAAGCTTTTTTTATCATCTTGCATGAGTAGTTTTAAGCCGCCAAAAACATTAAAATACAAAAAAAGTTCGGCGTATTTTTGTTTTTTTCTAAGTTGAAACAAACAAGGCTTATTTTCGAACACAAAAGGGATATGATAGATATTTTCAAAGCTAGCAAAAAGCATTTCTTTATAAATTTTAAAACTCTCTTTATCTTTTGAGTTGATTAAAGCTTCGATGATAAAGCTTTTAAAGTCAAATTTTTGCTCCAAAAGTTTGATGATAAGCTCAAGTCCTTCTTCAAAAAAAGGAATTTTAGGAATTCTGGTTAAATTTTTAAAGCTTGTAATCCCACCTTTTTCATTGTAAAGTTCAGCTAAATATTCTGAATTTAAGTCAAGTTCTATCATGCTTTTGGTATGAATTTTTTGATGATTTAAAAGTAGGGTATAGCGGTTGTAACCTGATTTTTCAATCACCTTTATGTGTATTGGCAGAGTTGAATTAATCAGCTTATGCATACTTAGAGTTCTTTACAAAGTTTAGCAAGCACAAAAGCAAGCTCCTTTTTGCTTTTGCGTCCTGAATGAACAACCTTATCTTTAGTGATAAAATCTAGTTCATTAAAATCAGATCCAAAGATATCTTTATCATGACTTAAGATATTTAGGCAAATCATATCAAGCCCTTTTTTATCAAGACTTTTTTTAGCGTGTTCTAGGGCATTTTTTTGATCAAGTTCTACCTTAAAGCCGATTTTTTTACCCTGTATTTTGAAGTTTTCTAGTAGGTCCTTACTATGTTTGAGGTGTAAATTTAAGCCTTTTGGATGCTCATCTTTTTTGATTTTTCCATCTATTTTTTCGCAGGTAAAATCACTTACAGCAGCTGCCATGATCAAAAAATCACATTCTTTGTGTAAATTCATTAAATTTTCAAGCTCATCAACACTTTCAAAATGAGCTATTTCGTAAGGAACTTCAAATTCTACACTGCTTAAAAAAGTTACCCTAGCACCAAGAAGATGAAAAGCATCAGCAACTGCTTTTGCCATTTTTCCACTTGAAAAATTGCTCATACAACGAACATCATCTATCTTTTCTTTTGTACCACCTCCTGTAACGAGGACTTTTTTATCCTTAAAAAATTCTTCTTTAAAAAGTTGTCTTTTACACTCGTATAAAATTTGAGTTGTATTTGCTAAAGCTCCTACGCCTTTATCTTTGCAAGCAAGCATTTTATGAACAGGATAGACTATGGAAGCTCCATGTTTTTCTAAGAGTTCTAAAGATCTTTGCGTGCTAAAGTGCAAAAACATATTGGTATTTGCAGCAGGAGCTATAACTAAAGGAAGTTTTGAAGCTGCGATGAGGGTTTGCATGAAAAGATTATCAGCTATTCCTGAGGCAAGCTTGTTGATAGAATTTATGGTTGCAGGAGCAAATACAACTAAATCACAATCCTTACTAAAAGAAATATGATTAAATTTCTTGCTCCAGCTTTCATTTTCAGAACACAAAACTCCATCACTCAAAGCTTCAAAGCTTAGTCTTGAGCCAAATTTTAAGGCTCCATCGCTAAGTAAAACCTTGATTTTAAACCCTTCTTTCTTAAAAAGAGAGATCAACTCATAAGCTTTGTAAAATGCTATGCTACCACTTACAGCAAGAAGTATAGTTTTCATTCTTTTTTTCCAAATTTTTGATAAAAATAATCTTTAATGATCTGCCCCTGAGCCCTACTGATAAACAAAGAGCCTTTAGGGATATTTGTACTAACGCAACTTCCAGCAGCTATAAGAACATCATCTTCTATAACCACAGGGGCTATGAGCTGTGTATCTGAGCCTATGAAAGCATTTTTACCGATTTTAGTTGGGTGTTTTTTGAGACCATCGTAATTACAAGTTATGGTTCCACAGCCTATATTTGTCCCCTCATCTATCTCACAATCACCCAAATAGCTTAAATGCCCAGCCTTAACCTTATATAGTTTTGCATTTTTGCACTCAACAAAATTACCGATATGAGTATCTACGATCTCGCATTTTGGACGCACATGTGCTAGAGGACCTATATCTGAGTTTTTGATTATAGAATTTTCTACAACACTTGAACTTTTAATGATGGAATTTTCAATGAAGCTTTTCCCCTCTAAACGCACGCTTTCATAAATTTCGCATTCTCCCTTAAATTCGACATCAGCTCCTATGAAGCTTGTTTGTGGCAAATGAAAGATCACGCCTTGCTCAGCCCAATGTTTTTTGATACGCTCTTGCATTAAATTTTCTGCCCTTGCAAGCTCAAATTTATCATTTACGCCCATAAATTCATCTTCATCAACATAGACAGGATTAACCTGAATGCCTTTTTCTACGGCAAGTTTTACACTATCTGTGAGGTAGTATTCTTTAGAGGCATTTTGGTTGTTGATTTGAGGGAGTAGTTCTTTTAAAATTTGAGTATCTATACTATAAACTCCAGCATTACAAATTTGTAATGCCTTTTCACTTTCGCTAGCATCTTTAAATTCGACGATTTTTTGAACTTTTTTATTTTCTATGATAACTCTTCCGTAGTTTTTGGCATTTTGTGTTTGAAAGACCGCTAAAGAAAAAGAAGAATTTTGATCACTTAAAGTTTTTAAACTTGTCGTTTGAATCAAGGGCATGTCCCCACATAAGATAAGAACCTTATCTCCTTTTGGCATGTAGTTTTTTACCGCTCCAGCAGTTCCTGGAAAATTTTGCAAATCTTGTTCTATAAATTGCGTTTGAGGATAGGCTTTTTTGATTTCTTCTTCTATATTTTCTTTTTGGTAAGAAAGCACAACGCTTACATCATCACTGATTTGAAATGCTTGTTTTAAGATATGTAAAATCATACTTTTTCCGCAAAGTTCTTGTAAAACTTTGGGTTTGTTTGATTTCATTCTTGTGCCAAGTCCAGCTGCTAAAATCAAAACGGAAATTTTCATCATTAAAGCCTTTAATAAAATTATTGTAATTCTAACAATTTAAAGTAAAAATTATGCTAAGTTTAAAATGAAAAATTATCTTATTTTTTAAAACTTAACCCAAATTTCAGTGTGTAAATATTACAATTACATTTTTTAAATTTAAGAGTTGGGTTATAAATTTTGAAGCTAGTTTTTTTATTTTTAGTAAGCTCTGTTTTACTTTTTGCAGCACCTGAGGCGACTATTCCTACCGTAAATTTAAGCTTAAGCGCTCCAAATAACCCTCAACAACTCGTAACCACTTTAAATATCATCATTGTTTTGACCATACTAGCACTAGCGCCAACGATCATTTTTATCATGACTTCTTTTTTGCGTTTGATTGTTGTGTTTTCTTTTTTAAGACAGGCTATGGGAACGCAAACTATGCCGCCAAATGTGGTTTTGATGACCATGGCTTTGATCTTAACCTTTTTTATCATGGAGCCAGTAGCTACAAAGTCTTATAATGAAGGGATTAGACCATATCTAGCTGAGCAAATAGGCTATGAAGAAGCCTTTGAAAGAGGTGTTAAACCTTTTAAAGAATTTATGATAAAAAACACAAGGGAAAAGGATCTTGCTCTTTTTTATCGCATAAGAGATCTGCCAAATCCTCAAACCGTTGATGATGTTCCACTCACTATCATTGTGCCTGCTTTTATGATTTCAGAGCTTAAAACTGCTTTCGAGATAGGATTTTTGATTTATTTGCCTTTTTTAGTCATTGATATGGTTGTAAGTTCAGTTTTGATGTCTATGGGTATGATGATGCTTCCTCCTGTTATGATTTCTCTGCCCTTTAAACTTTTGATTTTTGTGCTTGTTGATGGGTGGAATTTGCTCATTCAAAAACTTGTTGAAAGTTTTGTATATTAGCTAAATTTACTCTTTTTTCTTATAATACGCCTTAGTATATTGATATTATTTTAAGGAAAAATTATGAACGCTTTTAAGTCTATTTATTTATTTTTGCTCGCAGCTGTGGCTGGTATAGAGCTTTTTAGTGGTATTGTTGTTGCTTCTGCTGTATTTTACACGCCTTTATCTTTAGAGGATACGCCTGTAATTGATTTTTTTGGAAGAGGACTTATCATGGGGCAAATTTTTTATAAACTTGCTTTTGTTATTCTCGCAGTTTCTCTTTTTAGCGTGATTTATGAGCTATTTGCCTTGAGGCAAAATTATACAAAATTTGAAAAAATTTTAAAAATTTTACTCGTTTTGGCAATCTTGGCACTATCTTTGCTTTTTTTGTTTTATTACACACAACCTATGGTTTATTTACAAACTGAGATTTTGCAAGGAATCAAAAGTGTAGATGTTTTAGCCTCAGATGAGTTTAAAACTTTACATAAACAAAGCGAGTTGTGTGTTAAGGTGCTTTTGGTTTTACAAGTGATCTTGTTTTTCTTAAGCTATAAATCAGTCAAGAAAGAGTATAATTAATCAAGCTTTAAATGTAAGGAGTTTTACATGACAGTCAATAACAATCCAACAGCTTTACAACAAAATAGCTATCTTAGTCAGGCTCAAAAGTCTTCAGAAAAGGCTTTAGGTAATATCGCTGCCATTCGTGCTATCAGTGGGGTCGATAATGCTGATTTAGCCATAGCTGATTCTTTAAGGTCTCAATCAAGCACTATTGATCAAGGTGTAGCAAATGCTTATGATGCGATCGGTGTTTTACAGATTGCTGATTCGAGTTTATCGCAGATTACACAGAGTGCAGATAGGTTAAATGAGCTTTCCGTTCAAATGAATAGTGCTGTTTTGAACGATAAACAAAAAGATATGCTTTACACTCAAGCTACTGCTATCATCGGTTCAATCAATGATGCTTTTAATAATGCTCAGTATAATGGAAAAAATGTTTTTCAAACTATGGATTTTGTTGTTGGGGTTGATTCAGTAGAAACAACAAATCTTAATCCTGTTAATACTACAGGTTTGAGTTTGGATAACC
This sequence comes from Campylobacter sp. MIT 99-7217, assembly GCF_006864365.1. Classification (NCBI taxonomy): domain Bacteria; kingdom Pseudomonadati; phylum Campylobacterota; class Epsilonproteobacteria; order Campylobacterales; family Campylobacteraceae; genus Campylobacter; species Campylobacter sp. MIT 99-7217. The sequence goes on from NZ_QHLJ01000001.1 coordinate 151,143, forward strand.
AAGAGGGAATTCAAAATTTTTCCGATCAGGTTTCAAGACTAAGAGCTGATATTGGTGCTGGGATAAATGCTATCACTTCAAATATCAATTCAAGTGTCCAAGCAAGCGTCAATGTTAAGGCAGCTGAGGGTAGCTTGCTTAATGATGATGTGGCTCAAAATGTGAGCGATTTTGATGCAGGATATTTAAAGCAAAACTCCACAGCCTTTGCTATGGCTCATCAAAATGAAGTTCTTCAAAGTAAAATAGCTACCTTACTTCAATAATCTTTATATCAAAGCCCCTTTTATAAGGGCTTTGACTTTTTTATTTTTTCAGAGTTTGAGTTTAGATAAGATTTCCCCACTTTGTTGCTCTAAAATTTTGATATTTTCGATGATTTTATTATAAGAGTTTTGATCTATAGTTTCTTTGGCAAGTTTTGATGATTCTTGAGCACAGTTTTCTAAAAGTTTCTTGCATTGGTTAAAGTGTTCTTTGGATATCAAAGTAATGATGAGATTTTTAATCTTTGTATTATCATTTAAGATAGCAAATGAATCTTCTTCTTCAAAATCTTGACCACTATTAAGATTTAAATATAAATGTGATTTATAAAGTATATGGTTGATTCTTGTGGTGCATAGCATTAAATTTTGTGCGAATATACTGAATTCTTGCAGTAAGTTTTTATTATTTGTTTCAATATTTTCAAAGCTTTCATTAAAGTCTGTAAGCTGTTCTTGAGACTTTGAAGTGATCTCAAAGACTTCTTCTGTATTATGTTTGATTTCGGAAAAATCTTGTTGCATAGTTTTTATAGTCATTGAAATTTCATTTGTGGATTTTTGTGTTCTTTCGGCAAGTTTTTTAATCTCTTCAGCTACAACAGAAAAGCCCTTTCCATGAACCCCTGCACGAGCTGCTTCAATAGCTGCATTAAGTGCCAAAAGATCGGTTTGCTTTGCTATATCATTGATAATGTCGATGATAGAGGTAATACTTTTGGAATTTTGAACAAAATTTTCAACTCTGCTTTTGTTTGAATTTGACATTTCGCTTAGGGTATTGATATTTTGACTTAAAATTTGAATACTTTGTCTACTTTGTTCTGAAGTTGTTGAGTTAAGATCAATGATATGAGAAATATTATCCATGGAAATAATCTCAGCATTTAAGGTATTTGAAATTTTTGAAAGATCTTTGTTTTGATTATTTAGACTAAGATCAAGCAAGGCTTTTGAAAGTGCATTTGGAAAGTGGGATTTTGATGTTTCTTCTATATTTTTTAAGGAAGTATTTATAAAATTAATATTTTGTGAAAAAATTCCTTTTAATCCTTGAGACAAAGCTTTTCTATAAAATTCATTATGACTAGAGCAAGAAATAGAGGTATTGATTTCTCGAAGATAAGCCTCAAGATGATCAATAGCGTTATTTATATTGTCGCAAATACCTTTTAGATGAGGATTATAGGCTCTAAAATAAATGATTCTTTCGTTAAATTCTCCATCTTTGAGATTTTGAGATAGGGCTAAAAGTTTTTTAATGATCTTTGAATCACTAAGATATAAATAAGCAAGGATTGCGTTAAAACCAAAAGCAATGCAAATAAAGCTTAAGGTAAGATAATTTTGAAAAATTATAGCCAAGATTAAAACACAGATATAAAAAGCAAAAAGCAAATAAAAAACTATTTTCATGTTTATTCCTAAAGACTATTTTCTTGTAAGCGAAATATAAGCTCATTGTAGCTCATTTTGTAAGATCTAACTATATCAAAAAGTGCTTTTGCAGAACCTTTCATTCCTTCTTTTTTTTCTATATTTATTAAGTCGGTGTAAATAGTTTCTATCAGTTTGACAGCCTCTAAATTTGGAGCTCGTCTTACAGAATAATACCCTATGATATTTTTATTCATATCAAAAGAAGGTGTGATATTTGCAAATACCCAATAAAAATCATTTTCTTTCGTTTTATTTTTAACAAAGGCAAAAAATTCTTTCCCGCCTTGAATTTGCTCCCATAATGCCTTATAAGCAATCTTTGGCATATCAGGATGTCTTAAGATATTATGGTTTTTAAACAAAAGATCTTTCAGTTTATAGCCTGAGTATTTTATAAAATCATCATTTGCATAAGTAATAAAACCCTTAGTATCAGTTTTTGATGTGATCAGTGTATCTGCCTCAAGGTAAATTTGCTGGTTCATGAGCGTTTATCCTCAAATAAAGTAAAATTAGGAAAATTTACGAGTTATATTTTAACACAAAAAAGTAAAATATTTCAAACTCACGATAATTTAAGAATATAAATTAAAATTATATTTAATTTACCTTAATTTATTAGAATTTGTTCCAAATAAAATAAATGTCAGTTGATGAAAACTATACACATTAAGCAAGTAAAAAAAGGTTATCGCTATAATACCTACTCTTTGATACTTTATGATTTTGCAAGGAGTTTGCAACCCAAAAATGAACTTTTGGATATAGGTTGTGGTTGTGGTATTGTGGGTATTTTATTGAAAAATGAATTCAAAGATGTGAGGCTTCATTTGCTTGATATTGATAAAGCTAATTGCGAGCTAGCAAGGTATAATCTTAGCCAAAATGACTTGGAAGCTGAGGTGCTTTGCAAGGATTTTACTTGCTTTAAAAGTGAGAAAAAATTTGATTTTTTGGTTTGTAATCCTCCTTTTTATAGACAAGGGGCGTTAAAAACTTCAAATTTGCAGGAAAATCAAAGTAAATTTCAAGAATTTTTACCCTTTGATGCCTTGTTGAGTTCTGTAAATTTGATTATCAAGCCTTTGGGAAGATTTGTTTTTTGCTATGAGGCTACGGCTTTAGATATGCTTTGTATGAGTTTGAGGGAAAAAAAATTTAAGATTGTTAAAATGCAGTTTGTGCATAGTGATACGCACAAAAAAGCAAAACTCGTTCTTATCGAAGCAAGAAAGGGCGTTAAAAGCATGTGCGAAATTTTACCTCCTTTTTTTGTTTTAAAAGAGGGAATAAAAAGCAAGATGATGCGAGAGCTTGAAGAAAGGTTAAATATAATTAGCGATGATTAAAAATGAAGATTTTGATTATGCTTTTGATGAGAGCGCTTGCAAGGCTTGTGGAGGCAAGTGTTGCACGGGAGAAAGTGGTTATATTTTTGCCGATGAAGAAGAGCTTGAAAAAATAAGAATTTTTTTAAATTTAGAAAAAGAAGAGTTTCAAAAAAGTTTTTTAAAGAAAATTGGGATAAAATATAGCTTTAAAGAAGTGAAATTTGAAGATGGTTTTGCTTGCATTTTCTTTGATCAAAACAAGCGAAATTGTAGTATTTACGAATTTCGTCCTAGACAATGTAAGACTTTTCCATTTTGGAAATACTATAAAACACATAAAGAGGAACTACAAAAAGAATGTATAGGGGTTTATTTTTAGGGATATGTTTGTTGTTTTGTGCTTGTGCAAAACATGAATCCATAGCAGGTGTTCAAGATAATAATTTTACAGGACTTTCTTTTAAGCCAAGTAAGGAGTATTATTTTGATCAAGAGATGATGAAAGCGTATGCTTATGAGTTTTCAGGCGAGTATGCTCAAGCTGTAGATATTTATAAAAAGCTCTTTTTAGAGTATGAAAATTCTCTTTTGCTTGAGAGTGCTTTTCTTATCAGTCTTAATAACAACTTGCCATCAAAAAATGAGCTAAATCAAATGGCGAGTAAGTATTGGGATAAGAACTTAAATTTGGCAAGATTGAGTGCTTTTTATTATCTTTCAAATGGAGATTTAAACAAAGCTGAAGCCTTGCTCAATAAAACCTTGATCAAAGAAAAAGACACGAGAACATATGAGCTTTTGGGCGATATTTATGTGCAGAAAAGAGATTTTAATAAGGCTTTAAATTATTATCATCTAGCAAGAAAAAATTTAGAAGCTAATGACTTGCAAGTAGAAAATCTCACGATAAAAATTGCTGAAGTACAAATTTTTTCAGGAAATAAAAACAAAGCCAAACAAGAACTTCAAGCCTATATCAAACAAAATTCTTGCACACCAAAAATTTGTATATTTTTGGCTAAAATGTATAGTGATGAAAATAATATAAAGGGCTTAAAAAACCTTTATATAAAGCTTTATGAAGCAACTTTAGACGAAAAGATTATCTATGGTTTGATTGAAATTTTAATCCAAGAAGAAAACTATCAAGAAGCCTTAAATTTAAGCCTCAAATATGAACTCAATGATGAACTTGTTTTGTTTTTATATCAAGGTTTAAAAAGGATTGATGAAGCCTATATGCTGGCTTTGAAAATTTATAATGAAAAAAAAGATAAAAAATACTTACTTTTAGCGGCTGTGCTTGAGTTTGAAAGAGCCACAGAAAAAAAACAAATCGATGATAAGGTTTTAAAATCAACGATTTTAAAATTTGAAGAGGGTATTGATGAAAATAGTGAGTCAATGTATCTTAATTATTATGGATATTTGTTGATTGATTATGATCTTGACATTAAAAAAGGTATAAAACTCGTTGAAAGAGCCTTAGAGGTAGAGCCTGATAATTTTTACTATATGGATTCTTTGGCTTGGGGGTATTATAAGCTTAAAGATTGCAACAAAGCAAGGGATATTATGCTTCAAACCTTACATGATGAAGAGTTTGCAAATATCAAGGAAACCAAAGATCATGTCAAAGCAATTAGCGAGTGTGTGACAAAATAAATGATACTTGAAGATATTTTCAGACAAAGCAAACAAGATCTTGAACGCACAAAAGAAAAAGTAAGTTTTAAGCACTTGGAAAAAAAATTTGAAGAGCTTAGTTTTAGGAAAAATCCAAAAGATATTTGCACCTTGCTTAGAAAAAATCCTCATAAAATAAATATCATCGCTGAGGTTAAAAAAGCAAGTCCTAGCAAGGGCGTTATAAGAGAGGATTTTAAACCCCTGCAAATTGCTTTAAATTACGCTTCTAACTCAGCTTGTGCTATTTCTGTTTTAACAGAGTCTCATTTTTTTCAAGGAGAGCTTTCTTTTTTGCAAGAAATTCGTAAAAGTGTTGATATTCCTTTACTTAGAAAGGATTTTATTTTTGATTTGTATCAAATTTTACAAAGTGCGGTTTGTGGGGCTGATTTTATTTTGCTTATTGCTAAAATGCTTGATGAAAAGAGCTTGAAAAATTTATTTGAATATGCTAGAAATTTAGGCTTAGAAGTGCTTTTTGAAGTGCATTCAAAAGAAGATTTACAAAAGGCTTTTTTTGCAGGAGCAAATATCATAGGTATAAATCATAGGGATTTGAATGATTTTTCCATGAATATGAGCCTTTGCGAAGAACTTATGCAAGATATCCCCAAGGATAAAATCATCGTTGCTGAAAGTGGGCTTGATGATAGAAATATCCACAAACTTGATGATTTGGGCGTTGATGCCTTTTTGATAGGTGAATATTTAATGAGGGAAAAAGATGAAGGCTTGGCACTTTCAAAGCTTAAGAGGAGGCTTTGATGCAGTATTTATACGCACCTTGGAGATCGCAGTATTTTAGTAAAGAAAAAGATATATGTCCTTTTTGTTTAGATCAAAGAAATTTAAGTAATGAAGAAATGGGAGTGATTTTTAGGGCTAAATTTTGCTTTGGGATCATGAATGCTTATCCTTATTCTCCAGCTCATTTTATGGTTGTTCCTTATTTGCATGAAGAAAATATAGAAAATTTAGACCCACAAACTTGGCAAGAAATGAGTAAATATGTCCAAAAAGGTGTTCAAATTTTAAAAGAGCAAGTTCATGCCAAGGGTGTAAATATAGGAATGAATTTAGGTGAGCAAGCAGGTGCTGGCATTGCCAAACATTGTCATTATCATCTTGTGCCAAGATGGTTTGGAGATACAAATTTCATCACAACTATCGCTGATACTAGGGTTTGTGGCAGAGATCTAAATGAAATTTATAAGAAACTTTGTTTTGCGTTTGGAGATTTATGATTATTAAAAATTAACTCTTATCAATTTTAAATTTGATAAAAGATGTTACAATCCATGAAAATTAACCAAAAAGGAAGCAAATGCAAGCAATCTACCCTTATTTTCTAACCATACATTTAATTTGTGCGATTATTTTTTTAGGTTTTATTTTTACTGATGTGGTGCTTTTGAGTAGAGTTAAAAAAGTTTTAGGAGAAGAACTTGGACAAAAGCTTATTCAAGTTGTTACCCAAAGAGGCGTTAAGATTATGCCTTTATGTGTGCTTTTACTTGTTTTAAGTGGCGGAGCTATGATAAGCCGTTATATCAGCTTTGAGAGTTTTTGGGATAGTCCTTTACAAAAACTTTTGATGATAAAATTATGCTTAGCCTTACTTATTGTTATTCTTGTTTTAAATGCCTTATTTCATAAGCTTATTCTCAAGAAACCAAATCCAATCGGTGCGTATACGCATATCATCGTTTTCGTGCTTGGTTTCGGAATCGTTGTATTAGCAAAGTTAGCTTTTTTTGTTAATTAGCTTAAATTCAGCAAAAATTTGCTACAATAAAGACTTGCTTTATGCAAAATCCTTGCCTGTGCAAATGGGCTATATATCCATAAGGAGAAAGAATGAGACATTATGAGGTTTTATTTATCTTAAAACCCACACTGACAGAAGAAGAAGTTAGTGCGAAGTTGGAATTTGTAAAAGAAATTCTTAGTAAAAATGGTGCAAGTATTGAAAGTGTTGTTGAGATGGGTACTAGAAAGCTTGCGTATAAGATCAAGAAGTATGAAAGAGGAACTTATTTCGTGATTTATTTTAAGGCAGAGCCTAGTTTGATCAACGAACTTGAAAGAGTTCTTAGAATCACTGAAGAGGTGATTAGATTTCTTATCGTCAAATATGAAAATAAAAAAGAAATCGCTGCTTGGGAAAAATTAAGTCATGGAATCAAGCAAACAAAGAAAGAAATCAAGCCCCTAGAGTCTCCTGAAGTTTAAGGAAAAAACTATGTTTAATAAGGTTGTTTTGGTAGGAAATTTAACAAGAGATATTGAGATGCGTTACACTCCATTAGGTGCAGCTATCGGATCTTCTGGTATTGCTGTTACGAGGAGATTTAATGCTTCAAGCGGAGAAAAAAAGGAAGAAACTTGTTTCATTGATATTACTTTCTTTGGTCGTTCTGCTGAGGTAGCAAATCAATACCTAAATAAGGGAAGTAAGGTTTTGATCGAGGGGAGATTAAAATTTGATCAGTGGAGTGATCAAAATGGACAAAATCGCTCTAAACATAGCGTTTATGTAGAAAGTATGGAGATGCTCGGTTCAAATCCTCAATCAAGCGGAAATTTTGGACAAAATCATAACCAAAAACAAAACCAAAATTACGATCCTTATGAAACAAGGGAAGCAAAAGTTTCTCAAGCTCGTCCTACCCAAAACTATCAAGAAGAAAAGATCAAAGAAATCGATATTGATGATTTTGATGATGATAAGACAGAATTACCATTTTAGAAGGAAAAATTATGGCAGAAAAAAGAAAATACTCACGCAAATATTGCAAATACACTGAAGCGAAAGTTGAATTTATTGATTACAAGGATACAGCGTTGCTAAAGTATGCTTTATCTGAAAGATTTAAAATCATGCCTCGTCGCTTGACAGGCACAAGCAAAAAATACCAAGAAATGGTAGAAGTTGCGATCAAAAGAGCTAGACATGTAGCTTTGATCCCTTATATCGTAGATCGTAAAAATGTAGTTACAAATCCTTTTGAGGGTTTATAATTTTTTACTCAGGGCTTAAAGCCTTGAGTAAAATTTGGATATATAACAAAGTTTTTACTGATAAAAATTTCTTCATTTACCGCTGTATCAGTATTTAAAAGCACGCTAACATTTACTATAATGCTAAAATCTTTGCTTAAATTCGCATCTGTATTTAAATTTACAAGTTTAAAATTTTTACACTCTGCCAAAGGATAAAAATAAGATATTTTAATTTTGTCATTTGCATTTGGATAATGAAATTCGACAAAATCCAAGCATTCTTTTTGAGCCTTTCTTGTTTCGTATAGAAAATATTTTGCAAGTTCTTTTGAGTCGCTTGCCAAAATTTGAGCTTGGGTATATAAAAATGTATCTTTTGTTTGTCTTGGAATATAACTTGAAGTATTTATGAGCAAGATCATAAGGCTTGAAAGTATAAGCAATATGAGTGTAAATACCAGCATGTAAGCTTTTTTCAAAGACTTATCCTTTCAAAGCAAGCAGGAGTAATTTTTTGATTATTTTCAAAAAGACAAAGTTTGATGATGAGATAATCATTTTGTTTTAAAATTTCAAAGCTTTGAACCCCATTTATCAGTAATGTTTTTTGTTTTAAGCTAGATTTAAGATGAGGCTCAAGCTCATAGTAAAGTTTCTCATCTTGTATAAAAAAATGAATTCTAGCTTCAATAAGCTTAAAAAAGCCCTCAAAAGAAGCATTATTAAAACTTATATTTTCATCATCAATAACACTAAGCTCATAAATTTGTTTTTTTGAAAGCGAGTAAAATAAGAGTGTATTATTTTTAAAGCCATAAAGATCTTGGTGATTTTTTAAAATCTGCAAAAGCTTAGCTTTAGGTACATAAAAATCAGTATGATTTTTTAGAATCAAAGAGGAGTTAGCGATAAAAATGTTTTGGTTTTTTTGCATGAGTAAATTTACTCTGTCCTCTAAGAAACAGCTTAAATCTTGAAAATTTATACTCTCTTTGAGGCAGTTTTGCAAGATTTTATCTATTTGTATAAGTGTAATATTTGCATTTTGAAAAGCGTTTATAAATTTTTCTTGAGAGTTTGTAAAATAAAAGAGATTTTTAAAAAGTATAAAAATAATACCTATAAGTAACGAGCTTATCACTAAAGCAAGTAGGCATTCAAATAAACTAAAAGCTTTTTTCATCTTTGAAAAATACCTCATAGTCTTGATTTTTTGGCTTTAGACTTTGAAGTTGAATATCTTGGGTCAAAAGCTCAAAAAGGATAAAATCTTGAATATTTGTTTTGATCTTGGTATCTGAGAGTTTTGCTTGCTTGTTGTAGAGTTGCATTTCGTTTTGTTTTATAAGTGAATGAAGATGAAGATTTTGTGAATTTTTGATAATCTGGGCATAAGAAAGATAAAAAAAACTAAAGATGATCCCTAAAATGATAATGCTAAAAAGTACTTCTACTAAAGAAAAAGCTCTTTTTATCATGAAGAGCTTGTAATAATGGCTTGCATGAGAGCCGATCTTAGCTTATGATCTTCTAAAATCTTTACACCTTTTATCGTAACTCCAGCAGGAGAGCAAATTTGTTCTTTTATCATCGCTGGGTGCTCGTGTTTAAGTAAGCTCGCAAGACTTTCAAAAATGCCTTGTGTAAGCTCATAACTTAAATTTTTATTAAGTCCTTGATAAACCCCTCCATTAGCAATGCTTTCTGCAATCATAGCTAAAAATGCAGGTGCACATCCACTAATAGCCATCGCAGCATTCATTTGCTCTTCGTTATCAAGCTCAACAGCCTTGCCAAAGGTATTTAAAATCTCAAGAATTTCTTCTTTAAATTGATCATTTTGCAGTATAAAAGGAGTGGTTGAGGTTTTAAATTTAGCAGCCATATTAGGCATGATCCTTGCGTAGTTTTGCGCCTTAAAACAGCTAAGTGTTTTAAGATCAGTATTTGCAAGAACTGAGATGATAAGCCTTGCTTCATCTTTGATCTTACTTGCAACACTTTGCAAAGCATAGGGTTTAAAAGCTAAGATAAGTATCTTGTCTTTTGCATTAAATTCATCATAAAGCAAGGTTTTAAAACCTTGCTCAGCCAAAGAAGCAAGCTTAAATTTTGTCCTACCTACGATAGTAACGCTATAACTATCTTTTAAGCCAAAGGCTAAAGCACTCGCCATAGCCCCATTAGCTAGGATATAAATTTCTTTCATATCTTATTTATGATGAAAATAATTTGAAATTTTATCTGCTTGAAAAAAGTCTGGATAATTCACACTATCTAAAATCACTTGAACCATAGAATTGTTATCCAAGTTGACAACAATAGGTGCAAGAAAATTAACACAAGAATCTTCCACAGTTTTGTTTAAAGCCACGATAACATAAACTTGATATTTTGTATTTTCATTGAGATTGAGTAATTCTTGATAATAAGTTGCCACTTCAAACTCATAATCAGTTCTAAGTAAGGTAGGATCTATCAAAACAAAATCAAAGTCCTGTCCATCAAGACTATGTAACCTAAAAAATATCTCATCAATAGGTTCAAGCTCCATATTTTTAGTATCTTCAAATCCCAAAATAGGACATTTAACGCTTAATTTCATCATTTTCTCCTTAGTATCTGTAAGATTATTCTAGCATAAATAAGCAATATTAATTCCAAAAATTTTAAATTATTTATTTTATTTGATTATAATTTCAAGAAAAATAAATAATTTTAGGCTAGTATATAATGAAAAATGCTTTCATAACATTGTTAATAGGACTTTTTTTCTTTGCTTGCAGTGCAAAAAATTCAGAAGATTTATATAATTTAAGTGCTATGCAGTGGTATAAACAAATCATTAAAGATTTACAAGATAGAGATCTAGAAAAAGCAGATTTGCATTATACTTCTATGTCTAGCGAGCATGTCGCTGATGCCTTGCTTGAACCTGTTTTGTTGATCTTGGCACAAGCTCATATTGATGAAGAAGAATACAAGCTTGCTGATTTTTATCTTGAAGAATACGCAAAAAAATTTGGAAGCTCAAAAAATTTAGACTTTATCCGCTATATGCAGATCAAGGCTAAATTTGAGTCCTTTACCCAGCCTTATAGGGATCAGGCTTTGTTGCTTGAGGGTTTAAAACAGATTGAAAATTTTTCTCAAAATTATCCTCAAACTCAGTTTGAACCTTTAATGAGTACTATGCTTACGAAATTTAAACTCGCTGTTTTCGTGCTTGATGAAAATATTGCTTCCTTATATAAAAGGATAGGTAAAGATGAAAGCTATGCTGTTTATGAAGAAAGACTTGCAAATTCTGAATTTAAGGATTCAAATATTATTAAGCCGAAAATATCTTGGTATAGACGAATTTTTGAATAAATAAGGAAAAAAATGCAAATACAAAACTCACAAACTTATCCTGCCTCGCTTCCTGTTTTAGTTGAAGATGAGCTTTTTTTGTATCCGTTTATGATCACGCCGATTTTTTTAGATGATGATCAAAATATCTCAGCCTTAAATTTAGCCCTTAAAGAAGATACGATGATCTTTGTTGCTCCGTCTAAATTTGAGGGTGCAAGAAGTTTTGATGAAATTTATGATTGTGGTGTTATTGGTACTATCATGCGTAAAGTTCCCTTGCCTGATGGACGGATTAAAATTTTATTTCAAGGCTTTTCTAAGGCAAAGATCGTTAAGAAAATTTCAAACAAACCCTTAAGAGCCCTTGTTGATCTTATTCATCAAAAGAGCATAGAAGCAAGTAAAAATGACGCCTTGCTTGGGGTTTTAAAAGAAAAAGTGAGAGTTTTGGCTGGAGTAAGTCATTATTTTTCTCCTGATTTATTAAGAACGATTGAAGAAGGCGTTGATGCTGAGAGGATTTGCGATCTTGTCTTAAATACTATCCGCATAAAAAAGCAAGTTGCTTATGAGTTTTTTATAGAAAATGATTTAGAGGTAAAAACCCTTAAGCTCATTGATTTGATAGCTGAAGAAATAGAAACAAGCAAGCTTCAAAAAGAGATCAAAAGCAAGGTGCATTCAAGGATAGATCAGGTTAATAAAGAGTATTTTTTAAAAGAGCAACTAAGACAAATTCAAAAAGAGCTTGGCTCTGATAACCAAAAAGAAGATGAAACAAGAGAGTATTATAAAAAGCTCGAGACAAAAAAAGCTTATATGCATGAAGACGCATATAAAGAAATCAAAAAGCAAATCGAAAAATTTGAAAGGATAAATCAAGATAATTCCGAAGCTTCCATGCTTCAAACCTATATCGAAACGGCTTTAGAAGTGCCTTTTGAAAAGGTGGCAAAGAAAAAGCTTGATATCAAAGAGGTTAGCAAACAGCTTAATGCTGATCACTACGCTTTAACCAAGCCAAAAGAGCGTATAGAGGAGTATTTTGCAGTTAGACAGCTCTTAGAAAAACGCAAGATCGAAGATAAGGACGGAGCAAAGGTTATTTTATGTTTATATGGACCTCCGGGAGTTGGTAAAACTTCTTTGGCAAATTCTGTGGCTAAGGCTTTAAAAAGGGAGCTTATACGCATAGCCTTAGGAGGGCTTGAAGATGTTAATGAGCTAAGAGGACATAGAAGAACTTATATCGGTGCTATGCCAGGACGCATTGTGCAAGGGCTTATAGAAGCAAAACAGATCAATCCTGTTGTCGTGCTTGATGAGATCGATAAGCTTAGTAGAAACTACAGAGGCGATCCAAGTGCCGTGCTTTTAGAAATTCTTGATCCTGAGCAAAATGTGAAATTTAGGGATTATTATTTAAATTTCAATATAGACTTAAGCAAGGTGATTTTCATCGCCACAGCTAATGATGTGAGCAATATCCCAAGTGCTTTAAGGGATAGAATGGAATTTATCGAGCTTAGCTCTTATACTCCAAGTGAAAAATTTGAAATCACCAAAAAATACCTTATCCCAGATGAGCTTAAAAAACACGGCTTAAAAGCAAGCGAACTTAGCGTTAGTAAAGAAGCTATAGAGCTTATCATCAGCGAATACACAAGAGAATCAGGCGTAAGAAATTTACGTAGGAAGATTTCTGAGCTTTGCCGTAAGGCTGTAAAGAAAATTCTTCTTGAAGAAAGTAAGAAAATTGCCATTACTCCAAAAAATTTACATGAGTTTTTAGATAAAAAGGCTTACGAGATAGAAAAGCAAGACGGAGAAAATAAAATCGGCGTTGTCAATGGTCTTGCTTGGACTGCTGTGGGTGGAGATGTGCTTAAGGTTGAGGCGATCAAGATCAAGGGCAAGGGCGAGCTTATGCTGACAGGAAGCTTGGGCGATGTGATGAAAGAATCAGCACGCATAGCCTTTAGTGTGATCAAGGTTTTGATCGATGAAAAGCAAGTGAAAGTGCCTAAAAGCTCCTTTTATAAAGAAAAAGAAAACATTTATGATCAATACAACCTACATATCCATGTTCCAGACGGAGCAACTCCTAAAGATGGACCAAGTGCGGGCATTACGATGTGTGTGGCTATTGCCTCAGTTTTTAGCGAAAAGAAAGTTAAATCAAGCGTTGCGATGACAGGCGAGGTGGATTTAACGGGTAGGGTTTTGCCTATAGGAGGCTTAAAAGAAAAGCTTATCGCTGCTTATAAGGCTGAGATCAAAACAGCTTTGATCCCTCAAAAAAACTATGATAGGGATTTAAAGGATATCCCAAATGAGGTTAAAGATAATATGCAAATCATTGCCGTAAAAAGCTTAGAAGAGGTTTTAGATCTTGCTTTGGAGAATTAAGCTCCCTTATAAATATAGAGTTTATAAGGGAATGTTTTTTGTAAGTTAGAGCTAGGATAAATTTATCCTAGCTTAGTTTTTTATATCTTGGATCGCTTTTAAGCAAGTTTCTTTATCTACAAGCTCTATTTTAGCTCTACCTTGCAACCAGCCTTGAGCTACCGAGCTTTCAAAGCAGTAAATTTTATTTATTTGTGGGAAAAAGTTTATTCTAGTCTCTGATTCTGAGCGAGCAAAAAGATAGGCTTGTTTTGCGTTGCTTGACTCTAAGTCTATATGAGCATAGTTATTTCTTGATGAGCTGAAAAAATTACCCAAGTTTTCATCATCTAAGCCGACACTTACTGCGTATTTTATCGCTAGACCCATTATAGAACCCCCTCTATAAATGTAAATTCTTGATTTATTTTCAGGTGGATTAGCTAATACATCTTCATTTTCAACATTAAATGCGTATTGATCTGTTTGTTCTTTTGTGTAGTTTATGCTATGATTTGATACACAAGCACTTACCAAAATACCTAAGATTGAAACCACAAGTAAATTTAAGATTTTTTCATTCATTATCCTTATTATAATCCCTTATAATTTTATAAGCGATTGATATTATTTGATTTTTGTGAGTTTTGAGCGTTGTTCATCTGTTAGATCTTCTATCAAAGTGATGACAACTTCTTTATCATTTCCACTAACTCCTTCTCCCTCAGGCTTTAAGACATACATAGCACCCGTTATAGGATCAAATACAAGCCAACCGATAAAACCTCCGTAAACAAGATTTCCAGCTAAATACCAACCGCTTAGTCTGGAGTTAAGCTCAAAGCTTACTGTTTTATAGCCTTGTTTTGTTACTTCTATGGTGTATTTTTGAGCTTTAAAATATCCATTGCCTCTTTCCAGTTTGACCCTAGTTGGAGTTGTATAGTTGCCTACATTCACTCCATTGGCATTTTTTATAACTATGCTCGCACCGCTTGGATTAGAAGTAAAATTTGTAGTTTGATCAGAACCATTTATAAAAGTGGCACAAGCACTCACCAAAATACCTAAGATTGAAACCGCAAGTAAATTTAAGATTTTTTTCATTTTTTCTCCTTATTTTTAAAATTCAAAGTCATAAATGTAGCGTACAAGAATTGAGAAATTTTCTTTCACACTTACTTTATAGGTATTTGTTTCACCCATAACAATCTCATTAGAAAAAGGAATTTTAGCTCCTACTTCTAAATTACTATTTTGCTCTTTCATTCTCCAGCCTAAATTTAAGCCCATAGAGCCACCACTTTTATCTTTGTTTGCTGGAAAAACATCAGTAAAGGTATCACTATAAGAATAATTTGTGTAATTTAGACCTGCAAAAATACCTTGAGAGCTTTTGGACTTATCTTTATAGTTCCAAAGCACATCAATATTAGCCCCAAATTTTGTATAAGGGGCATATTCTCTGTCTCCCCAGCCATTTTCTACTACGGAAGTATTGCCATTAGCCTCGGCATAGGCACGAAGTCCAAGAGTATCCGTAAAGAAGTGTTTGTAGCCAAGTAAGACACCAAGACCCACACTCGAGCCCATGCTTGAGCCTGTGCCTTTATATACAAAGATCCCTCCATTTGTGTATTCACCCTCAGCTTCACGGGTTACCATACCTATATTTACTTGTCCGCCTACAAAAATAGCACTTTTTTCCGCATGGACAAAAGGACATAGCGATAATACAGCAAAAATCGCAACTAAAATTTTTTTCAACTTTCCTCCTTTTAAAAAAATATAAACTTGGTATTTTTTCTAGATTTTCCTTAAAATAAAACACTTGATATATGCTATTTATAAATATAAAAATATTGAATATTTCAAGTGTTTTTTATAAAGAAATTTTTATGTAGAATAAAAATCAAAAAAATTGATTTTGAGGATAAAAGTGGCTAAAAAAACTAAGCGTGATATGGCTTATCATTTAGATGTAGATGTAAGCACCTTGTATAATTGGCGTAAATATAAGCCAAATTTATATCGTATCGTTATGCTTGGTTTTAAATTTGATGAACTTTTAGAACAAAGCAAGAAAAATTATGAGGATTTGTTAAATTTAGACGAGCTTATCAAAGATGAAATCCAAAAATTTAAAAACTAACTATATTTGCTACAATACCTTAATCTAGCCTATCCATGGCTTTTTAAGTTAATTTTAAAAACGGCATTTTACAAGGGCTATTGATTAAAAAAAGATCTTAAAAATAGTTATATTATAAAATGATGATAAAAGCTTATCATCATTTATCTTTTAAATAGCTTCAAAGCGTAAAAACTAAGCCTTTTAAGAAGGCTTTTTTTAGAAGATTGAAGTAAAAACTGAGCCACTTCTTTTCGCCCAAACATTACCGCAAAAGTGTAGGGCGTCATTCCTAAGCCATTGTTTTCATCGATATTTGCTCCGTGTCCTACCAAAAGTTCGCACATTTTTAGGTGTCCCTTAAAACAAACTCCAGCCAAAGGAGTTTGCCCACGATCGTTTTTCTCATCAACCCTTGCGCCGTTTTCTAGGAGCATTTTAGCTGTGTTAAAAGAATTATTATAAGCTGCTAGCATTAAAAGGCTGTCACCTTTGTGTGTTTTTAAATTTACGCTAAGTCCTGCTTTTATCATCATTTCAAGATTTTCGCATTCATCATTTCTAGCGTAATCAAAAGCCATTTTTGCAAGCTCTTTAAATCTTTTTTCTTCTTCCTCACTCAAAAAATTATCTTTTAAATTTGTATTTGCACTCATTTTTCTTCCTTTTATGAACTTTATCCTGCCAACTTAAGGAGCTACAAAGTTAGCAGGTAAAACTCATTAAGCTTTTAAAGCGTTTTCAACACCTTTTTTATACTCAGGTGCGATTTTTTCAAAATGAGCTAAAGCCTTATCGATGATAGCCTTTTCAACGCCTTGCATAGAAGCTGCGATATTAGCAAAAAGCTGATTTTTTTGACTTTCATTCATGATATTAAAGAGTGCGCGTGGCTGGGTGTAAAAGTCATTATCAAGCGGAGCGTATCTTTGAGCGCCACCCTCTAAATTTAAATCAGGCTCAAGATAGCTTTTATCTTCTTTTGGACTATCGCTAAAGCTGTTTGGCTCATAATACGCCGCACCATTTTTATAAGTATCAAAATTCATTGCACCTGCGACATTGTAGGTATTTACCTCGCTTCTGGCACGATTTACAGGAAGCAAGTGATAGTTTGTCCCTATGCGGTATCTTTGAGCGTCAGGATAGCTAAAAATTCTTGCTTGAAGCATTTTATCAGGGCTAAATCCAATGCCCGGGACTATATTGCTAGGACTAAAGGCAGCTTGCTCAACTTCGTTAAAGTAGTTTTCTGGGTTTTTGTTAAGTACCATTTCGCCAACATCAATCAAAGGCACTATGCTGTGTGGCCAAATTTTAGTAAGATCAAAAGGATTAAAACCAAGTTTATCAGTGTCATTTTCAGCTAAAATTTGAAGTTGGACCTTCCATTTTGGAAAATCTCCTTTATCTATGGCTTCATAAAGATCTCTTTGATGACTTTCTCTATCTTTTGCGATGAGTGCTTCAGCTTCAGCATTTGTAAGATTTTTGATACCTTGCATGGTTTTAAAGTGAAATTTTACCCAAAATCTTTCGTTTTTATCGTTGATAAAGCTATAAGTATGGCTTCCAAAGCCGTGCATGTGGCGGTAGCTTGCAGGGATACCACGATCACTCATCAAAATGGTAACTTGATGAAGTGCTTCAGGGCAAAGTGTCCAAAAGTCCCAAGCTGCATTTGCATTTCTTAAGTGAGTTCGTGGATCTCTTTTTTGGGTATGAATAAAATCAGGGAATTTATACGCATCGCGTATGAAAAAAGTAGGGGTGTTATTGCCTACCAAATCCCAATTTCCCTCGCGTGTATAAAATTTGATCGCAAAGCCACGAACATCTCTTTCTCCATCAGCTGCACCTGCTTCTCCTGCAACGGTTGAAAAGCGTAAAAAAAGTGGGGTTACCTCGCCCTTAGCAAAAACCTTTGCCTTGGTAAATTTACTTAAATCAGCTGTGATTTTAAGCTCTCCATAAGCAGCACTTCCCTTAGCATGAACAGTTCTTTCTGGGATTCTTTCTCTGTTTTGATGAGCAAGTTTTTCAAGCAAAAGATAATCTTGCATTAAAAGAGGTCCTTTTGCACCTGCGCTGAGTGAGTTTTGGTTATCAGCGATGATATTACCAAAATCGTTAGTCATTTTTTTCATTTTTTTCTCCTAAACAATAATTTTTATTGATTGAGAAATTATATCTATATAAAATTAAAATTTTATTAAATAATAAAATTTATTAATTATTTTTTAATTGTCCTAGCCTATAAAGAGCAAAATCATATTTACAAGGATCATTTGGGCTAAATTTTTTAAGAGCAAAGGTAAGTTCTTCTACAGCCTTAAAATCATAAATTTTTCTTGTCATGAGCTTAAAATCAAGAGAAACCCTATGAGTATGAGTATCTAAGGGTATAAGTAAATCTTTAGTATGTATCTTAGTAAAAAGTCCCATATCTAGCTCATCTTTTCTAACCATCCACCTAAGATACATATTTATGCGTTTGAAAGTACTTTTTGGTATGGTATCAAAGATTTTTCCAAAGAAAAAATTGTAACCGTAACTTTGATAAGGATTGAGTTTATAAATTTTTTCTAAAAAAGCTTTTATAGCCTCAGTGATATTTTCATTTTTCAAATACGCTTTTGTAAAAAGCTCATTTAAAGAAATTTCTTGCTTTAATCTTCTTAAGCTAATAAAAATTTGAGCAATATCTTTTTCATTTTGAAATCTATATTTTAAACCCTTGCTTTCTTTTATGATTTTATTTTCATTTGAATCAAGCAAGGAAAAGTCAAGTTTTTTAAGAAAATTGAGTATATTTCTTGCATTTCCATAGGCGAATAAAGCACACAGCAAGGCTATGAACTCATCATTATAAATTTTAGCTATTTGCAGAGGATCAGCTTCTTCATAAAGAGCTTGAATGTTGTTTTTATCAGCACTCAAGCTATCTAAAAGTGCTTTCACTAGGATTTTAGTCCAAGTAGGGTATCAAGCATTTGATCAACAGTGGTAACAACCTTTGAAGCAGCCCCATAACTTGTTTGGTATTGAATGAGTGCTGCAAGTTCTTCGTTGGTATTAACTCCATTTAAGGATTGAAATTCCTCATACACAGCATTATAAAGTGCTGTGTTGGTATTATGAGTCATATTATTTGCTTCTCCTGTTGAAGCTATGCTTCCTGTAAATTTTCTATAATAACCATCTAAAGACTTTGTATCTACTGTGCCATCTGGATTATAAAAATTTATTTTTTGATATTGTAACTGAAGCATAGCATTAGCTATATCATTATCTCCGTCAGTCCCATTTTTACTTGCCTTAAGAACACTTGGATCTGTTATAAGTTCGTCTCTTACGCGGATATTATTTGCATTTGTTCCGCTAAAAAAGCCTCCTATGCTAAAAGCTCCTGCAAAATTTGTCCCATTATCTTGTATGGCAACTTTAAAACCGGGATTTTTAAAATTAATTTGAAAAACTCCATTATTGTTTCTAAAATCATAATTATAATTTGCCGTAAGATAGTCATCAACATCGTTTGTGGTGTTATTGTCATTATTATCATCTGTGTTTGAATTTATTTGATCTACGATATCTTGCATTGTTGTATTGATGTTGATAGTAATGGTTTTTTTATTTACTTCTTGTCCCTTATCATCATAGATAATCACATCAAAAGTTCCTGTTTGGATATTTTTATCATAATTAGTTAAAGTTGTATCATCAGTAAGATATGATAAAGTGTCAGATTGAACAGAACTTTTTGCTGATGAGGCGTAGATATTATTTGCATGAGTGATCAAGGTTTTTGCAAAGGTATTTAAATCGTCCTTGTAGCCTTGCAAAATGCCTCCATCATATCTTTGGGTTTTCTTATCATATGTCCTTCCTCTAAGTTCCAGCTGAGCACCAATTTTTCCACCTGAAAGCTTATCTGTCATATCAACTATCTTCTCATCTCTCGTTTGATAGACTATCCTATGATCGCCACTGACTTCATCTGTAATGATTTGCAAAGGGATAAAGCTTTCCCCATCAACTAAAACATGTCCTTCAAGAGTAAGATTGTAGTTTCTTCCTCCATCAGTCATGGTGGATTCAAAACGACTAGTTTGAGTTAATATGCTTTTTGAGGCTACTCCACTAACGAGCTTTGAAAGTGTAAGTTCAAGCTCATCTCTTCTATCTCTTAGCTCATTAGCATGATCAGTATCCAAAACTTCTTGTCTTCCAATCTGCTTGTTTAAATTTGCGATTTCCTTACCTACGCGATTGATTTCATCAACGGTATTAAAAATATCCTCATTGATTGTTTTTTGAATTTTATCAAGATCAGCATAACTTCTGTTAAGGCTTTCAGTAAGAGTTTGAGCAACTTTGATTAAATTTTGTTTTACAGCCCCATCATTTGGGTTTGAGGCAAAATTATTCCAAGCTGCATTATAGTTTTCTAAATCCGCCAAAACACCGCTTAACTGAACATCAGGAAATCTTTTTGCAATTTCTTCAAGCTTGGTTTTCATATAAGAGGTGTATTCAACCTTTGTTGTTCCATCTTTGAGTTTAACATAGGAGTATTCATCATGCAAACGAACTATGGCATCTATGTTTGTTCCCATGCCAAGTTCTAGCCCATTTCCTATGTTGTAAAATCCTGCCGTTGTTTGTATGGCTTTTTGTCTTGTATAAAAGGTACTATTGGCATTGGTTATGTTATTTCCGGTTGTAGAAATTTGAATTTCAGAAGCTTTTAAGCCTGTAACGCCTTTATCTAAGGTAGCAAAAATATTATTTCCCATTTTTTATCCTTTTTTATACATTAAGCTTGAACAACGACTCAGGAGTTGTCTTTTTATCTCCATAAGCATTATTCGTTCCACTTCCGTTATCAAACATAGTATTTAATAAACCATCTAAAAAATCTTTCACGATCAGCACATATTTTGCGTATTCTTTATTGATTTTATGAAGTTCTTGAAGTCTTTGTTTAAAAGAAGCAAGCTTTTCCTTGTCCTCATCATCTAAAATTTCAGCTAAATTCTTACTTCCATTTTCGCTAAGCTCTAGCAAGCTTTGGTCAATTTGTTTTTTTACATTTGTAAATTTTTGAATAAGGGCTGTTTTTTTATCTACACTAGCTTTGACGCCGGAGTGTTTTCCAGCTTGAATTTGAGTGATATCATCTTCAGTAAGAGCGATAAGCTCATCAAGTATTGTATTTGCGTTTTCTAGATATGTTTTGATCATTTTATTTTCCCTTCTTTTAGATGAACTCAAAAAAGGGAAAATAACTTAAAGCAAAGAATCAGCAATAGCTTCAGCAGTAGCTTTGGTGTCTAATTTATATTCACCATTTTTGATTTGCTCAGCTATTTTTGCTAGCTTCGTATTTTCAGTTTTTTGAGTCTCGTTCGTTTTTGACTCTTTATCTGTTTTGTTTATATTTGCGTTATTTATGCTTGAAGCATAACTTTGATTTATCCCGCTAATCATCTTTGTCTCCTTAGTTTTTATGCTTTTAAGCTAAATCGACAAAACCTAAAAAAACTTAACCCCTTTCTTTTAAAAAATCAAATAATAATTGAGAAAAACCTATACCCCCACTCAAAGCCTTGCTCATGGTATCATTATACATAGATGAGTAAATATCATCACTAGCATCTTTTTCAAAGATACTCGCCTTGTTTTTCATGGAAATATCAAGCACGGTTTTAATCAAAAAACTTTCAAAAGCATCTGTTTGTTCTTTTAAAGCCTTGTCAAATTCCTCTTCTTTTTTACTATCTTTGCTCGAAAACTCCGCCTTAGAGTAGTTTTTACTTGCCTCATAAGAGCGTTTAGAGCTGTCATTTAATATAGCATTGCTATTATAATTTGCTAAAAAATTATCTACTTTCATTAGATCACCTCCAACTCGGCATTTATAGCCCCAGCTCTTTTTAAATTTTCCATGATAGTAATGATATCATTTGCACTTGCACCTATTTTATTTAACATTCTTGCTATATTTGCTACCGTGGTTTTAGCAGATGTTATCCTTAGGGTGTTTGAATTTGGATCTATTATACCGCCATCTTTCATATCAACCTCGCCAGCTGCAAGTTCTGCTTGGCTATTTGGTTCTATTTTTATCGTGATACCCTTGTTTGTGATGACTATGGGCTCAACTTCTATATTTACTCCAGCGATTATAGTCCCACTTCTTTCATCTATGATGATTTTATTTTCAGGCGTATAGCTTATATCTTGTTCTAAAACTTGAGCCATAAAATCAACCGCTGACATATCATCAGGTCTCATAAGCTTAATGGTTCTTGAATCCACTGCTTGTGCAACTTGATTGCCAAAAGATTCGTTTAAAATTCTTTCTATATCACTTGCTGTTTTAAAATCAGCATTTTTAAGGCTAAGGCTTAGATCTTGCGTATCAACAAAATTTCTTGGAATTTCTCTTTCAACATTTGCTCCTGCTATGATAGAAGCACTTGTGGAGTGATTTCCTCCACGCCCACCAGCTCCACCTGAAATACCTCCAACAGAAATAGATCCTTGTGCTATGGCATAAATTTCTCCATCAATCCCTCTTAAAGCGGTAAGTAGGAGTGTTCCGCCTTGCAAAGATTTTGCATCTCCCATTGAAGAAACGGTTATATCAAGCTTATCTCCACTTTTTGCAAAGGCTGGAAGTTTCGCTGTTACCATAACTGCTGCTGTATTTTTGGATTTGATATCACTTGGATTGACCTTAATGTTCATACCTTGAAGTAAATTTGATATGGATTGAATGGTAAATTCGCTATTTGAGCCATCACCTGTACCATTTAGCCCCATAACCAAGCCATATCCTATGAGTTGATTATCTCTAACACCTACTGTGTTGGCTATATTTTTTATCTGCACTGCATTTAAACCGAGGCTTAAAAGCAAAACTCCTAATAAAGCTTTCATTGATTGTCCCCTAATCTTATTTTATGCTTATAAAGCAAAAAGAGTTCCAAATTTTAATTTAATAAGGATTTTTGATTTATAAATATAATTTCTCGGCTTAAATTTATATTTTAATTTTTTAAAAATCTTAAATTATTTGCTTAAATATAAATCAAGATTTATTATAAAATTTGAGATTTATTTTTAACTTTTGTGTTTTTTAATTCTTTGTTATTTTTGGTCATAGTGTTTAATGTTTAATTTTCGTAAAGCAAATGAAAGATTAATATTCTGCTATAGTAAATTTGCCTGATGAGATTTTACTACTTTTGAAATATTTTAGAAATTTTAAGATAAATACTTGAGTATTTTCACTTCTTGTTTTAACTTAAACATTAAATCTAAAATGCATAACATCGCCGTCATTTACGACATAGTCCTTGCCCTCAAGGCGTAGTTTTCCAGCTTCTTTAGCCTTTGCTTCGCCGCCAAATTTAACAAAATCCTCATAAGAAATCACTTCAGCTTTGATAAAGCCCTTTTCAAAGTCATTATGTATCACGCTTGCAGCCTTTGGAGCTTTAAAGCCCTTTGTGATAGTCCATGAGCGAACTTCGATTTCTCCAGCTGTAAAATAGCTAATAAGCCCAAGCTTAGCAAAGGCTACGCGAATAATTTGCTCAAGTCCGCTATCTTCAGCACCTAAGGACTTTAAAAGCTCGTTACTTTCACTATCGCTTAGGGCTATCATCTCTTCTTCGATCTTTGCACAAAGTTTGATCACTTCGTGATTGTTTTTGGTGGCATAATCTTTCAAAGCTTTTACAAAGTCATTATCTCTTAAAAGTCCGTCTTCATCGACATTTGCCCCATAAATTACCTCTTTTGCTGAAAGTAGTCTTAGTTCTTTATTTAAAGCCTTAAAAATTTCACTATCTTTAGCCTCAAAAGAGCTTGCACTAAGCCCTTTGTTTAGGTGTTCGAGCAAGGAATTTGCAAGCTCTAAGCTTTCTTTTGCACCCTTTAAATTTGCCTTGGCGTCTTTTGCAAGCCTTTCTATTTTTTTACTCACTTGTTCGATATCAGCTAAAATAAGTTCTGTATTGATAATCTCAATATCCCTGATAGGATCAACTCCACCTTCAACATGTGTGATATTTTCATCTTCAAAACAGCGAACGATATGCAAGATAAGTTCGGTTTCTCTTATGTTTGAAAGAAATTTATTGCCCAGACCCTCGCCCTTGCTTGCACCTTTAACAAGTCCTGCGATATCTACAAATTCAATGACAGAATGCACGATCTTAGAAGGCTTTGCTATTTTTGCAAGTGCTTTTAAGCGAGGATCAGGTACAGGAACTAAAGCCTTATTTGGCTCTATAGTGCAAAAAGGGTAGTTGGCACTTTCAGCATTTTGCGCCCTTGTAAGAGCATTAAAAGTCGTGGATTTACCCACATTTGGTAAGCCTACAATGCCAACTGAAAGACCCATTATTTGCTCCTTGAAAGTTTAAGTAAATATGCAAGACACATTCTTACACCAGCACCGCCAGCTCCAAAACTAGTATAACCCCAATTTTTCTCCACATAAGCAGGACCTGCGATATCAAGATGTAGCCACTTGTCTTTATACTCTTTGCGTATAAATTTATCAAGGAAAAGCCCAGCGGTTAAAGCACCACCATAACGACTTGAAGAAGAATTACTCACATCAGCGACATTTGAGTCTATAAGTTCATGTAAATATGGATTAAAATGAAGAACGCAAGTGTATTCTCCACTTCTTTTACTTGTTTCATAGAAAGCATTTTGAAGCTCTTCATTGTTGCCTATAATAGCACTTGTATATTCTCCAAGTCCCACTACGCAAGCTCCTGTTAAGGTTGCCATATCAATGAGTAAATCAGGTTTTAAATCCTGTGCATAAGAAAGACAATCAGCCAAAACTAAACGCCCTTCAGCATCTGTATTTTTAACCTCTATACTTACACCCTCTCTAGAAATAAGTACATCATCAGGTTTATAAGCATTACCACCGACCATATTTTCAGCTGCACCCAAGATAGAATGCACTTCAAGGTTTAAATTAAGTTCGCTTACAGCTTTTATGATCGCCATAGCTGCTGCTGCACCGCTTTTATCAGCTTTCATTGTAAGCATATTTGCAGCTTGTTTTAAGCTCAAGCCCCCTGTATCATAAGTTAAGCCCTTTCCAACAAAGATAATTCTTTGTTTGGCTGTTTTTGGTTTATAGCTTAGATGAATGAGGCGTGGAGGGTGAACAGAAGCGCGGTTTACTGATAAAAACGCATTCATTTTTTCTTTTTCTAAGAATTTTTCATCATAGATTTTGCAAGTGATATTTTTATGTGTTTTTGCTAAATTCTCAGCATCCTTTGCCATAGTCAAGGAGGTATAGTTTTGCGGTGTTTCATTGACTATATCTTTAGCAAAATTTGTTGCGTTTGCTGTGATTTCACCAATTTCAAGTCCAAGTTTAGCTTCTTCAATGTCAAATTTTTGATTATTAAGCTCTGTGCTTGAAACGATGATTTTTTCAAGAGCTGTGCTTTTTTTCTCAGCCTTATATTTATCAAATTTGTAGTTTGCAAATTTAAAACCCTGCACAAGACTAGCAAAGCTCATAACGACGCATTTTCCAAGTATGCTCGGTGTTTTTAGACTTTTAACATTAAGTTTTTCTAAAGTTTTATAAGCAGAACAAAAAGCAAGTCTAATATCTTCGTACTCAATTCCCTTAAGTTCAACAAAAAGCCTTTTATTTGCAAGATCAAGACAAACTCCTTCGCCTTTGTAATTTGTAAGCTCAAAAAGCGTTTTTGCGTCCTTGAATGCTTTTATATTCTTATCTTGAACAAAGACAAGTTCAAAGTCAGCCTTTATAGCTTCCAACTTTTTGTTTTGTAATTCAAATTTCATGTTTTCTCCTTGTATTGTGTTAGATTGTGATGAGAAGCATCTCGTTTTTTTAGTATCGATTTTTCCATTTGTTTAAAGCCAAAAATCATCAAAGATAAAAATCCAAGAATTAGCATTGCAGCATAATACCAATGTTGCTCAGCCCATTTTACAAATTTCCAAATTTCTTCTCCAAAATACCAAGCCAAAAGTATAGTTATACTTGCCCAAGCCCATGCACTAAAAAGGTTGATAATAGCAAATTTCTTAGCACTATAACGAGTAATACCTATGCTCATAGGTATAATGGTTCTAAAGCCATACATGTAGCGTTGTATAAAGATGATAGGCCAGCCAAATTTTTGCAAAAGCAAATGTGCAACGGCAAATTTACGGCGTTGGGTTTTGAGCTTTTTTTGAATATATTTTTTATTGTAGCGACCTATATAAAAATAAATTTGATCACCCACAAAGCCTCCAAGTCCTGCTACAAATATGATCATGGCGATATTAACATGTCCTTCATGAGCAAAAATTCCACCCAAGATCAAGGCAAGCTCGCCCTCTAAAATGCACCATAAAAAGATGATAAGATAAGCCAAGTGTTGATAGTTAAAAAGGAGTTCTTTTAAATATTCTTCCATGAACTAAAACTCCACAACACTATAAACTGAAGTATAATCAGTAAGTTTCTTAGATCCACCAAGCCCAACCAAGTCGATCAAAAAACAAGCCTCTACACACTGAGCTTTAGCTTTTTTGATCAGCTCATAAGAAGCAATAGCTGTGCCTCCTGTAGCTATGAGATCGTCAACCAAAAGCACCCTAGCATCCTTTATCCCACAAAAAGCATCTTGATGAATTTCTATTTTGTCTGTTCCGTATTCAAGCTCATAGGAGCAAGAAAAGGTTGCACTTGGAAGTTTTCCTGGTTTTCTTATAGGAACAAAGGGGATATTAAGTTTTGCACACAACAAGGCAGCAAAGATAAAACCTCTGCTTTCAGTACCTGCTATAAAATCAAGCTCCATATTTTTATATCTTTTTTGAAGATGATCAAGGAGAAAAAACAAAACTTTTTTATTATTTAATAAAGTGGTGATATCTCTAAAAATTATGCCCTCTTTTGGGAAATTTGGCACAACGCGTATAGCATCTGTTATGAGTTTTTTTTCTTCTGGTTTTAAGGTAATGTCTGTCATAGTAGAGCCTCGATTTTTGCTTCTAGTTCTTTGATTCTTTGTCTAAGTTTATCATTTTCAAGTCTATATTGAGAGTTTCTTGTTCTAAGCGAGGTAAGATCTGCTTTGATTTTATTTAATTCTTCGGTCAAGATGTCTATATTTCCAAGGCTTCTTTGAAGTTGGAGTTGAAGCTTTCTAATGATGATTTCGGTGTCATCGAGATTTTTTTTGATAAAGTCTTTAGAATTTTTTTCTTTGGTTAATAGCGTCTTGTAATACAAAAGCATGACAAGTAGGTAAAGACAAGCACAAATGAGTAAAGTGAGTGTTAACCAGTCAGTTAGCATTGATTTTCCTCGATCTTTTGAATTCTTTTCATGTGTCTGTTTCCCTCAAATTTAGTGTTGATAAAAATTTTTACAAGCTCACAGGCAAGCTCTATACCGATAAGTCTGCCACCTAGAGCCAAAACATTAGCATCATTGTGTCTTCTAGCAAGACTTGCACTTAAGCTTTCATTGCATAAGGCACAGCGGATATTTTTATGTCGATTTGCCGCGATTGAAATCCCTATGCCTGTACCACAAATCAAAATCCCAAAACTTTTTTCATCAATTTTTGAGCTTAGCAAGTGAGCAAAGTCTGGATAATCACAACATTCGTTTGTATGAGTTCCTAAATTTTCAAAAGCAATGTCATATTTTTCCAAAAAGGAACAAATTTTTTCTTTGAGTTCAAAACCTGCATGATCACTAGCAATGAAAATTTTTTCTCTGAGCATAAATTTCCTAAAATTATTTTAAAAAGTCTCATTCTAGCATAATAAAATATACAATAAGTTTCACTTTGACGAAATTTTGCAATTTTTTCATTTTTTTAAGCAAAAATATAAAATGTTTATGCAAGAATTCTGTGTTCTAATACGAGTTTTAAGGAAATGTTAATGAAAATTATATTGATAGGCTCTTCAACAGGGGGTCCTAATCAACTTAAATTTTTGCTCAATGATGTGGATATCAAAACTTGCAGTGTTGTTATCGCTCAGCATATGAGTGTAAAATTTATCCCTTCTTTTATCAACCAGTTTGACAAAGAGGCTGTAAGTAAAGTAAGCATGTTAAAAGACAAGGAAAGCTTGAGTAATCAAATTTATATTTGTCAAAGAAATACGATTTTAACAGGGAATTTAAATTTAAGTGCCGAATTTTCTGAGGAGCAAACAACTTTTAACCCAAATATCAATCTTCTTTTTGATTCAGCTGTGCCTTTAAGTAAAACTAATAAAATTTTAGCCATAGTCTTGACAGGAATGGGAGATGATGGAGCTTCAGGTTTGTTTAATCTCTACAAGGCAGGGGTAAAGTGTCTGTGTGAAAATGAGGAAGATTGCGTTGTTTATGGCATGCCAAAAAGAGCGAAGGATCTTAATCCTAATCTTAGACCAATGAGCTTAATAGAAATCAAAACAGAAATTGTAAAATTTATCAATCAGGAATAATATAAATGGAACAAAAAAAATTTAGTGATATGGAATTTAATGAGTTTATCAAATACATTAACGACATTAGCGGTATTGACTTAAGTGAAAAGAGAAATGCCCTAGATATCAAGATCACAAGCTTTTTAAAAGAGATGAATTTACAAAGTATTAGGGAATTTTTAAATAAAATAAGATATGACAAGGAGCTTAGACAAAAAACGCTTGATTTTGTAACCGTTAATGAGACCTATTTTTACAGAGAACTTTCTCAGCTTAAAGAAGCTGTATATTATATAAAGAGTTTAAATCGCCCAACAAGTGTTTTAAGTGCACCCTGTTCAAGTGGAGAAGAGGTGTATTCCTTTGCTATACTTGCAGCTTTAAATGCTGTCAAAGACTTGCATATTACAGGCATTGATATAAATAGAAAAATGATACAAGAGTGTAAAAATGCAAGTTATGAGGGACGTAGCTTGGATCGTTTAGGTGAGGCTGAAAAAAGAAGATATTTTACCAATGATGAGGGTTCTGTTTATAAGGTAAAAAAACAAGAATTGTGTCGTTGTCGCTTTGAGCTTTGTAATGTTTTTGATGATGGCTTTTTAAGACTTGGAAATTTTGATGTGATTTTGTCAAGAAATATGATGATTTATTTTGATTATGAGAGTAGAGTAGAGCTTATGCAAAGATTTCACAAGATCGGTAATGCTGGAGCAAGATTTTATGCCGGCAACTCGGATCAGATCCCTGATACACCGTATTTTACAAAGGTTTTTGTGCCAAGGGGTGGAAGCTATTATGTGCGTAATGAAATTTAAGTGAGTAAATTTTGCTTTTTATCTAAACTTTCTCATACCCTTTTATCCATTTTGACTTGAAATTTAAACAAAATTCTGTTATAATCCTAAATAATACTAATTTACTCAAGGATAAATTAATTGATAGAACTCAAGAATGTAAATAAATACTACGGCAAGCATCATGTCTTAAAAAACATAAATTTAAGCGTTAAGGACGGAGAAAAACTCGTCATCATAGGACCTAGTGGAAGCGGGAAAAGCACGACTATTCGTTGTATGAACGGGCTTGAGGAGGTAAGTTCTGGCGAGGTCATCGTTGGAGGCATTAAGCTTACGGCTAAAACCAAGACTGAAATTTGCAGAAAGTATTGTGCTATGGTATTTCAGCATTTTAATCTTTACCCTCATATGAGCGTTTTAGAAAATTTAACCCTAGCTCCTATAAAGCTTCAAAAAAAGAGCAAAAAAGAAGCCGAAGAAACTGCTTTTAAGTATCTTAAAGTCGTGGGCTTAGAAAATAAAGCAAATGTCTATCCCGCTACGCTTTCAGGCGGACAACAACAGCGTGTTGCTATAGCAAGAAGTCTTTGCACTAAAAAGCCTTATATACTCTTTGATGAGCCTACCTCAGCACTTGATCCAGAAACCATACAAGAGGTTTTAGATGTCATGCGTGAAATTTCTCATCAAAGCAATACAACCATGGTCGTAGTAACTCATGAAATGGGTTTTGCAAAAGAGGTGGCTGATAGAGTTGTATTCATGGAAGATGGTGCGATCATCGAAGAAAATACTCCGGCAAATTTCTTTGAAAATCCACAAAGTGAAAGAACGAAGATCTTTTTAAGCAAGATTTTAAAACATTAAATTTATAAAAAGGAGAAAAAATGAAAAAACTATATGTAGGTTTAATGCTTGGATTTGGGCTTTTAGCCTTTACAGCTTGTGGTGGTGGCACAGAAAACAAAGCAGGCAATGCGACAGGACTTGAGGCGATCAAGGCTAAGAACGAACTTGTTGTGGGTGTTAAAAATGATGTTCCTCATTACGCACTCTTAGATCAAGCAACAGGCGAGATTAAAGGCTTTGAAATTGATATTGCCAAGGCTTTGACAAAGGAGATTTTAGGCGATGAAACTAAGCTCAAACTCGTGCCTGTGAATGCCAAAACAAGAGGACCCTTGCTTGATAATGGTAGTGTTGATGTTGTGATAGCAACCTTTACTATAACAGAAGAAAGGAAAAAGGCTTTTAATTTTTCTAAGCCGTATTATCAAGATGCTATAGGGCTTTTGGTACTTAAGGAAAAAGGTTTTAAAAGTATAGAAGATATGAATGAAGCAACGATAGGTGTAGCTCAAGGAGCAACAACCAGAAAGCTTGTGGGCGATTCAGCCAAGGATAAGGGCGTGAATGTCAAATTTAGCGAATTTCCTGATTATCCAAGTATAAAATCAGCCCTTGATGCAAAAAGAGTTGATGCTTTTGCTGTAGATAAGTCGATTTTGCTTGGTTATGTCGATGAAAAAAGTGAAATTTTACCAGATTCTTTTGCCCCGCAAGATTATGGCATAGTTAGTAAAAAAAGTAATGCAGAACTTGCTACTTTTATCGATCAATTTGTTGATAATAATACGGCTTTATTTGAAGAACTTGAAGCAAAATGGGAGCTTAAATAAGTCTTATGTTAAGAGATTTTTTAGCTCCGTTTATTGATGAGCAAAGCACTAATCCTTTTGCTGTTTCTAAATTTGTAAGCACCTTAGAACATGCGGAGTATTTTCTTAGTGGCTTTGCTTATACCTTGTCGGTAAGCTTTTTAGCCCTAGCTATAGCTTTGATCTTTGGTACTATTGGCGGGGTTATGGCTACAAGTAAGAGTAAGATTTTACGAGCTTATACTAGGATTTATGTTGAAATTTTCCAAAATACTCCTTTAGTCATACAAATTTTCTTTTTGTATTTTGCTTTGCCACCCTTGGGGATACATTTAGATGTGTTTTTGGTCGGAGTTTTAGGCGTTGGAGCTTATCATGGTGCTTATGTTAGTGAGGTCGTAAGAAGTGGGATACAATCAGTTCCTAAAGGACAATTTGAAGCCGCAAGCTCTCAAGGCTTTACCTATGTGCAACAAATGCGTTATATCATCGTGCCTCAAACCATAAAAATCATCTTGCCACCGCTTACAAATCAAATGGTCAATTTAATCAAAAATACCTCGGTTTTACTCATAGTCGCAGGAGGAGAGCTGATGTATCAAGCTGATATTTACGCAGGGGATAGCTTAAATTACGCTCCAGCTTATATCATCGCTGCGATTTTGTATTTTATCATTTGCTATCCTTTGGCGTATTTTGCAAAATTTTATGAAGATAGACTTAAAAAAGCTCATTTAGCGAGGTAAAATTATGGAAAATGTTTTTAATATACAAAATTTAGAGTTTTTATTTAAGGGTCTTGTTTTAAGTCTTATCATCGCCCTTGCAACCTGTGTTATTTCTGTGATTTTGGGAACTTTTTTAGCAATCACTAGAAATTATGGGGATAAAATAAGCAGAAAACTTGCCGCTTTTTATGTTGAGGTTTTTAGAAATTCTCCTTTACTTCTTTGGATGCTGGCTGCTGTTTTTGTTTTGCCTAGTTTTTTTCCTTTGCCGAGTTTTATTAGCAATGATTATGCGAGTGCTTTTTGGGGAACTATAGGCTTTAGTCTTTATACAAGCTCGGTTATGGCAGAAATCATACGCGGAGGTTTAAACTCAGTTCCTAAAGGACAATTTGAAGCTGCTTATTCTCAGGGCTTTTCTTCCTTTTTTACGCTTTTTTATATCATTTTACCACAAGCTTTTAGAAAGGCAATTCCTTCCATGCTTTCTCAAGTTGTCACCACTGTCAAGGATACCTCGTTTTTAGCAGGGCTTCAAATCGCAGAACTTACTTATCAATCAAAAATTTTGCTTGCTCAATTAAAAAGTTTTGAAGAAATTTTAGCTATGTTGGCTCTTGTTGCTACGATTTATTTTGTGATTTGTTTCTTTCTTTCCGTGCTTGTGAGGTATTATGAGAAAAAAACAGCTTATGCTTTTTAGCTTGTTTCCTAACATTTAAAGCCTGTTATTAAAGCAAGGTTTAACGAATTTTGTATTAAAATAGGCTCTAAATTTCTAAAAGGTTTTTATATGCGTGGTTATAAAATTTTCTCAGGCTCAGCAAATATAGAATTTGCAAAGTTAATCTCAAAATACCTTTCCTTACCACTAAGCGATGCGGGGATTAAGCGTTTTAGTGATGGAGAAATCAGTGTTCAAATCGATGAAAGCGTTCGTGGTAAAGATGTTTTCATTATCCAAAGCACTTGCGTTCCTACAAATGACAATCTCATGGAGCTTCTTATCTTAACTGATGCTTTAAAGCGTTCAAGTGCAAGCTCAATCACAGCTATTATCCCTTATTTTGGCTATGCAAGACAGGATAGAAAAAGCACCCCAAGAGTTCCTATCACAGCTAAGCTTGTGGCAAATTTGATCCAAACAGCTGGCATTGATAGAGTGGCTACTATTGATTTGCATGCTGGACAAATTCAAGGTTTTTTTGATATTCCTGTGGATAATCTTTATGGAAGTATTATTTTTAATGATTATATTAGGGCTAAAAATTTTAAAGATCCTATTATCGCAAGTCCTGATATAGGTGGTATTGCAAGGGCTAGAAGTGTTGCTAAGAGTTTTGATTTGGATATTGTTATTGTTGATAAACGCCGTGAAAGGGCAAATGAAAGCGAGGTTATGAATATCATCGGCAATGTCAAGGATAAAGATGTCATTTTAGTTGATGATATTATCGATACAGCAGGAACGATCACTAAGGCTGCAGAAGTTTTTAAGGAAAAAGGTGCAAAATCCGTCATGGCATGTTGCACGCACGCTGTTTTGAGCGGACCAGCTTATGAGAGAATTTCAAGTGGTGCCTTAGATGAACTTGTGGTTACTGATACTATCCCACTTAAACAAGAGCATTCAAAGATCAAGGTTTTAAGTGTAGCACCTATTTTTGGCGAGGTTATACGCAGGGTTTATCACAATGAAAGCGTAAATTCGCTTTTTATTTAAGAAGTTTTATCCCTGCTAGCTTGGCAGGGAATTATACAAATTTAAAGGCTTAAATTTTCCAAAACTATCTTTTTGCCATTTTCATCAAGGCTCACGAAGACTGATTTTGCACTAACTAATTTTTCATGCAAAATAAAACCTTCTTTTTGTAGTCTCTTGATGTCAATTTTCAAATCAATGCTGATTGATGTTCTTCCTGTTTTGGCTATATTGGCATAGCAAAGTATTAGATCCCCAACTAATATAGGCTTATGAAAACAAATTTCATCAAAGGACACGGTTACACTTCTTTTTTGCGTGAATTCTTTTACGGCTATACCTGCTGCTAGATCAAGTTGAGAAAGTATCCAGCCCGTTTTCATAATCCCGTAAGAATCAGCATCGCAAGCCATAGCTATCGTTTTAACTTGAGGACACTGCATTAAATAAATCCGTGAATTTTTTTAAGCTCAGGATCAATAGCCTTTTTCTTTCCATCTTTCGTAACACTTACAAAAGTTACTGTAGCTGAGGTTACAGGGACACAAAGCGTAAAGCCTTCTTTGTTGACACGATCAGCTATAACCTCTACTCTTATCGTCATTGAGGTATTGCCAACGGCTATGATTTTAGCATAACAGCATACGATATCGCCAACATAAACAGGTTCTTTAAAAACAACCTTATCCATACTCACGGTTACAGCTCTTTCAGGTGCAAGTTCCCTAGCTGCGATGCTTGCAGCTAAATCCACCTGAGACATGATCCAACCTCCAAAGATATTGCCTGCAGGATTTGTATCACTTGGCATAGCGACTATTTTAAGTTTTGCTTCACCCATATCTTTTATAGCTATTTGCTGTATGTTTTCTTGCATTATTACTCCTTATTTTGAAAAAAGTATTATAATAAAAATTCTATAACAAATAAGGATAAAAAATGAATAATTTTAAAGAACTTGCCAAGCTTGTCAAAAAACGCAAAGAAAAGATTAATGCTTTATATGAAAGTAGCCTAAAAACACAAAATTTAAGCGGAGAACTCCTCGAAGCTCTTCATCTTTGCGAGTTAAAACCCAGCAAAACTTTAATTTTAGCTATTTTACGCCGTTTTGTGGATATGAAAGAAGAAAATTTAGTGGAAGAATTTAAAAAAAATCATTTCTCAAAAGAAAAAATTATAAGTTTAAAGCACCAAATTTATGATCTTGTGTGCAAGTTTTATACTAAAGAACATGAGGCTTTGATCGCCCAAATACAAGATGAAAAGCTTGTTGATGATTTTTATCTTGCTTTGATACAAGGAGTGCATGAAATAGGGCTTGTGATGAATGATTTTCAAAAGGTTTGGACAAAACAGATCATCGAAACTAATAATGAAATTCTAGCAACCCAATTTCAAAGTCTTGATGAGGCTTTAGCTTTTTTGAAAAAGCAAAATTTATATCAAAAGGATAGAAACAACGAGCCTTGCGAAAGATGTTATGCAGCCTTAGTTAGGATAGGGCAGATGTGGAAAATTTCTCCTTATGCACAAATTTTTGAAAACGAAATTCTGCGTTTAGAATACGCTTTTGATGTGATGATACAAAGGCTTCAAAATTTAGCAAAGCAAGAAGATGAATACGCTTATATAACCTATCTTGAAAAATTAAAACTTGCTTTTTGTCAAAAGGATAATGATGAAGTGATACGATCTTGGCAAGAAGCTGAACTTGCTTGGATGAGCGTAAGATCGCCTTTGCAAATCGGACACCCTTTGGAGTATTATGAGGATAATTATACGCATGCAGTCGCTCTTGAATGGGACATTAGACTTGCTGATGAGAGTGATTTTGATGCTAAAGAATTTAACACACAAATCAAAGAAAGCTTTAACAAGCTTTATAACAATACAAATTTACAAGATGAAAATTTACAAACTGAGGTCATGTCAAACCTTGAAAAAACACAGCTTTATATCTGCATGCCTATGATTTATTATGGTGCTGAAATGAATGGACTTTTTTCAGCTCAGGTTGTCCCAAATGATGAATTTGTAAGTTCTAAGGCGGGTAAGAAAATTTTTGCATTTTTAAATTTTGTATATGAAAATGCAAAAACTAAGCCCTTTATGAAAATTTCAAGTCAGGTTTTTGATAAGGAATTTTTGGACTATGGGAGGGAAATTTTATTTTATAAAGAAGAAATTTGGAAAAAGGTTTATGAAGTTTCAACCATAGGTCATGAGTTTGGGCATATCTTTTTTATAGCTAAGGATAGTGAAAAAAAGATGAATGAAAGCGGAGTTTTTAAAAACATAGAAGAATTTAAGGCAACAAGTGGAGGGCTGATGAATTTCTTTTTTCATGAAAAAGAAGAGCTTAAAATGCCTGTTTTTCATGAACTCATTAAAAGAGCTGTGGGGCTTATTGCTTGGCAAAGGGTTGAGGAGGTAAAGCCTTATTATACTGAGGGCTTGATACATCTTAGCATACTTTTTAGAAGTGGAGTTTTGGAATTTGAAGGCAATCAATTAAAAGTTGATTTTTCTTTAAGATCTTATGAAAACTTTAAAGAAGAAATGATAAGAGTATATATCAAGCTTGCGAAATGCTATATGAAAAGGCTTGATGCTTGGGAGTTTTTAAAGCATTTTTGTAAATTTGAGGATCAAATTTTTCTTCCTCTTGATGAAAAGTGTGAAAAATTTGTAAAATATTATTATGATTTACATGAACAAATGGGCAATGAAATCGATGAAAGTGGAGAATTTGAAAAATATAAGGCTAAAATTGCATAAATTTTTCGACAAAATGCAATAAAATAGCCATTTTTTACAAAAAATTATGAAAAAAAGCCTAAATTCTCTTGCTAAGTCTTTTAAAATGTGCTAGAATTAGGAACTTTAATTTTAGAAAAGGAGCTTTTATGACTAAAGCAGATTTCATTTCAAAAGTTGCTCAATCTTCTGGGCTAACAAAAAAAGATGCTACTGCAGCAACTGATGCGGTTATTGCTACAATTACTGAGGTTTTAACTAAGGGTGATACAATCAGCTTCATCGGTTTTGGAACATTTTCAACAGCAAAAAGAGCTGCTAGAACAGCTAGAGTACCAAGTACAGGAAAAACTATCGAAGTTCCAGCTACTAAGGTTGCTAAATTTAAAGTAGGTAAAAACCTTAAAGAAGCTGTTGCTGGCGTTAAAGCTAAAAAGAAAAAATAATTTTTTAGGCTAGATTTTCTAGCCTCCCTTTCACTTTCTCCTTACTTATTCTCAATTTTATCCTAATTTTATCTCTTTTAAAGTTTAAGATTGTAAAATTTATGCACAAAAATCTTAAATAAGGAGCTTTCATGAAAGTTTATGATAATGTTACCGAACTTATCGGTAGGACACCTTTAGTGGCTTTAAAAGGTTTTGGTGAAAATTTATATGGCAAATGCGAGTTTTTAAATCCTAGCCATTCTATCAAAGATAGGGCTGCTTTTGCTATGCTTAAAAGAGCATTAGATGAGGGTAAGATTAATAAAGACACGACCATTATAGAATGCACAAGTGGAAATATGGGTATATCTTTAGCTATGATAGTTGCGGCTTTGGGATTAAAGCTTATTATTACTATGCCTGAGTCTATGAGTATAGAAAGACGAAAAATGATGATACTTTTTGGTGCAAAGCTTGAACTTACTCCAGCAAGTGAGGGTATGAAAGGAGCTTATGATAAGGCTTTAGCGCTTCAAAAAGAAATTCCAAATTCTTTTATTCCGGCTCAGTTTGAAAACGAAGCAAATAAAAATACGCACAGAGAAAATACAGCTATGGAAATTTTAAATGATTTGGATGGTAAAATTGATATTTTCGTGGCAGGTTTTGGAACAGGTGGGACTATTAGCGGTGTTGGCGAGGTTTTAAAAGAAAAACTCAAAGATAAGATAAAAGTCATCGGCATAGAGCCTGTAAGCTCTCCTTTACTTAGCGAAGGAAAGGCTGGTCCTCATAAAATTCAAGGCATAGGAGCGAATTTTATCCCAGCTATTCTTAATAAGGGTGTGATTGATGAGATCAAAACTATATCTAATGAAGATGCGATCAAAACAGCCCAAGAACTAGCACGCAAAAATGGTTTAATGGTGGGTATTTCAAGCGGTGCAAATGTCTTTATTGCTTCACAGCTTGCTTTAGAAAATCCAAACAAGATCATTGTAACCATGCTTAATGATACAGCAGAAAGATATCTTTCAACCGATCTTTTTAATACCCTGTAGCTTGGGATAAAAATTTAAATTTATCTTTAAATTTATTTTTCAAGAAAAGCTTTCAAGTCTCTTTGTAAGCTTTTTTGGCTTAGATCTTTGATTATTTTTACAAGCTTTCCTTTTTCATCAAACAAAAAAATATCATTACTATGAGCGATAGTATATTCAAGTGCAGAGTCTTCAAGTTTTATTTTTTCATAAGCGACATTATAATTTCGCGTTATTTTTTTAAGTTCTTCTTCATTTTCGGCGATCAAAGCGGTAGAATTTGGATAAAAATACGCTAGCCATTCGTTTGTTTGCGTGAGCTTATTATCTCTTTGTGGATCAAGGCTGATAAAGAGTAAAAAAGGTTTTTCATCAAAGTTTTTAAGCTCTTTTGAAAGTAGGGCAAGGGTAGCAGGGCAAACATCAGGACAAAAAGAAAATCCAAAATACACAATAACTTTTTGTCCCCTAAAATTTGCTAATCCTAATTCCCCTTGAGCTGATCGCAATCTAAAATCATAGCGATCAAGACTATCACACGCTACAAAATAAGATAAAGTTAATACTAACGAAAGATAAAAAACTATTTTTTTCAAATTCATTTCTTTACATCAAAATCAAAATAAAATCCTAAAGGCTTATCTCCATCAAAAAGTTCAGCCCTATAACGCATAAGATCTAAGGGACAAGTGCTGATAACTATGCTTGATTTATAGTCTTCATGATTTATTTTTTCAAATTCAGGAATAATTTCCCCCATATACATGTTAAGGGCATATATTTTTGCATTTAGATGATTATAATTGCCTAAATTTTTGATATATAAGATATTTTCATCAAGACTTTGTATAGGTTTTTTTTGAAACTCAACAAATATTTGTCTTTCTTTAAAATTATACTCGCAAGATTTTTGATTTAAATCACAACTTAAGCTTTGTAGATTTTTAGTATCTATTAGCTCTCTTTTTCCTTGATTTTGCTCGGTTTGATAATTTTTTAGCATAAGAAAGGCAAAAATCAAAACAAGAGCGAAGATTAAAAGTGGAAAAATTTTTCTTATCAATGCAACATACTTTTGGCTGAGATATTTTTAATTTCAAAATTTGAGCCATCGTCAAATCGTAAGATAAGATCAATTTTATCTTTGTCGCTAATAGGTTTTTTAAGATTTAAGAGCATGATATGATCGCCATGTGATTCAAATTTATGCGTGGTATGAGGCTTTATAAGTATTGATTGAAGTTTGAGCATGATCATTTGCCCCTTTTCTTTTTTATGGGTGTGAAGTTCGACAAGTTCGGCATTTTGAGTGCTTGCTCCTATAAGTTTGAGTTCTTTATCGCTATGATTGATAAGATCAAGAAAGATGGCTGAGTTTGTTTGATTTGGTGCGGTAGTAAGAACAAAGGCGTTTTTGATTTCGATTAACTGGTGCATTTCTTCTGCTTTTGTTATGGACATAAGGAAAAAAAGACATAAGATAAGGAATTTTTTCATTGTATTTAGCCCTTTTTTGGTAAAAGATAATTTTTGGGCTTTATTGTAGCATATTATCGATAATATTTCTATTATTTTAACAAATTTATAGTATAATCACACTTTAAAATTTCACAAAGGAAAAAAATGCTAAAGAAAATAATATTTTTTCTTGCTTTGACGGCTTCTTTTTTAAACGCTAGTGATTTGGCTAGGATTTATCTTAATGAGGGTTTAGAAGCAGTAGGCAGAGAACTTGAAAAAGAACTTGCAAATAAAAGCTTTTGGGCAGAAGAAATAAAAGATAAAGATGTATCGCTTGGGTATTATGATGAGGATTCTACTATAGTTCTTACAAATAAGACAGATAAAACCTTTAAGGTGTATTTTTATAACAATGGAAAACTTACTCAAGAATTTGAGAAAAAAGATGTTTTAACAGGACTTATGGGCGATAAAGAAGTAGAGGGAGATCTAAAAACTCCTATCGGTTTTTATGAGCTTGGGCGTCAGTTTGATCCTAGAAATACCTACTATGGTCCTTTTGCCTTTGCAACAACTTATCCAAATTTATACGATCAGCTTCAAAACAAAACAGGAGGTGGAATTTGGATACATGGCTACCCTCTTGATGGCACAAGGATAGATGAGTATAAAACTAGGGGTTGTGTTGCCCTGCTTAACGATGATTTAAAAGACTTTGGCAAGCTCATAGCTGGCAGAAAGGCTGTTTTTGCCATGACTGAAGAAAAAGATGCCGTAAGAGCAAGCACAGATGATATCGCTAGCATTTTGGCTTCCTTGTTTGAATGGAAGCAAAGCTGGACGATCAACGATACAAAAACTTATCTTAGCTTTTATGATGAAAAGGATTTTCGCCGTTTTGATAGGAAAAAATTTAGCGAATTTTCAGCCATGAAAGAAAGAATTTTTGCAAAAAAAGAAAGAAAAAGCATTAAATTTTCTAAGATCTCTATCAGCCCATATCCAAATGTTAAGGGCGAAAAAATGTTTCGCATAGCTTTTTATGAGGATTATTATGCTCCAAGCTATCAGTTTAGAGGGGATAAACTTCTTTATGTGAAACTTGATAAAAATGGAAAGATGAAAATTTTAGCTGAACAATAATGGCTATCATCAAACTAAACCAAAAGGCTTACAAACATAATCTTTGCCAAATCGCCTCAAAAGCTGGCGGTTTTAAAAGGCTTATCTGCGTTTTTAAAAATAATGCTTATGGACATGGCGTAAAGCTTTTAGCTCCCATAGCAAAAGAACTTGGAGTTTGTTTTATCGCTCTTAAAAACGAAAGAGAGGCTTTAGAATTTGAGGATTTTTTTGATCATATCTTGATCTTATCTCATATCCCAAATGGCAAGGAAAATCCAAAATTTATTTATGCCTTAAATGATATAAAAAATCTTGCCCTACTTAAAAAAGGCACAAGAATTCATCTTGCCATTGATACAGGAATGCACAGAAATGGCGTAAAACTTCAAGATATCAAAGAAGCTTTTGATGAGGCTAAAAAGCTTGGATTACGCATAGAGGGTATTTTCACGCATTTTTTGGGGAGTGATGAAATGGATGCAAGCTTTTTTGTCCAAAGACAAAAATTTAATGAGGCTAAAAAAATCGCTTCAAGCATAAGTGAGACAAAGCTTACATTTCATGCTTGCAACTCCTCAGCACTTTTTAGATCCCAAGCACTAGAAAAAGATGAGCTTTGTAGGGTCGGCTTGGCACAATTTGGCTACGCTCAGTTTAGTTCAAATTTAAAAAAGGTTCTTTCTTTGTATGCTCATAAGCTTAGCTCAAGAGTTTTGCAAGCAGGGCAAAGTGTGGGTTATGGGGGGAAATTTTGTGCAAAAGAAGCTATGAAGATCGCCACTTATGATCTAGGCTATGCTGACGGGCTTTTTCGCTTTGATGGCAAGGGCAAGCTAAGGCTTGCAAATGGAGCTTTTTTACTTGGAAAAATGTCTATGGATAGCTTTTCTTGCGAGGATTTTGGCGAAGAACTTTGTGTTTTTGATGATGCTAATGTTTGGGCTGAGTTTTTTCATACTATAGACTATGAAATTTTAGCCAAACTTTCGCCTTTTATACCGCGAGTTTTGGTTTAAAATCACTTAAAAATATTTTTAAGTGATTTTCAAAGGCTAGTATTAAAAAATTCATTTTTAAATGCAAATTTGTATGTTAAGCTTTTGCGTAAAAACTTAAATATTTTTTAAAAAATTAAGTATTTTATAAACTCAAACAATTTTCAAAACTCAATTTTAAATTTCGTTTTAAATGAAATTTAAAAATAGCGTGGCTGTAGTCTTTGTTTAAAGTTTAGCTCAATCTAGCTTTAAAATATCAAGGATAAACTCTTTTGCTTTTTCAATAATATCCTCTTTGATAATATCTTTTTCGTCGTGTTTTAAAATGTATTTACTCTCTTTATTTTCGCTATCTTTTTCTAGCTTAAATTTTTCAATCACAAGATCTTTAGAGCTAAATTTGTCAAATTGTATTTTCCAGCCATTTTCTAGACAAGAAATTATTTTAATTTTATTATCTATATTTAACTTTTCTTTACCTTCTTCGTAATAGATTTGAAGTTTTTCTTCTGGTATTTGTTTTTCTTTTCGCAGTATTTCACAGAGCATTTTTACATATGCATTAGTATATTTGCTTCCCATTGTGTCGCCATACATTTTATCTATATTAAATTTTTCGTTTTTGTCATACCGAGCAAAATAATTTTTATCCTTATCTTCTTCGTTGTTAAAAATTTGTTCTCCATATTTGATAAAATAATAAATCCAAGAAGAATAATTCTTTTTGTATTCAAGATATTTTTTTATCATTTCTTGTAATATTTGAGTTGGACATTCGGTTGATTTTTCTTTTGCAAGGTGGCGGTATTTTTCGAAAAAGTCCGTAAAAAAATCTTTCGTATCTTGATTATAAGTTGTTAATAAAATTTCCCATTTTCCCTTAGCACCAAAAAACCATTTTGCACCACCACTAGCTGTGCCTATATTTCTTGCATAACCATCATTTTCGCTTCTATCATAGCAAGTTGCCAATAAAGCTCTAATGATTAGCTGAGTTTCGCTCTCAAAAATACCCGCTATATGCTTACTTGTAAATTCTAATAAATCCTTATCCTCTTTAAATAAAAAATTACTTAAATCCCCACGGATATAGTTGCAATCTTCGATTTTATGGATAAATCCTTTTGCTTCACTATACTTTAAGATATATTCAGCTTTTTCTATCTCTTGCTCTAAGGATTTTCTTGCTATATCTGTATTTGATAGCGTGTCTAATAACTCTTTATCCAGCAGTTTGATATAAATATTTTCTTTAGTGTTGATTAGGGATAAATTTAAGATAAAATGTAAATTTTCATAAGCTAAAGTAGAAGTATAATCTATCCGTCCTATCCGTCCTTGTTTTAAGCCTCTAATCCTTTGGATTAAATTTCTCATAACTCTAAGTTTATCTAATAAATTTTCATCGTTTTTTTCTTTATTTTCTACAATATCCTTTACAAGGATAAAGAGCAGTATTTTTTGTCCCAAGTTAATCAAATTACCCTCTTCATTTTTGATGATTTTTTCCAATAAATTTGGCTTTTCATCAAATAAAGCAAGTTTGCCCTCGCTAAAATCTGTTGAAAAATAAGTTTCATTAAATTTATTTATTTCTTCTAAATTCTCTATACTTTTAAATAAAAAATCAATATTTTCATCTTTAGTATAAACACTCTCGCATAATTTACTGATATTTTTTCGCAAAGCTTCAAAATCACTAGCCTTAGCTTCTTTATCATCTCTTATATAAAGCATTTCACTAATGAAATAAAAATAATTCATAAAGGCACTATCGATTAAATGCTTATCATCTTTTTTAAATTCCCAAAATAAATCCGTCCAATAAGTATCCATCTCGTCTGAAAATTTCTTTTTAAATTCAGTTTTTCCTTTTTCAATCAAAAATTTTTCAAATTCAGCCTTAAAAATTTCAAAATCACTCAGCCTTTTGCCTCTAGCATTCATTTTTATGTATAAGTCATCATCTAAGCCAAAATCTTCTAGCTTAATAAATTTAAACTCAATTAAATTTAAGCTTTCAAAGCGGATTTCATTATCTTTAGCCTTTTCATGTATCGCATCGATCATGATTAGCATAGCCTTAACAGTAGGATCTTTATCCCAAAAATACATAAACCAAGCACTATCTTTTATCTTGGCTGAAAGCTCATCTTTAGCCTCAAAATCACTACTTTTAAACTCAGCACTTACTAAATTTTGACAAAATTGTCTCGAACTAGCCCTAGTTTCATAGCTAAATTTTTTTAAAAAATCTATATTTTTCCCCTCTTTTTTCCCAAAATACCAATAAAGCAAAAAAAGCGTCGTTAATCTTTGCTGTCCATCAAGAGGCAAAAAGGTTTTATCTTCGGTATCTTCATAAGTTTTAACACTTCCATAAATAAAATCAAGATACAACTTTTTATCCTCTTTTAAATGCGAAAAAATGCTGGTTAAAAATTTTTCTCTAACAAGTTCAGCGTCTTTTCTTCCTTGGGCATAATCCCTTTGTAAGATAGGAATTTCTATTTTATATCTTTCAATTAAATCTTTAAAATTTATACTAGTGTTTGACATTTATTCCCCCTTTAATAAAGCTTCTAGGCTTTTTTCAATGGCATTTATGTAGGATTTTTGATCTTCATCAGTCCAGAAATATAAGGTCTTAATATCCTTGCTGTAATATTTCATAAAGACATTTTTGGTGCATAAGGGGATAAATTTTCCCTCTTTTTCCACCTCTTTAATTTTTTCTTTTTTTATGGCAAAGATATGATTGCTTAACTTACTATTTTCACTAGCTGAAAGCAAACTTAAATTTTCTATATTATGCTTATCCTCGCATTTAAAATATTCAAAAACTTTTTCAATTATCTTAGCAAATTCATCATCTGTCATTTTTTCTTCTTTAATTTCTTTCTCAAGTCTTTCTAACAAATCCTTTTGCCCGTCGCTTGTCTGTGCTAAATTTACTCGCTCTTGTGAGACTTTTTTTAAAATATTAATAATCTCACTTATCCACTCTTTTCTATTTTTATCGTTTTTAATGGAAAAATCTGATTGCGGATTTATATGCTCTAAACTCCATTTATCTTTTGCAAATTTATGAAAAGAAAATCTTAATTCACTTTTTATATATGTGCTTATGTTAAATAGTAATAAAATATTTTGCAACTCCTTGTTATTCTTGCCATAGCTTAAATTTTTTATATACTCCATATTAATTTTTTCGTTTTCATAAAGCTTGGTTTTATCATTTATTTGGTTAATTTTGCCGATTAAAAAGTTTTCAAATTCTTTTTTACCACTTTTTTCAGCCTCCTTGTAAAGTTCGTGCAAGGATACTTTTTTTGCGTGGATTAAATAGCCTATTAAATGATAAAGTTTGTGATCTTCATACCAAAACCTAAGGGTAAAAAATATCTTCCTTATTTCTTGCCAAAGTTCATTCAAAGCCTTAAATTTATCTTTATTTTCGCTTAATTTTTCAGCAAAAAATCGATAAGTTTTGTAAAGGTCGGTTTTATCATAGGCTTTAGAAGGATTAGTTTTATCAGCCAAATTCTTTGTTTGAAAATAAATTTCAAACAAAAGCTCTATCCTTGCTGGATAATCTTTTTTTGTCAAAAAGCCCCAAATTTCATCATTTTGCAGGGTGTATTCCATTTCGTCCCATTCTTTGGAAAGT
The DNA here is from genome assembly GCF_006864365.1 of Campylobacter sp. MIT 99-7217. Lineage (NCBI taxonomy): Bacteria > Pseudomonadati > Campylobacterota > Epsilonproteobacteria > Campylobacterales > Campylobacteraceae > Campylobacter > Campylobacter sp. MIT 99-7217. The sequence goes on from NZ_QHLJ01000001.1 coordinate 195,625, forward strand.
TCGATTTGTCTAAATTTGATTTCTTCTTCTTGAAAATTATTGCTGTTTAAAAAAAGTGCTTTGATAAGCTCAGCATTGCTTAAGGGGATTTTGCCACTATTAATCCTTGAAAAAACCTCTCTTTCATCTTCATTTTCTATCTCATGCCATATGATTTGAATTTCTTTAGAATTTGTTAAAATTTCAATAAATTTATCTTTTTTGGCTTTATCCTCGTTAAACCATTCTTCCGCGCATTCATAAGCCTCACTCATAAAGTAAAAATCAATATTTTTTGAGCCTTTGTCCTTTTTTCTATCCTCTTTTATATTTTCTAAAACTTCCTTGCTATCCGGTCTGGCTTCATATTCGATTTCAAATTTTTCACTACCCAGATAAGAAAGTATGATATGTATGCTTGTTAGTCTTTGTTGCCCATCAACTAGGATAAATCCTTCTTTATCTTTATCTTTTTTTACGATAATGGGTTGCAAGCAATAATACTTACCTTTATGCTCAGTATAAAATTCCCAAATATCATCAAGCAAATCTTTCACTTGCACTCTATCCCACCTATAACCTCTTTGATAAGAGGGGATAAAAAATTTTAGTCCAAACAAGTCCTTTATTGATCGAGTATCATTCATTAAAACTTCCTTAAAATTTAAAAATATTTGTGCATTATATCAAAAAATATAAGATTACTAAATTTAAGCTTAAAACTTAAGACAAAAATACAAGCAAAGCTACGCAAATAATGCAGGAGATAAAAAACAAAACCGCTTTATTTTCAAAGCTAAATTTCAAAAATAAAATCAGCAAAATGAGGGCTATAAAAATGAGGATTATAAGCACTGCTGTTGGCATGTTGATAAATTTAAGACTTGGCAGTAAATACCAGCCCTCGCTATAAAGTCCGTTTTTAAAATTTCCCTCCTTAGTGCCTACAAAAAATTCTTGCAAGGTGCTTAAATTTGCATCTTCAGGAACTATAGGATAATCAAAGCCACAAATCCCACTAGGCTTAAAAAGATCTTCAAGCCACTCATGCAAGGCTAGATCAAAAGCAAAGCTAGGAATTTCTTTACAAGTAACCCCACCAAATAAATTCATACTTAAAACCGCTTCATAGGCTTTTTGCAAGATCAAAGCATGCTCTATACCATAAATAACCCCATAAAAAGCAAGAACAAAGGCTATAAATTTCAAAAAAATATTTTTTGGATTTAAAAAAGCAAAAAAAGCACCCAAGGCGATCGCAAAAACGGCAAATCTTATATAAACGCATTGTTCGCAAGGTCTCATAAACAAATAATTTTGAAAAAAACCATGTGCTATAAAAAGCATACAAAGAGCAAGAAGCAAGATAAAAAGCCAAATCAGCCTTTTTTCTTGCTTACTTTGAGTATCAAAGATCATTTTTTACTAAGTTCTTCTATAACTTTGATGAATTGTTCTAAAGAAGTGATGTTGTTGAGTAAAACTTGGTATTTTCCATTGACTATGAAAGCTGGTGTGCCTGTATTTTTCGCAGGTTCAAGAGCCTTATCAAAAGATGATAAAATTTCCTTTCCCTCTTTGCTTACGAGAAAATTTTGAAGCGTGTTATAATCAATGCCTAAAATTTTAAGCCCCAACTCATAAAAAGCCTTAGGATTTTTTCCGTCATTCCAAGTCATTCTTCTTTCAAAATATGCCGTAAAATACGCATCATTGATCTTGTGCATAAGGCTTTTGCTATCTGTTACATCAAGATTGCTTTGACTATCTTTGTAGCTTGCATAGGCGTAAAGATTAGCAAATTCATTGCCATAGCTTGCCATTTGTTTTACAGGATAAGCCTTATAGCTTAAATTTGGTAATTTTTGCTTTAGTAAAGCTAGGGTGTTTTGCTTGTGTTGGTTAAAGCAGTGAATGCAACCATAGCTAAATACCTCAGTAACTGAATTTTGTGCGTTTGAAAAGGGCTGTTGTAAAACTAAATAATCCTTACCCTCATCTAAAGAAAAGGCACAGCTATATATAAAAAGTGTTAAAAAAAGAGCCTTTAAAGCTTTCATTTTCTATCCTTTCATGGTAAAATCAAAAAGCAAATTATAAAACACTTTATAAAACAAAAAGTATTTTCCTTAAGAAAATATATGTGAAATTTCGTTATATGCTTGGGATTTTTTGATTTATCTTCTTATAAGTTTATAAATTTCTAAGAAATCACAAGGTATAATAAGGCTTAAAAACCTACAAAAAAGGGATTAGCGTATGAAAGATTTGTTTTTGTTTAGTTCTCTTATAGAATCTAGCCATACTTTTGCGTATTTTTTTCATTTGGGCTTAGTTGTGATTATCTCGGTGATCCTTGCGAGATTTGCAACCAGATCAATGCAACTTGTACCAAGAGGAACTCAAAATTTGGCTGAAGCTTATATGGAGGGTATTTTAAGCATGGGACGCGATACTATGGGAAGCGAAGAAGCAGCTAGAAAATACTTACCCCTAGTGGCTACCATAGGCTTTATAGTGTTTTTTAGCAATATCATAGGCATAATTCCCGGTTTTGAAGCTCCAAGTGCGAGCTTAAATTTAACAGCGACTTTAGCTATCGTGGTATTTTTATACTATCATTTTGAGGGTATTAGAACTCAAGGTGTTGTAAAGTACTTTGCACATTTCATGGGTCCTGTGAAGCTGATCGCTCCTTTAATGTTTCCTATCGAGATCGTTTCTCATTTTTCTCGTGTGATTTCTTTATCTTTTCGTTTGTTTGGAAATATCAAGGGCGATGATTTATTTTTAGCTGTAATCCTAGCCTTAGTTCCATGGATAGCACCTCTTCCTGCTTATGTTTTGCTTACTTTCATGGCTTTTTTGCAAACCTTTATTTTTATGATCTTAACCTATGTTTATTTAGCTGGTGCAACTGTGGTTGAGGAAGGTCATTGATCTATTTTTTTGAGTTTTTAAAGGGTGCATCTTGGGCTTTTATGCTCTTTGGTGCATCTTATTTTTTTGTTATCAATGAATTTAAGCTTGTTTTTGCCTGTTTTGGTGCGTTGCCCGGCTTTGCTTTACTTATCATCTCCTTTTTACTTATAGAAAATCACGAATTAAAAGAAAAAATTTCTAAATAAAAATTCAAAATCTCACAAAAACAAATTTTGGTCTTTCTAAAGCTTTCTTTTAAACAATTTTCGTTAAAATAAGGCTTTGTTTTATTATTATAAAGAGGAAATTTAAATGTTTGAAGTCGTTATCGGGCTTGAAGTTCATACCCAGCTTAATACCAAAACCAAGATTTTTTGCTCTTGTGCTACTTCCTTTGGAGAAGCACCAAATACCAATGTTTGCCCCACTTGCCTTGCCTTGCCCGGAGCCTTGCCTGTTTTAAACGAAGAAGCCGTGAAAAAGGCTATTTCCTTTGGAAAAGCTGTTAATGCAAAGATAAATAAAAAAAGCGTTTTTAACCGCAAAAATTATTTTTATCCAGACTTGCCAAAGGCTTATCAAATTTCTCAATTTGACATTCCTATCGTAGAGGGCGGAGAGCTTTTCATAAGTGTAGAAGGACAAAATAAACGCATAGGTATCACGAGAGCACATTTAGAAGAAGATGCGGGTAAAAACATACATGAAAGCGAGTTTTCAAAGGTGGATCTAAACCGCGCAGGAACGCCCTTGCTTGAGATAGTTAGCGAGCCAGAGCTTAGAAGCAGCGATGAGGCTGTGGCTTATCTTAAAAAGCTTCATTCTATCATAAGATTTTTAGATATTTCAGATGCAAATATGCAAGAAGGTAGCTTTCGCTGCGATGCGAATGTGAGCATTCGTCCAAAGGGCGATAACAAGCTTTATACGAGGGTGGAAATCAAAAATCTTAACTCTTTTCGCTTTATACAAAAGGCTATTGATTATGAGGTGAAAAGACAGAGCGAGGCTTGGGAAGATGGTACTTATGAAAAAGAAGTTGTGCAAGAAACAAGGCTTTTTGATACGACAAATTTAGTTACAAGAAGTATGCGTGGCAAAGAAGAAGCTGCTGAGTATCGCTATTTTCCTGATCCTGATTTACTTCCCGTGCTTTTAGAAGATGAGATGTTGCAAGCACCTATTGCTGAGCTTCCAGATGAGAAAAAGCAAAGATTTATCAAGGATTTTGGTGTTAAGGAAAGCGATGCTGAAATTCTCATCTCAAGCCTTGAAATGAGCCGTTTTTTTGAAAGTTTGGTGGCAAAAAATTTAAGCCCTAAGCTTTGCGTAACTTGGCTAAATACCGAACTTATGGGACTTTTAAAAGCAGATCTTAGCATAGAAAATTCCCCTGTAAGTTCTGCTAAGCTTGGGGACTTGATAGGACGCATTGAAGATGGTACGGTTAGTAATAAAGCCGCTAAAGAGGTTTTAGCCTTTGTCTTTGAAAATGAGGGCGTAGAAATTGATGAAGCCATTGAAAAACTAGGGCTTAAGCAAGTTAGTGATGATGGGGCAATCGAAAAAATCATCGATGAAATTCTAAGCAAAAACGCCGATAAAGTCGCTGAGTATAAAAGTGGTAAAGATAAACTCTTTGGCTTTTTTGTGGGTCAAGCGATGAAAGAGGGCAAGGGTGCTTTTAATCCAGCCAAAGTTAATGAAATTTTAAAAGCAAAGCTTGGGTGAGTTGCTAAGTAAAGTAAATAAGACTTGGCAAAATGATCGATATGCTGGGTTTATCTTTAAGGTAAAAGACCTAAGAAAAGTTAAAAAATAAAGGATAAATAAAAAATATGTTACAATTCAAACCAAAAACAAATAGGAAAATGCTGATGCTTTATAGAGCAAAATTCTCCGTTGGGGGGGGGGCTTAGGTCTTTACTTCTTCTTTTATCCCTTAAATTCTTATCTTTTTTAAGTTCTAAAGGGCTTAAAGATGAGTAAGAAAATCGCTATTTTACTTTTTGGACACCTAAGAACTTACGAAAGAACTTATCCTTATTTTATCAAAAATCTTTTAAAACCACAGCTTGAAAGTGGCTATGAAGTTGATATTTTCTTGCATACTTGGGACGAGCTTACAAGTTCTCAAGGCTCTTGGTATGAAAAAAATAATCATACCCTTAAAATTAACATTGAGTTAGAAAATAAAAGCTTAAGCGAACAAGATAGGCAAAATATCATAAATTTTTACTCTCCAAAGGTTTATTTGATAGAGCAAAGAAAGCCTGAGTTTAACCAACACACAAGCAGAGAAAGGCTTGCAAAGCTTTGCAAGGACTATGAATTAGCACAAAATTTCAAGTATGAGTATTATTTTTTTACCAGACCTGATATTTTATTTTGGAATGAATTTAGACTTGAGAATTATTTGAAAGAGTATGAAAATGGATCTACAAGGCATTTAAATTTACCTTTAAAGCATATCTTTTTTGCAAATGGCGTTTTTAGGCGTTCTAAAATCGTTGATTTTAGAAGTATTAATGAGGGCGATTTGTTTTATATCAGTTCTTTTTTGTTGGTAAGTCCTTTTGCTATTGATAGGGAATGCTTGCTTGTGTTGCTTGACTATCGTTTAAATAGGCAGTTTTTTATATGGCGTTATGAGAGCAAATTTGAAGAGATTAATCCTATCATCGATGTTAAATGGACTAATTGTATAAAATATATCTTTACGCCAAAGGCTATTCTAATAAGATTTTATGAATACAAAGAGAAAATTATAAATTGGTTTAACAAGAAATTTAAGGCTAAAGCCAAATGAAACGCCTTTTAATAGATCTTGATGGCACTCTTACTATAGATGAAGAAAATGTGGCTTATGAGGATAAAAGAGCGAATTTAGCCCTCATAGAAAGACTAAAGGAGTATAAAAAAGAGGGCTTTATCATTAGCATTTTTACAAGTCGCAATATGAGAAGCTTTAAAGGCGATATGAAAAGGCTTGAAAAGCACACCCTGCCTATGATTAAAGCTTGGCTTAAAAAGCATGAAGTGCCATATGATGAGATCATTTTGGGTAAGGCTTGGTGTGGGTTTGAGGGCTTTTATGTAGATGATAGAGCCATTAGGCCAAGTGAGTTTGTAAGCAAAGGCTATGATGAGATTAAAGAGCTTTTAAACGCAGAAAATCCTCTTAAAAAAGGAGGTGAGCAATGATCTTAATCACCTCAGCCAAATACTGCCCGCCTGAGTTTTTGATCGAATTTGGAAAGCTTCCGCCAAGCTTTTTGCCTCTTGGCACAAAAAGGCTTTATGAGTATCAAGCAGCACTTTTTAAGCACTTTAAAGAAAACATTTTCCTTTCCTTACCCAAAAGTTTTGAACCAAGCAAGGCTGATAGAAAAAAGCTTAAAAATTTAGGCATAAAAACTCTTTTTGTAGATGAGAACTTAAGCCTTGGGCAAAGCATTATTCACTGCCTTAATATGAGCTTGCCTATCAACGAAAGCCTTAAAATTTTGCATGGGGATACTTTGATTTCAAATCTTGGCAAAAGCCCTAACTCTCTTGGGGTTACTAGGGTTTTAAATAATTATAATTGGAGCTTTTTAAAAAAGGATAAAAAGCTTTGCTATAAGCTTAAAGATTTTGATTACAAAGAGCTTGATAGCCTTATACTTAACGGCTTTTTTAGCATAGAAAAGCCTTATGAGTTTATGAGAGCTTTAAGCGTTGCAAACTATGATTTCTTAGAAGGGCTAAATGCCTACTCAGCTGGGAATGCTTTTGAGCTTAGTTTTGATGAGTTTTGGCTTGATTTTGGGCTGGTGAGCTCTTATTTTCAAAGCAAAAAGGCAATGACTACTCAAAGAATCTTTAATGAGCTTAAGATCAAGCAAAATTGGGTTGAAAAATCCTCAAAGTTAAAGAACAAGATAGAAGCTGAAATATCTTGGTTTGAAGCCTTACCAAAGGAACTTAGCTTTTATGTGCCTAAGATTCAAAAAGATGAAAAAAGCTATAAAAGCGAGTATTTGTATCTTAACACCTTAAGCGAGCTTTTTGTCTTTGGGAGGCTACCAGCTCTTGTTTGGGAGCAAATTTTTAAAAGCATAAAAGCCTTTTTAGAAAAACTTCATTCTTACAAAACAAAGCAAAAAATTAATTTTTCTTATAAGCAAAAAAGCCTTGAAAGGCTAGAACTTTTTGCTAAGCAAAGTGGCTTTGATCTAGAAAAAAGCTTGAAATTTGAAGAAAAGGGCGAGCTTTATGCTTTGCCAAATTTAAGGCAAATTTTAAACGAACTTGATGATTTTTTAAGTGGGAATTTAAAGCCTTGCTTTATACACGGGGATTTTTGCTTTTCTAATTTAATGTTTGATTTTAGATCAAATGAGCTTAAGTGTTTTGATCCTAGGGGGCTTGATTTTAGCGGGAAAATCACGCCCTTTGGGGATAAAAATTATGATTATGCAAAATTAACTCATTCTGTTTTAGGTCGCTATGATTTTATCATCGCTGGCTTTTATGAGCTAAGCCAAAAGGATGGAGTTTTTAGCCTTAGTTTTGAAGAAGATGAAAATTTAAAGGCAATTCAGGCTAAATTTAAAGAAATCTTTAAGTCAAGTAAAGAGATCTTAGCCATAGAGGTTCATCTTTTTTTATCAATGCTTCCTTTACACAGCGACAATAAAACTAGGCAATTTGCCCTACTGGCTAATGCCCTAAGGCTTTTTAAGGAGCTAAAATGCTTATAATCTTTCCTATGGCAGGACTTTCTAGCCGTTTTTTAAAGGCTGGCTATAAGGAGCCTAAATACATGCTTGAGCTTAAGGGCAAAAGCCTTTTTGCAAGGGCTGTTTCAAGCTTTAAGCAGTATTTTGATAAGTTTGATTTTTTATTTATTTATAGGAATTTGCAGGATTCTGAAAGCTTCATCAAAAAAGAATGCGAGGGTTTAAATTTAAAGCGTTTTGAAATGATAGAGCTTGAAAAGCCAACCCTAGGTCAGGCTCACACCTGCTTTTTAGGGCTTCTTAAGGCTAAGATCAAAGATGATGAGAGCTTGCTTATCTTTAATATAGACAGCTTTTATTTGGACTTTTCCCTGCCAAAAGAACTTGATATTATCGATGGCTATTTGGAGGTTTTTAAAGGAAAAGGACAGCAGTGGAGTTTTGTAAAAACCCTGCCAAACTCAAATAGGGTCATTCAAACAGCTGAAAAAGAGCCTATTAGCAAGCTTTGTAGCACGGGGCTTTATTATTTTAAAAAAGCAAGCGATTTTAAGGAAGTTTTTTTGCAAATGCAAAAAGCAAATGACAAAAGTAAAAACGAGTTTTACATAGCGCCTATGTATAATTATTTAATCACTCAAAACAAAGACATAAGAGCCTTTGAAATAGACATTAAAAAGCTTGTTTTTTGTGGTTTGCCAAGCGAGTATGAGGAGCTTTTAAAAGATGAGAGCTTTAAATAAATTCATTTCTTCAAAAGCAAATTTTTAATCAAAACACGCTAAAATTTAAGCACCTAATCAAAAGAAAGATAAAAATGAATCAAATTGCAATCATAGGTGCTGGCAAATGGGGCAGTGCCTTAAAAGATGCTTTAAGCGTGAAAAATTCATGCCTCATCACCTCGCATTCAAAGCATGATGTTAAGGATTTTGTAAGCATTGATGAGGCTTTGAAGTGTGAGTATCTAGTCTTTGCGCTAAGTTCTCAGGGGCTTCATTCTTGGCTTTTAAAAAATTTTAAAAATAAAGGGCAAAAAATCCTCCTCGCCTCCAAAGGCATCGAAACTTCCACTTGTAAATTCTTAGATGAAATCTTTTTAGAATTTGTCAGGCAGGATCAAATTTGTGTTTTAAGTGGTCCATCTTTTGCAGCTGAAGTAGCTCAAAAGCTTCCTTGTGCTTTAGTCGTAAGCGGAAGCGATGAGGTGCTTTGTAAGGAATTTGCAAGCTTTTTTCCTGACTATATCAAGGCTTATGTGAGCGATGATGTGCGTGGGGCTGAGGTGTGTGGGGCTTATAAAAATGTTTTGGCTATCGCAAGTGGGATTAGCGATGGCTTAAAGCTTGGAAACAACGCAAGAGCAAGCCTCATCGCAAGGGGACTTGTGGAAATGCACCGCTTTGGCAAGGTTTTTGGCGCGAAAGAAGAGACTTTTTTGGGGCTTAGTGGGGCTGGAGATTTGTTTTTAACTGCTTCAAGCACGCTTTCAAGAAACTACCGCGCTGGGCTTTTGCTCGCCAAAGGGCTTGATAAAGAGCAGATCAAAGCCGAGCTTAAGGAAGTCATTGAGGGCATTGATACGGCTTTTGCGATCGATAAAATTTCTAAATCAAGGCAAATTTACACGCCTATAGTCGCTGCTGTGGTGGGGATTTTAAACGGACAAAGCGTGAATTTAGTAGTTCAAAACATGCTCAAACAAAGGTAAAAGGAGCTTAAAATGCTGATTAAAAATGCGAAAATTTACGGACAAGAGTTAAAAGATGTGCTGATTAAAAATGGCAAGATTGAAAAAATAGGCGAAAATTTACAAGATAATGAGGTTTTTGACGCCAAAGAAGCTTGCTTGCTTCCTTCTTTTGTGGATTTGTGTGTAAGCCTTAAAAATGATAAATTCTCTCTTTCAAATTTAGAAAATTTAGAGCAAGATTGCCTTAAAAGCGGTGTTTGTGCGGTGCTTTTAAGGGATTGTATGGACTTTGATGAGGAGAGTTTGGCTTTGTTTTTGCATGATCTTAAGCAAAGAAAATTAAGCATTTTTTCAAGCGTTAAAGCTCTAAATAAGCAAGCCGAGCTTAGGAATTTAGCCACGCTTTTAAACAAGGGGGCTAAGGCTTTGGAGCTTGATAGTGCTTCAAATGCTAACACCTTGCGTGCGAGCATGCAGTATGCTTTGATGAAAGAAGCCTTTGTTTTTGTGCGTTGCTTTGAGCCTGATTTTGATGATAAGGGCGTGATGAATGATAGTCAAACGAGCTTTGAGCTTGGACTCATCGGCATGAGCAAGGTTAGTGAGCTTAGCGAAGTGGCTAAAATGCGTGAGGTGGCTAAAAGCTACGGCACAAGGGTCGTTTTTGATCTTTTGAGCCTTAAAGACTCTTTAAATTTGCTTGAAAATGAACTTGTGCTTGTAAGCATTCATCATCTTTTTAAGGACGATACGGCTTGTGCTGGCTTTAATACCGCTGCAAAAATACTGCCACCTTTAAGAAGCAAAGAGGATCAAAACTTCCTTAAAAACGCTCTAAAAGAGGGCAAAATAAGCTTTTTAAGCTCGCTTCATAGTCCAAAATCTTTAAGCTTAAAAGATTTAGCCTTTGATGAGGCTGCTTATGGAATTCATAGCATTTGCGAGTTTATCAGCCTTTGTTATAGCTTTTTGATCAAGGATAAATTTATGACTTGGCAAGAGCTTTGCAAATTTACGAGCCTAAATCCTAGTGAATTTCTTGGCTTAAACAGCGGAAAGATCGAGGAGGGAAGACTTGCAAATTTAGTGCTTTTTGATGAAAATGCAAGCCTTAAAGCCCCAAAAAATTCCCTTTATGCAAATGATGAATTAAAAGGCGTGGTAAAAGCTCATTTTATAAAAGGCGAAAGGGTGTTTTGATGAAAACTTGCTTGAAAAGCCTAAATTTTAGGTTTAAGTTTAAGATTGATAGTTTTAAGCCTTGCTAGTACTTATAGATCAGTATTTCATTTATAAATAGTGGCTTAGGAATTTTATTCTTTTAAAGCTGTAAATGTTTTATTTGAAAGCGGATTTATTAAATTTATAATTCTCCTAAAGTTTATATATTTTAAAATAATTCATTCATGTTATTAGTCTATAAATTGGTATAATGAGGGATTTTATTTTTTAAAAAAGCCTAATGTTTGGTAAAGTTTTGGGTGCGAATTTCACCTTTTTAGAAACTAGTTTTAAATTCTAATACACCATTGATCTTAAGCCTTTATCTTTACTCTCTTGCTTCTTTTGACATAATCTTTACTGAGAGGGTTTAGCTCGTCTTTGCTCTTTTTTATCATCTTATCGTAATAATCAAGTTTAAAATCAAGCTTTTCAAGTACATTTTTTAAATTCTCCATGTCCTTTAGCACCTTTTGTTTTTGCTCCAAAATGATCTCACGCCTAGCAGCAGCTGTTTTTTCACCCATAGCACAAAGTGCGATATAAGCTTTGATCTGCTCGATACTCATGCCAATTTGGCGGTAACAATCCACCCAAAGCACCCACTGCAAGTCATTTTCACTAAAATACCGAATGCCATTTTCATCTTTTTCAACATAAGGAAAAAGTCCCTTATCAAGCCAAAAGCGAATGGTGCGTGAAGCAACGCCTGTTTTTCTTTCAACCTCGATGATAGTATAAGCCATTTTTGCCCTCCTTATAAAGTTATGAAATTATACAAGCTTACACCTAGTGTTTGTCAAGGGCTAAGCTTGAAAATTTTTAATTTGTAAATGAATGTATGAAATTCTCATAACTATCAAGTGGCATAATGTCTATGCTAAATTCCGCGCTAGAATCTTTAGAATCTTTCGTAATTATCACACTATCAAAGCCTAAATTTTGCATGTGCGTATATGTAGCGACTTCTTTTTCTTGTAAATTTAGTGCGGTTTTTAGTAGCCAATTTGACAACGCAGTATTTGGATTGCTCATTAAAGCCTTGCTATTATCTTGACAAAGTTTCACATTTAAGATTTCATTATTTGGTGTTTTTAACGTAAAGGGTATATCACGCGGTGGGAAAAACTTAGGGCAGTGCTTGTGTATAAAAGTAGGGATAGGGATATAGACTTCTCCATAGCTTCTTCGCCTACCTCCTGCATTCCATTGATTTAGTCCGCTTCTTAAAGGCACTTTCTTTGTTTCACCCTTTGTGCTATATAGTGGCAAAATCACAAAATCAACACCAGCTACTTGCTTTTTAGCCTTATTTGCATTAAGGATTAAATCTTTTAGACTAAGCAAAATATCAAAAGGATTTTCAATAATTTCTATATTTATACTAAAATATTTTTTAGGTATATGAAATTTCCTTTGTAGCACTGATTTAGAGCGATTGAAATGATATTCATTTGTAGAATCTTTAAAGCTTATACTGGCCTTTGTAGCCTTAATATCTCTAATATTACTAATATCAATTTTATCATAATCACTCTCAAAAAATAGCAATTTATTATCTTGTCTAGCGATGATATGATATATAGAATCTTTTATACCATAAATATTATTAGCTAATTCTATCCTATCATTTCTAAGTCTAGCTAACTCAAAAGCTAAGTCTTCATCACTGATATTTTGCAAATTTTTAGAATCTTTGTTAAACTCGGCAATTTTTTCAATACTAGAATCTTTTTGGCAAATAAAAGTCTTTAACCCCACGCCCAAATCACCAATTTGAGCATCAAATGCAGTATCAGAGCGACTTAGATTCTTAGCATTAAAGCACGAACAAAATAGATTCTCCATAACTCTATAATGCAAAAATGGTGTATTGTTTTTGCTAAAAAGTCGTGATAGACTAGCCATAACCGATATAGATTCTAAATATTTATCATTAAAAAACTTACTCATACTAAAACCTTAAAAATATTTTCTACTACCCTTGTAACCAAAGGTAGAGTTATAGAATTTCCAGCTTGCATATAAAGCTTTGAGTTTGCAATGTCTGGCAATTTAAAAGAGGGCGGATAACCTTGAAAATTAAAACATTCTCTAGGTGTTAGTTTGCGGATACCAAAATCATCTTTAATAAGTGGCACATTATGTCCGCCTGTTCCCATGTTTGCGGTAAGTGTAGGACAAAGATTTGATTTGTTTTCTCTAACATAAATTCTACGGAGCTGATAAATCGTATCCTTTTTGATAAGATCTCTTACAAGCCAATCATAATACTTACTTTTTGGTGTATAGTAAAAAATATCATCTTGTTTTTGCAAATCAAGGCATGAGTGTATTGTTTTAGCAAGTTTTATGGGCTGTGGAAAAGTAAAATCTTTATGATTTTTCACTTCTTTTGTATCAAAGGCTACGATAAAAATCCGCTCTCTATTTTGTGGGATATTTGCGTGTGTGGCAGAGTTTAAAATATCATAATATACCACATAACCTAAATTTGTAAGAGTGGTTTTTATAATTTTAAAAGTGTTTCCATTATCGTGGGTTTTTAAATTTTTTACATTTTCTAATAACAAAACCTTAGGTTTATGTTTTTTCGCAATCTTTGCAATCTCAAAAAATAGCGTACCCCTAGTATCTTTAAAGCCTCTTTGATACCCGGCAATACTAAAGGCTTGACAAGGAAACCCAGCACATAAAATATCAAAATCTTTAGCAATTTTATTTTGATTTTTCATATCTGTAATATCACCAAAAAGCGGTGTATTAGGGAAATTTAGAGCATAAGTTTTACTAGCATTTATATCGATTTCACTTGCAAATATACATTTTAGTTTCTGTGTATTGTTATTAAAAGTTTTGTAAGCTTGTTTTATAGCTAAATGAAACCCACCAACACCTGCAAACAAATCGATAAAGTTAAGCATTTTTAAAACCCATTTCTAGTTTTTTATAAGTTTTTACAAAAATAATTTTACTTTAAAAAATATTTCAAAAAGCTAAAATTTAACTAAGCCCTGATTTTAAAGCCTTTGTTTTTTGACATGATCTTTACGATTTAGCCCATCTTTGCTCTTTTTTATCATCTTATGTTAGGGGCTAAATTTAAGTTTTTGCGTGAAAATCCAAATTTAAAAAACAAGTTTTAGTAGTCTTTGACTATTTTCTTGCGTTTGTTTGCACAAAGGTTGTTGCAGTCTTTGCTAAGCATATTTAAGCGTTCATATCATCAGCGATAAGTTTTTGATAGTATTTTATCTTAAAGTCCAAGGTTGGCAGGGTGGATTGAAGCTTATCAATGTCTTTTTAAACCCTTTGTCTTTGCTTTAAGATGATATCAAGCATTGTTTTGGCTGTTTTCTTACCACCTGCACAAAGAGTGATATAAGCTTTGATTTGCTTTAAACTCATGCCACTTTTGCACTAGCACTGTATCCAATGCACCCATTCTATATCTTTTTTACTAAAATACCTCACCTCATTTTCGTCCTTTTCCAAAAAAGGAAAAAGCCCCTTATTTGCCCAAAAACGAAGTGTGCGAGAGGGCATTTTGGTAAGCCTTTCAACCTCGATGATAGTATAAGTCATTTTGCCCTCCTTATAAAGTTATGAAATTATACAAGCTTAAACCTAGTGTTTGTCAAGAGTTAAGCTTAAAAATTTGTAAATTTTTACGAAAATTTGTATTAAATTTTCTAGGTTCTTAGCTGTATTTGATCATTCTTAAGTAAGATATAAAAGATTGATATTAAGATAAAGGGCATATCTTTAATTTTTATCAACAGGGGCTATGGTAAAACTACGATTTGATTCACAAAAAGAAATTTTGAACAAGGTATGAAAGCTATTTAGTCTTGATTTTCTAGGGTCTAATTCAGCCCTCGCTTTTTTCTAAAACCTCAAAATATACATGTTCTAATGTTTCAAGTTCTTCTTGTGCCTTTGTAAGCTTTTCATAAAGACTTGTAATGCCTTGTTCTTTATAAATGCTTTCATTGCTTAGATCTTGTTGAAGTTTTATGATCTGTTTTTCTAAAAGATCTATTTTTTCTGGATAGTTTTGCAAAATTTCATTTTCTTTATAGCTTAGTTTTTTGGTGGTTTTTTCTTTTGCAACAAGGCTTTTTTCATCATTAAGCTTTTGCACATATTCGCCAAATTCTTTAAGTTCGTTTTCATTTTCAAGATACTGAGTATAAGGGATATGTTGGATATTTATCACTCCATCTTCAAAAGCATAAAGCTTAGTAGCGATCTTATCGATAAAATACCTATCATGAGACACAAGCAAGATAGCTCCTTCAAAAGCAAGCAAATACTCCTCTAAAATGTTAATCGTTGCTATATCAAGATCATTTGTTGGCTCATCAAGCACCAAAACATCGTATTCTTTAGTAAAAAGCAAGGCTAAAGCCACTCGGTTTTTTTCGCCACCGCTAAGCACGCTCACAGGCTTATCAAGAAATTCTTTAGGAAATAAAAACTGCTTCAAATACCCATAAACATGCATATTTTTATCCCTTACCTGCACTCTATCCCCACCATTTGGACAAAAAATTTCAAGCAAGGTTTTATCTGTGTTTAGCAAGGCTCTTGCTTGATCAAAATACCCTATCCTAACATCGCCCCTTTGCACGCTTCCACTATCTGCTTCAAGTTGTCCTAAAAGCACTTTTAAAAAGCTTGATTTACCACAACCATTTTTACCCACTATGCCGATACGCTCTTTTTGCAAAATCCTTGCGTTAAAGTCTTTGAAAAGAATTTTTGAATTTATGCTTTTGCTTAAATTTTTAAGCTCAAAAAGCATTTTTTGGCGATTTGTGCTTTGGGTTTGGTTAAAAGCCTTGTTTGCCCTTGAAATTTCAAGCTTGAGCTTATTTATAAGAGAGGGATTTTTCTTTGCTTCCTCACGCATTTTAAAAATCCGCTCTTTTCGTCCCTCATTTCTTTTAAGCCTTGCTTTAACCCCACGCCTAAGCCATTCTTCCTCGCTTTTAAGTTGCTTGAGCAAGGTTTCATGACTTTTTGCAAGGGAGGCTAAAAGAGCTGCTTTTTGGCTAAGATAGCTTGTATAACCGCCGTTAAAAACCCTTATCTTGCCGTCCTCAACCTCGACGCATTTTTGTGCCACTTCATCGATAAAATACCTATCATGAGAGATGAAAATCACGCACATTTTGGAGTTTTTTAGCATATTTTCTAAAAAAGCACTCATATAAACATCAAGATGATTTGTAGGCTCATCTAAAAGTAAAATATCAGGATTTTTTAACAAAAGCACGCAAAGTCCTATCCTGCGGATTTCTCCACCGCTTAAGGTGCTAATATTTCTATTTTTATACTCAAAAAGTTTAAATTCTTTTAAAATTCGTTCAATCTTACTTTCAAGATCCCAAGCATCTTTACTATCAATGAAAGCCATAAGCTCATCGATTTGCTTGAGTAAGGTTTTGTTGTTTGGATCATCATGAAGTTTATTTTGAGCTTGTTCGTATTCTTGAAGCATGCTATAAATTTCATTTAATTCTTGTTTGATCGCATCATTTACGCTAAGATTGAGATTAAAATCCACATTTTGAGAAAGCATAGCTATGCTTTTGTTATTTTGTTTAATAACTCGACCCTCATCAGGGATTAAAGTTCCCAAAAGTGCTTTTAAAAAGCTTGATTTTCCCGCTCCATTTTTTCCTATAATGGCTATTTTTTCATGTTCATTTGCACTAAAGCTTATTTTATCTAATATAAGTTTTGTACCAAATCTTTTTGAAACTTCAAGCATGTCTATAAGTGCCATATAAAACCTTTATGAATGAAATTTAAAACCAAAAATAGATCCTTGTGCATTGCTTTGAATTTGTAAATAAGTCTTATGTATGCTTAGGATCTTTTTGACTAAGAAAAGCCCTATACCTAGAGAATTTTCACTTTTTTCATCAATCTTATAAAATTTTTTAGTGATAAGTTTGATTTGATCTAAGGCTATACCTTTGCCAAAGTCTTGAACGCAAAGTTCTTGGTCTTTTATATGTAAAATAACTTCTTTTTGGCTATATTTTAAAGCATTTGAAAGTAAGTTAATGATCACTTGTTCGATAAGAAATATATCAGCTTTGATTTTTGTATTTTGCCCCTGTAAAATAACTCTTTCAAAACCCGGATTTTTGATGATTTTTTTGCCAAGTTCAAAAAGATCGAATTCTTGTAGATGAAGTGTTGTGGGATTAAATACGCTATTTAGTTTTTTAGTTAAAAAATCAAGTTTTTTGCTCTGTCTTGAAATTTTATCAAGGAGTTCTTGTTTTAAGTTTTCATCTTGATTTGGCTCTTTTAAAATCTCAATACTTAGATCAATGACGCTTAGAGGATTTTTAAGTTCATGGGAAATAGCTGAAATCACATTTTTAAGTTGAGCATTTTTCAGAGCTATTTTATTATGTTGTTTTTTATTTTTTAGGGCTTTTTTGAGAATTTTTTCCTTTGTTTTGTAAAGTTTTTGATGTAGTATATTAAACTCTTGAAATAAGGATTTTGGAAGATATATTGAGGATTTATCATCGATTTTATCAAGGAATTCAAGAATGATTTTAAAACTTTTATTAAGCTTTCTTTCTATAAAAAAGATAAGAAATAAAAAAAAGGCTATAAAAGATATGAAAATGATACCTAAAAACCACCAAAATGCGTTTAAATCGCTAAATTTAGGATAAACGATAATCATATATTTTATATCATCATACATAAAACTTTGAGCGAAAATTTTTTTTGAATTTAGGCTTGTGATCTTACCCTTTTCAATAGAGTGAATGTCATTAAGATCGATAAGCGAGCTTAAAATTTGATCTCTAGTTTGTATCCAAAAATCAGCTCTTGTATATTGTGCTAGTTCATGAACGCTTTTTTCATCAAGTTCTTTAAGTAAAGAAAAACGCAAAACATCATCAAGGCTTTTGATTTTTTGTTCATATTGTTTACTGAGTAAAAGCTCAAGTTGTAAATAGCTTATAGTAAAAAAAGCACATAAAAAGCATAAAATAAGAACGCAATACAAAAGGAAGAAAATTGTCTTTGTTTTTAGCATAGTTTATAGCCCACACCTCTTATGCTTAGTATATGGGTTTTGATTTGGGGAAGCTTATTTTTAAGTCTTGATAGAGCTATGTTAATGCTTTTATCGCTAGTAAGATCGTTTTGCCAAACATTTTCGCTTAAAAATTGGCGACTAAGAAGTGTATTTTGATTTTCAAAAAAACATTTTAAAAGCTCAAATTCTAGGTTTGAAAGTTTGATTTCTCGATCATCATGGAATAAATTTCTATTTTCAAGATCTAAGATAAAATTTTTGAAATTAAGCTTATCAAATACTCTTTGACTTCGTTTTAGCAAAGCTTTGATACGAACAAGCAGTTCATTAAATTTAAAGGGTTTGCAAATATAATCATCGCACCCACCTTCAAAGCCATCAAGTAAGTCCTCATGTAAGGTTTTTGCTGTGAGAAAAATAACAGGTTCTATAAAGCCTTTTTTTCTTAAAATCTTTAGTTTTTCAAGGCTATCACCACTAGGTAAATTTCTATCTATGAGCACAAGATCAAAGCTTTCTTTACTTAATAAATCCTCAATACCCACAAAATCAAAAAGCGTTACTATGTCATAAGTATTTGATCTAAGTTTTAAGGCTAGTAGTTGGCTTAAATCTTCATCATCTTCTATGATGAGAATACGAGCCTTAGAGTTCGACATACTCGACAAAAACACAAACTTCTAGCTTGTTTAGCTCTTCTATGATCTCTTTTTTGATATATGTATCAACCAAAACGACAGCTAAAGCAAAACCAAAACCATCTCGCCCTAAGCGAAAATCAGCTATATTGATATTTTTAGATGCTAAAAGTGAGGTAATTTTAGCAATAACTCCGGGAATATCTTTATTTTTAAAAATAATCATTTTGCCTTTTGGCTTAAAATCTGTTTTAAAGCCATTTATGCCCACTATCCTCTGCTCGTTATCATTAAATATAGTTCCTGAAATGCTGATATTAGAATTATTTGTAATGATTTTTACGCTTAATTTATTATTGTAGCCACTATTTGGTAAAACTTCACTTGAAAGCTCTATACCTTTTTCTTGAGCGACAAATTCAGCATTAACATAGTTGATTTTTTCGCCTAAAATTCTACCCAAAGCTCCAACTACTGCGAAAGTGAGCATGGATTTGGTATATTGTGCTATATCACCCTCAGCTTCTAGTTTTATACTTTTTATCTGTGTTTTATCCATTTGAACAGCTAAAAAAGCCATTTTGGATACAAGTTCGATATAAGGAGCGACGAAAGGAGGTAAATCCTCGGTTTTTATCGGTAAATTTAAAGCATTTGGATAAGAAATCCCTCTTGTAGCACTTAGGGCTTGCTCGCAAGCTTGAATAGCGATATTTCTTTGACTTTCAAGCGTATTAGCACCAAGATGAGCTGTAACGGAAACATTCTCAAAGTCTAAAAGTGGGTTATTTGTGGCTGGTTCTTTATCAAATACATCAATACCAAGCCAAGCAATTTTACCACTTTTTAAGCCCTCGCACAAAGCTTCTTCAGTGTATAAGCCACCTCTTGCGCAGTTTATCAAACGAATGCCATCTTTCATCTTTTGAAGCTCTTCTAAACCTATCATAGCGGTAGTTTCTTTAGTTTTTGGCGTATGAATGGTAATAAAATCACTTTGGACTAAAATTTCATCTAAGCTTGAGCTTACTTTCATATCTAAATCCGTGATTTTGGAGGCTGGAACATAAGGATCATAAGCTAAAATGTTCATTCCAAAGGCTTTAGCTCTGATAGCTACTCTTGAGCCTATATTTCCAAAGCCTATCACACCCAAGGTTTTACCCATAAGTTCAACACCATACCATTTTTCTCTTTCCCATTTTCGTTCTTGTTTAAGATGAGCACAGGCATTTGTAAAGCTTCTTGCTGCACAAAGTAAGTGTGCCATGGTAAGTTCAACAGCTGCGATAGTATTTGCCGTTGGGACATTCATCACGATAACGCCAAGTTTTGAAGCAGTGTTGATATCAACATTATCCACACCAACACCGGCACGAATAAGGGCTTTTAGCTTTTTAGCATGACTTAGAAATTTCTCATCAACATCAGTCGAACTTCTAGTAATCGCCACATCAACATTATCAAGCTTGGTTAATAGCTCGTCTTTAGGAAGCTTAGCCGCCTCGATAAGTTCGATATCATCAGCTTCTCTTAAAAGTTTCACGCCCTCATCTAAAATCGCATCGCAGACGATAATCTTTTTTTTCATAACCATATCTCCTTTACTTGAGTATTGATATTGTATTTTTTGAGTTCTTTTTGTATGCTTTCTAGTAGGGTTATATTATCGGTATCAAGGAAAATTTCTGTATTTTTATCTACATGAGTGAGATTATATTTTACAGAAAAAGCATTTAAGGTTTGCTTGAGGCAGAACAAAGAATAAAGATCATTTTTATCTACTATGAGCTGATAGAATTTACTCTTTGGCTCTAAACCACTTTTATCAACATGAAAGCTCATAGAATATCTTTGAGTAGCAGGGCTATAGTCCTTTGAACTCAGGCTTATAAATTTATCTTGCCACTGGGGCTTTCTTTGTGTATCTTCAAGACTAAGTTCCTTACTTTCATCGTATAGTCCCTGAGGCAAAATACCAACAGCACTTCCAAAGCCGATGATAAGATAAACAATCACGGCAACAAGTGCTAAAAACAATATAGCTAGAATGCCAAATAAGCTATATTTTTTAACCATATCTTTGCTTTTTATGAAAGCTGTTCTTTGATGATATCGCCTAAGGTTACTTTGTCGTTATTATTGATTTCATTTAAAACTTCGCGTTCTTTAATTTTATTTAAATTTTTTACACTTAGGCGAATTTTATTTTTTTTCTCATCAACAAAGGCAATTGCCGCTTCAATTTCGTCTTCAAGCTTTAATTCTTCTAATTCTTTAACACTAATATCTTCTTTATGAATAAGTGCATCAACGCCTGGTTCAAGCTCTACAAAAATACCAAAATCTTTTTTATCCTTTATCTTTGCCTTAACAATTTCTCCAATTTTATGATCTTTAATATAGTTTTGTACCGGACTTTGAGTAAGCTCTCTAAGACTTAGAGAAATTTTTTGATTTTCTGTGTCTATTTTGATGATTTTAACTTCTATTTCATCGCCTATTTTAAATAGTTCTTTACATTTAACATTTCTATCCCAAGAAGAATCCTCATTATGAAGTAAGCCTTCAACACCATCTATTTTTACAAAAGCACCAAAAACGGTAAGAGAGGTTATCTTTCCTTTGACTACATCACCAACCTTATGTTTTTTGATAAATTCGTCAAAAGGTTTTAATAAAAGATTTTTTAAAGAAACCCTTAAGCGTTTTTGTGATGGATTAATCTCAATCACTTCAACCTCAAGTTCTTGATTTTTGCTTATATATTCTTTTGGGTGTTTGATATTTTTATCCCAAGAAATTTCACTGATATGCAAAAAGCCCTCTATATCATTGCCTAAATCAACGAAAGCACCATATGGCTCAATGTTTGAAACAATGACCTTAATCGTATCTCCCACTTCTAAGCCATCTTTAATCTCATTCCAAGGATCAGGCATTGCAGCCTTGATAGATAGGGAAAGGTGTTTTTTATCTTTATCGTATTTAATCGCTTTAACAGCAACTTCATCGCCTTCTTTATATAAAGCACTAGGATTTACATGACCCTTATATGAAATTTCACTATAATGAACAAGCCCATCTACGCCACCAACATCAACAAACATACCATAACTTGTAATTTTTTTAATAGTCCCATTAATGGTTTCATCGCTTTGTAAAACATTATTGATGAGATCTTTTCGTTTTTTGCGTTCATCATCAACGATCTTTTTACGCGATACAACTATGCTTTGAGTGTCTTTATCTACCTTGATAATCTTTACTTTCAAGCTTTTATTTAGAGTGTTGCTATCTTTTGAAGAATACTGAGATTTTGGTAAGAAAAACTCAACAGCATTATCATCAACAACAACGAAACCACCTTTATTTTTTCCTATAATTTTTACTTCTATGACCTTTTCATCATCTTCATTATAGTTTTGGATAAATTCAAGAACCTTTTGTTTTCTTAAAGCCTTTTTATGGGATACTAAGGGTTTCCCCCCACGATAACCTATTATTGCAACTTCAAGCTTATCTCCTTCTTTGAATATAAGCTCTTCCTTATCATTTTGTAATTCGTTTATAGGCAAAATGCCTTCCGATTTTTCGCCTATATCCACATAAGCTTCATCATTTTTTATCGCTACTATAACACCTTGTACTACAGAACCTCTATCTTCTTTTTCATACTCGGCAAGTAGTTGTTCAAAATCTTCATTTTCCATGAGATCATCAAAATTTTCTTGAAGCTTTTTATTCCCCTCGTTCATCGTGGTCCTTCTGTATAAAATAAAATCGCTAAATTATATCCTAAATTAGCTTTGATTAGGATTAATCGAGCTTAATTTTTCAATTTTTGCAATCACTGCTTGTATAATCCAATCAGGAGTGCTTGCCCCAGCACTGATCCCACAATGCTTTTTGCCCTCAAACCAAGCTTTTTCAAGCTCATTTTCAGTTTCTATCAAGTAACTATCCTCGCAGTAGTTTTTGGAGATCAAAAAAAGTTGTTTGGTATTAGCTGAGTTTTTGCCACCCACGATGATCATCACATCACTTTTTTTAGAAAGCTCGGTAATGGCTTCTTGATTTTTAAAAGTTGCGTCACAAATGGTGTTAAAAACCCGCACTTCCTTAACTCTAAGCATGAGAAAATTAACAATTTGCATAAAGGCTTCAACCTTTTTTGTTGTTTGGCTAACAACAGCTATTTTGCTTGGTAGCTTAATGTTTTCAAGTTCGCTTTTATCAAGCACGACATAAGCTTTCGTGCTTACATAGCTTTTTACACCCTTAACTTCTGGGTGATTTTCATCGCCAAAAATCACAACCTCATAGCCCTCATTACTCATCTTTTCGCAAATTTGCTGAGGTTTGGTTACAAAGGGGCAGGTTGCATCAAAAATTTCAATATCTTTTTTCTTAAGCTTAGCCAAATCATCTTTTGTGATCCCATGTGTTCTTATGATAGCTTTTTTTTCATCTTTTAGTTCGTGTATGTTTTGTAAGGTTTTGACATTAAAACTGCTTTTAAGCCTTGAAATTTCCTCGTTATTGTGGATAAGAGGACCTATGGTCGCGGCATCTTTGATCTGCTCAGCTTTTTTAATCGCCCTTTTTACGCCAAAACAAAAGCCGTAATTCTTAGCTAGCTCAATAATCAATCTTAGCCCCCAAACCTAGTAATAAATCCTTAAAATTTGGAAAAGAGGTATTAATGCACTCACTCTCATCAATGCTCACCCCACAAAACAAGCCCAAAACTGCAAAACTCATCGCTATCCTGTGATCGCCATAGCTTTGAATCTGTGCAAATTTAGGCTTTCCACCTATAATCTCAAAGCCATCTTCAAGCTCCCTAGCTTCAATGCCGCATTTTTGTAAATTTGTAACCACAGCCTTGATCCTATCGCTTTCTTTTACGCGAAGTTCTTTGGCATTTTTTAAAACACTTTTTCCCTTAGCAAAGGCAAAAGCTATGGCAAGAGCAGGTGCTTCATCGATGAGCCAAGCGATATTTTCGCTTACACAAATGCCCTGAAGCTCGCTACTTTGGGCTGAAATTTCGCCAATTTGCTCAAAGCTGTTTTCATAAAATTTATACTCAATCTTTGCACCCATAGCTTGCAAAACCTTGTAAGCTTCGATACGAGTGGGATTTAGCAAGATATTTTTAAGCGTGATTTTTGAATTTGGCAAGATAAGAGCTGCTAAGATAAAATAAAATGCTGATGAGGGATCATTTGGAATGGTGATATCAAGGGGATCTAAAGCCTTTTTAAGAGGCGAAATTTCAAGACTTAAGCCATCTTGTGAGCTTTTTAACGGAGCATTCATCGCTTTAAGCATCAGTTCGCTATGGTTTCGGCTAAGACTTGGCTCTTTAAAATAGCAAGTTTTATCCGCATTAAAAGCAGCTAAGATCATCGCTGTTTTAACCTGAGCTGAGGCGATTTTGCTTTCATAATCAAAGCTTTTAAGCTTATTTGCCTGTATGCAAAGAGGAGCTAAATTTGCATTTTCCCTTCCATAAATTTGCGCACCTATTTGTTTTAGAGGCTCGCTAAGCCTTTTCATCGGGCGTTTGTTCAAGTACTCATCTCCACTTAAGACAAAAAAGCCCTCAAAACCGCTTAAAAAGCCCATCATTAAACGCATGGCAGTTCCTGAATTGCCACATTCTAAAACACAATCAGGCTCTTTGATCTTTAAAGGCGGAGTTATAGCAACTTCATCTTTATCGCACGTAACTTTTGCGCCTAAGTTTTCTATGATCTTAAGAGTATTTAGCGTATCTTGTGCTAAAAGATAGTTTTTTGCTTTGCTTTGTTTGTCGCTTAAAAGTGAAAATATCGCAAAGCGGTGGCTTATGCTTTTATCAGCTGCGATATTTTCTAAGGTAGCATGAAAAGAGCTTAAAGGTAGGATTTTCATCGCAAATTTAGCCCTAAATCTTTTTTCAAAGCATCTAAAATTTTTTGCATAGCCTCATTGATCTCACTATCTTCTAAAGTTTTTTCTAGGTTTTGAAATATAAAATTAATGCTGAGACTAAAATAATCACTTAAACTTTCATCACTATAAAGATCAGTTATCCTAAAACTTTGTAAATTTGGTATTTTAAGCTTAGTGATAAGTTCTTTTATAGGCTCATAACTTAGATTTTTTGGAACAAGTATGCTTAAATCCCTACTTATGCTTGGAAATTTTGAGTAAGGTTTTGCAACCTTTTCTTTAAATTTAAGCTTGTAAAGATTGATTTCACAAAGATAAGTTTTCGGTAGGTTTCTTTCTTTTTCTATTTTTAAGTGGACTCTTCCCACAAAACCTAAATTTACTCCATTTTGATAGATAAAAGCTTGTTCGTATGGACTTAAGAAATCCTCTTTGCTTTGCTTAAGTTCAAATTTGCCTATAATGCTTTGGATTTCAAATAAAAAGTCATAAAAATCTATAGTCTTTGGTTTGGCTTTGTTTGAAATTTTCGCTTCTTCTTTTAGTCCAGAATTTAAAAAGGCTATTTTATGAATTTCTTGTGTTTCGTAATTAAACACAGCTCCACTTTCAAAGAGTTTAACACTTTTTTTGCCATTACTAATGTTTAAATTTGCAGCGTTTAAAAGATGATTGATTAAAGTTGGACGCAAAGTATCAAGATCGGAGTTTAAAGGATTACTTAGCTTTAACTTGCTTGTACTAAAACCTAGTTTTACAAGCTCTTCTTTGCTGTCAAGTACATAATGCACACTTTCAAAATACCCAAGAGCAACAGCCCTTGATCTAAGCTTTTTAAGTTCTAAATATTCTTTATAGGTATCATTGATACGAGTTTGCTCCTTAAATTCTAAGGCTTTTGAAGCGATATTATCTATGCCCACTATACGCACAATTTCTTCGCATATATCATAAAGATTTTCTACATCACTTCTATGCATAGGCACTTTGACATTGATAAGATTTTCATCGACGATAAAAACTTCAAATTCTAAGCGTTTTAAGATACGAACAATATCGTTTTTATCTATATCCTTGCCGATAATTTTACTCACTTCGCTTGCAGTAATTTTGATTTCTTGTAAAGATTTTTGTAGCTGGATATGTTGAGAGCCTGTGTAGATGCTAATATTATCATATTTTGATATTTTATTGATGAGATAATTCATGCCTATATCAAGCTTAGGCTCACTTCCTCTAAAACTTCTATAAAAAATATTTTCATCAATCTTCTTATAGTGTGGTTTTGCTTGAGCAATGATTTTAGGTATGGTATAACTTGATTCTATAATAATAATTTGTGATTGATCAAGTTTAGAGCATTCTTCTTGATATATCCCAACTGTGTTTAAAAGCTTATCTTCATGATAAACCTTGCTTTCTCCATTTTTTTCTTTTGTGATTTTAAAGATAAGTTCTTCATCTTGATCTTTTTCAAGTGTCTTAAAGTCATAAGCATTAAAAATCACTCCGGTTGCATGTGTGGCATAGTTTAAAAAATTAATCACATCATTTTCGCCTAAATTTTCAATGGTAGCAAGTCTTAGTCTAAGAAGTAAGCTTGTTACGACAGGATTTTTAAATTCTATAATTCTATACTTAAACGAGCTGTTGAGTTCTTTATCAGCTGAAAGTCTAAGCATTCTTCCTATACCTTTTGAATTTTCAGGCTCAACGAAGTCTTTTCGTTTTTTCATATCTATATCATAGGCTGCTGATAAATCTCTTGCTATGCCATACACACTAAGGCAATCTCCACGATTTGGCGTAAGTTCAACCTCTATAAAATCATCATTGAAAAGTGGATAAGCATTCAAAGCCTTACCCGTTATGAGTTCTCCCATGCTATCATCTAAGATCATGATACCATCACATAGCTTTGCAAAACCAAGTTCAGTGCTAGAGCATATCATGCCAAAGCTTTCCACTCCTCTTAATTTTGTTTTTTTTATGCTTGTATCTCCAAGCTTTGCACCAACAAGAGCAACAGCTACAAATTGCCCCTCATCTACATTTTTTGCCCCACAAACGATTTGTAAATCTTCTTCGCCCACATCAACCTTGCAAATGCTAAGCTTATCTGAATTTTCATGTTTTATCTTTTCTTTGACAAAACCTACAACAACCTTATCAGGAACTTTTAAACTATGGGCTTTATCTACTTCTATACCTATAGAATTTAGTGTTTGAACTAAATCCTGTAAAGTTTTTTCGCTAATATCTATAAATTCACTCAGCCAAGTTCTTGTAATGATCATCTAAACTGCTCCAACAATCTTAAATCTCCCTCAAAAAGTGATCTTAAATCAGGAATTTGATGCTTTAACATTGCAAACCTTTCTACTCCAAGTCCAAATGCATATCCGCTGACATTGCTTAATCCAACAAATTTAAAGACATTTGGATCAACAACCCCACACCCTAAAACTTCAAGCCAACCTGTTTGTTTGCAGACTCTACAACCACAACCTTTACAAAAAATACAACTTATATCAACTTCAGCTGAGGGCTCTGTAAAAGGGAAAAAGCTCGGACGAAAACGCACTTTAACATCGCCAAAAAAATAACGCAAAAATTCCTCTAAAATATTTTTTAAATTTGCAAAGCTTACCCTTTGTCCCTCTTCAACAACAAGTCCTTCAACTTGATGAAACATAGGAGTATGAGTAAGATCAAAGTCTCTTCTAAAAACTGTTCCCGGAGTGATCATTCTAATGGGAGGTTTTTGAGTAAGCATAGTACGGATTTGAACAGGTGAAGTGTGTGTTCTTAAAAGCCTGCCATCATCAAAATAAAAAGTATCTTGCATATCTCTTGCTGGGTGGGATTTTGGTAAATTTAGGGCTTCAAAATTATGAAAATCATCTTCTATCAAAGGACCCTTTTCAACACTAAAATTTAGACTTACAAAGTATTCTATAATGAAATCCATGGTTTGCATGACAGGGTGTAAAGCTCCATTATTTAAACTTTCATCAAAGAAACTAAAATGCTGGGCATTTTCTTTCATTTTTTCATCAAAACCAGCTTTTTCAAGCTCTTTAAATTTATCTTCAAAGGCTTTGGTATAACTTTGTTTTTGCTCATTGAGTTTTGCAGCAAGGGTTTTTTTCTCTTCTCCTTGCAGGTCTTTTAGCTTAGCAAATTCAGCACTGAGTGTGCTTTTTTTACCTAAGATACTGATTTTGAGTTTTTCAAGTTCATCTAAATTCTTACAAGTTGTAATTTTTTTGAGTATGTTTTGCAAATCTTTTCCTTATTGGTATTTAAAAAGTTTATTTTAGCTTAACTTTGTTAAAAATATATAAAATTTAAGTTATAATTGTTAAAAATTTATCTTATGAAATTTAAGGAAAAATTATGGCTGAAGAAAAGACAATTTTTGAACTCATCATAGAGGGCAAAATCCCTTGTGATAAGGTCTTTGAAAGTGATGAATTTTTAGCTTTTAAAGATATTAATCCAAAAGCACCTATTCATATTCTCATCGTTCCAAAGGAGCATTTTAAAGATTTTAGCAAGATTCCTCCTGAACTTATGGCAAAGATGACAAGTTTTATCCATGAACTTTGTGCGTTTTTGGATATAAAGGAGTTTAAACTTCTTACAAATTGTGGAAAAAAGGCAGGTCAAGAGGTTTTTCATCTTCATTTTCATCTTCTAAGTGGCTTTTAAAAAGCCACAAGTTTATACAAACAAACATCTTTACAAAGTTTCAAAATAGAAAATTTGAGATTATTTTTTTATATTTAATCAAATATTCAAGCTTTTTTTGCTTAAATTTAATTTTTGATGAGAAAACTTATCTTAAAATAATTTTAAGTCATATAAAAGGATAAGGCTGTGAGTTCTAAATTTTCTAAAATAGGCTTTGTTTTAGCCGTGGCTGGTTCAGCTGTAGGGCTTGGCAATGCATGGAAGTTCCCTACCTTAGTGGGGCAAAATGGTGGTTCAGCCTTTGTGCTTTTGTATTTGATCTTAACTCTTGGCGTGGGTTTTGTTATCTTTTTAGCCGAGCTTAGTATAGGAAAACTTAGCGAAAAAGATCCTGTAAATGCTTATAAAAACCTAGCTCCATCGCATAAAAAGGCTTGGAGTATAGCTGGATTTTCTATCATTGGTGCTATTATGATCGTTTCTTTTTATAGCGTGGTGATTGGCTGGGTGGTGAAGTATTTTATCGATAGCTTTGGAATTTGGGGCTTTTTAGAAGGCTCTAATTCGCTTTTTTCTTTTAGAAATTTAACCAGCGATTTGGCTTTAAGTGAAGCAAATTTCACGCATTTTTTAAGCGAGGATATCTTAACGCAAATGCTTTGCTTTATTTTTGTGTTCTTTTTTATCTTTTTTGTGGTTTCAAAGGGCATAAAAGATGGCATTGAAAAGCTAAATGTCTGGATGATGCCCACACTTTTTATCTTGCTTGTTTTGTTGCTTATTTATGCTGCTTTTATACATGAGGGCTTTGTGGGCGCTCTTGAGTTTTTGTTTGTGCCTGATTTTTCAAAGCTTAGTGGAGATTCTGTTCTTATAGCACTTGGACTTGCTTTTTTTAGTCTTTCTTTGGGAGTTGGGACTATCATCACTTATTCTGCTTCCTTGCCCGATAGCACAAATTTCATCACAAGCACGCTTTGGATTATTTTCATTAACATTTTGATCGGTCTAATGATGGGACTTATCGTTTTTACCTTTATCTTTGCTTATGGTGGCGATCCAAGTGCTTCAGGACCGGGACTTATTTTTATATCTTTGGTTACACTTTTTGCAAAACTTGGAGTGGTGGGAAATGTCCTTGCATTAGCCTTTTTTATCTCGCTTTTTTTTGCAGGCGTAACCTCTGCTGTATCGATGATAGAGCCTTTTACCTTTTATCTTATCAACTCTTTTGGAATGAGTCGCAAAAAGGCCCTTGTTTATATCGGTATCGTTGTTTTCATACTCGGCACACTTTGCGTGCTTTCAAGTGCTAAGGCTACGAGTTTTACGCTCTTTGACAAAAGCTTTTTTGATGTACTTGACTTTACTTCCTCAAATCTCATCATGCCTTTAAGTGGAATTTGTGCTGCTATTTTTGTGGGTTTTGTGCTGAAAAAAGAAGCTTTGATCATACTTTTTAAACCTTTTATGAGTGGGATTTATTTTGAAATTTGGTATATTTTCTTGCGTTTTATTTCCCCTTTGGCTGTGGTTGTTGTGATGATTAATAATTTTTATCCCATCGAAAAAATGCTAGCTTGGTTTTAAATGAGTTTAAGTTTTATTGATTTTTGTAGTGGGATTGGTGGTGGGCGCTTAGCCCTTAGCTTAAATGGCTTTAACTGCCTTGGTTTTAGCGAGATTGATAAGGCTGCTATTAAAAGCTATGAGAGCTTTTTTGATACTAAAGATGAGCTGAAATTTGGAGATTTAACAAAGATTAGGGCTAAGCATTTACCTGATTTTGATTTGCTTATAAGTGGCTTTCCTTGTCAAAGCTTTAGTATAGTGGGCAAAAGAGAGGGTTTTGAAAATGAAGAAAAGGGACAAATTATTTTTTATTTAGCTGAAATTTTAAGGCAGAAAAAGCCTAAATTTTTAATTTTAGAAAATGTAAAGGGGCTTATAAATCATAATAAGGGACAAAGTTTAAGGGCTATTTTAGAGCTTTTGCAAAATTGTGGCTATAGTGTAGCTTATAAGCTTTTAAATAGCCTTGATTTTGGCTTAGCACAAAGCAGAGAAAGGGTTTATTTTGTAGGAATAAGAAAAGATTTAAATAAAAAATTTAGTTTTGAAAATACGAATTTTTTAGCTAAAAAATCTTCAGATCTTAGACATTTTTTAAGTCCAAATACTGAAAATATTTTTGATCAAAATTCATTAAATTATCAAACTTTTTTAAGCTATCTTAACAATAAGTATAATAAAAATAAATTTAAGCTTAAAGAGCTTTTGCAAAGGGATTTTTTAGTCCTTGATACAAGGCAAAGTGATTTAAGACTTTATGAGGGTAAAATCCCAACATTAAGGAGAGATAGACAGGGTTTATTTTATGTTTTTGATAAAGAACTTTACAAACTTAGTGCTATAGAAGCTCTTAAATTGCAAGGTTTTGATAAAATAGAAAATTTAACACAAAAGATTAAAACCCTTAAAACAAGTGATATTTTAAGGCAGTGCGGTAATGCTATGAGCGTAAATGTCGTTGAAGATATTGCAAGAAATTTAAAAAGGACTTTCTATGGATAAGATAGAACTTGGTTCAAAAACAGCAAAAAATGGCTTTAAAAATGAAATTTTTGTCATTGAAACTTTTAATAATTGGCAAAGCGAAAATTTAGCACAAGAATGGCTAAAAGCTATGGCTTATAATTTGAATGAGATTGAAAGGGTAGAAGCACAGAAAATTAAGGGAAGCTTTAAGGCTGATATTCAAGTAGTTATTAATGTATCAATAAAGCTTAAAAAACTTCAAGATGTGCAAAATATACAAGTAAAGCTTGTTTCAAATTTGCAAGGTTTTAATCAAATTGATAAAAGATATTTACAATCCTATGAAAAATTATGGAATATTCCTAGTGATGTTTTAAAAATTTTGCAATATTTTGTTGGCGAAAAAGCACCAAAAATAAATAATCCCAAAGATGAAAGAAGAATGTTTTTTGATGAGTTTGAAAAAAGAGGAGCAAGATAAAATTTTGCATTTTTTCAGTGAAAATAAAAGCCTTATTTTAAACGATATTTTAAAAGGTAGAGGGCAATTTGCTAGTGAGTGGTTTTTAGTGATTTTAAGGCTTAAGAATTTAGAAAATATAAAATGGATTTTAAAGCCTATTAACGAGGTAATTAATTTTTATGATGGCGAAGTTATTTTTACTCAAAATGGAAATTTAAAAATAGGCAGAGTAACTATGCAAAGAAAGGGCGGAGATAATGGTAGGAAAAGTGCTACCATGTTACAATTTAAAATTAATCCTTGCGAGTTATTTAAGGATTAAAATTTAACTTAAATGTTTTTTATTAAGATAAAAAGTAAGGTAAAAATGAAATTTAAGCTTAAAATCAAAGAAAATAAATGAAAACACATTTTTCTAAACTAGGTTTTGTTTTAGCTGTGGCTGGTGGGGCTGTGGGGCTTGGCAATGCATGGAAATTCCCTACGCTTACCGCACAAAATGGAGGCTTTGCTTTCGTGCTTTTGTATTTGTTTTTTACCCTAAGCATAGGGCTTAGCATATTTTTAGCTGAACTTGCTATGGGAAGATTAAGCAGAAGTGATCTAGCTAGTGCCTATGAAAGCCTTGCGATAAGGGGCAAAAAGCAGTGGAAATTTGCAGGCATTTTTATGCTAGGAGGCATTTTCGTGCTTTCTTTTTATCTTATGATCATGGGCTGGGTGCTAAAATACACGATTTTTAGCCTTTTTTATTTGCCAAAAAGCCTCGAAGAAGCAGGGACAAATTTTAACCTGCTCATCAGCCAAGAGCTTAGCCTTTCCGTGTTTTTTTATCTCATTTCTTTTTTTCTCACGCTTTTTGTGGTTTCAAAGGGCATTATCAAGGGCATTGAAAGGCTAAATCTCATCATCATGCCAAGCCTTTTTCTCATGCTTTTATCAATGCTTATTTTTTGTCTTTTCTTTGAAAAGGGCTTTGGCGAAGCTTTTTCTTATCTTTTTAGTCCAAATTTGGCTCATTTTAAGCTTACTTCTGTGCTAGAAGCTTTGGGGCTTAGTCTTTTTACGCTTTGTCTTGGCATCGGTTGTATCGTTACTTACTCGGCTGCTCTTGATAAAAAGACAAATTTCATCAAAAGCTCGCTTTTTGTGGTTTTTATCAATATCATCATTTCTTTGATGATGGGACTTATCGTTTTTACCTTTATCTTTGAATTTGACGCAAACCCTGCCACACAAGGTGCCGGGCTTGTCTTTGTCGCACTTACTAGCCTTTTTACTCATTTTGGAATTTTTGGGAATTTTTTGGCAAGCTATTTTTTCTTAGCACTTTTTTTTGCAGGCATAACCTCGGCTGTATCGATGATAGAACCACTTGTTTTTTATTTTATAAATCATCTTAAAATTTCACGCAAAAAAGCTCTTTTTTATCTAGGAAGCCTTGTTTTGGTGCTCGGAATGCTTTGTATCTTATCTTTAAATGCCGATTTTGCCAGGTCTTTAAGCTTCTTTCATCTTAGCTTTTTTGAACTGCTTGATAAGCTTGCTTCAAATATCTTACTTCCCTTAGGAGCTCTTGCAAGTGCCATTTTTGTGGGCTTTTTTGTAAAAAAACAAAGCCTTTACAAGCTTTTTTCTAAATTTATGAGTAAAAGAATTTTTGAGCTTTGGTATTTTTGTTTGAGATTTATAGCACCTTTGATGATTGTGGTGGTTATGTTTTATTTATTTGCTTAAATGAGTTTTTTAAAATCGGTATTTTTTAAAAAAATAATGTATTTTTTACTCAGTATTAAAAAAAAACTAGATACAATGTATTTTTGAAAAGGATGCGATATGGCTAAAAAATTTATCGATGTTATGGATACGAGCTTTAGGGACGGCTTTCAGTCTGTTTATGGGGCTAGGGTTTTGATGCAAGATTTTTTCCCAGCTGTTGAGGCTGCTAAGGAAGCTGGTATCACGCATTTTGAATTTGGCGGTGGGGCGAGGTTTCAAAGCCTTTATTTTTATCTTAATGAAGACGCTTTTTTGATGATGGATAAATTCCGTGAGCTTGTGGGCAAAGAAGCAAATCTTCAAACCCTAGCAAGAGGCGTAAATACCGTCATGCTAGATACGGGAAGTAGGGAGCTTATCGATCTTCATGCAAAGCTTTTTGCTAAGCATGGCACAACGACGATTCGAAATTTTGACGCACTCAATGATGTAAATAATCTTAAATTTAGTGGCGAATGTATCACAAAACACGGCTTAAAGCATGAAGTAACCATTACTTTAATGGACTTGCCGCAAGGCTGTAGTGGTGCTCATGATGTAGCCTTTTACGAAAAGAGCTTGAAAGAGATTTTAGCTGCTGAAATACCTTTTTCTAGCATTTGTTTTAAAGACGCCAGCGGGACTTCAAATCCAAATAAAATTTATGAAACCATAAAAATGGCAAGAAAACTTCTGCCTCAAAGCACGCACATCAGGCTTCATACTCATGAAACAGCAGGTGTTAGTGTAGCTTGCTATTTGGCTGCCTTGGAAGCTGGCGTTGATGGTATCGATCTTGCTGCAAGTCCTGTAAGTGGGGGTACTTCTCAGCCTGATATTTTAACCATGCTTCATGCAGTGAAAGGCAAAAATTACGATCTAGGCGGACTTGATCCTGAAAAAATCCTCATTTATGAAGAGGTCTTAAATGAGTGCTTGAAAGATTATTTTTTGCCACCTGAAGCAACGCAGGTAAGCCCATTAATACCTTTCTCGCCAATGCCAGGCGGTGCATTAACTGCTAATACCCAAATGATGAGAGATAACAATATCTTAGATAAATTCCCACAAGTCATCAAAGCTATGCGTGAAGTCGTGGAAAAAGGAGGCTTTGGCACTTCTGTAACTCCGGTTTCGCAGTTTTATTTTCAACAAGCCTTTAACAATGTTATGTTTGGCAAATGGAAAAAAATCGCCGAAGGATATGGAAAAATGGTCTTAGGCTATTTTGGAAAAACTCCTGTTAAGCCTGATGAAGAAGTGATAAAACTTGCAAGCAAGCAACTCAATCTTGAGCCTACAAGTGAATTAGCCATCGATCTAGCCGATAAAGATGAGAAAAAATCTCTTGAATTTACCAAAAAACTCCTTGAGCAAGAGGGTATAGAAACGAGCGAGGAGAATATTTTTATCGCTGCTGCTTGCAAAGAAAAGGGCATAGCCTTTTTAAAAGGCGAGGCTAAGGTAAATGTAAGAAAGCTAAGCACCATGCCAAAACCAAATGCTAACTTGGCTGATGAAAACAAATTTACCGTTTCAGTTAATGGCAACAAATACCATGTAGAAGTTGCCGCCGGCTTTGATAAAAGCGTGAATATCAAAAGCGTGAGCAAGGTAAATGCTGATGAGAGCCAAACAGCTCCTGCAAGTGATGAGAGTGCTGATGGGATCAAGGCTAGCATTTCAGGCAGTGTTTTTAAGATCAAGGTTAAAGAAGGAGAAAGTGTTAAGGCAGGGCAGGTTGTTTTCGTGCTTGAGGCTATGAAAATGGAGATTGAAGTGAGTGCGCCAAAAGATGGCACGATCAAGACACTTTGCGTAAAAACAGGCGACAGCGTGAGCGAAGGTCAAAATTTAGCTATTTATTAAGGAAAGAAAATGAAAGATATTGAAAAATTAGGCTTAGAAAATATCAAAGAAATTTTTTATAATCTAAGCTATGAAGAGCTTTTTAAGCATGAAGTGCAGAACAAAGAAGGCGAGCTAGCTAGCAATGATACTTTTTGCGTAGATACAGGCATTTTTACAGGAAGAAGCCCTAAGGATAAATACTTTGTGCAAAGAGATCCTTCTCAAAAGTTTATTTCATGGGGCAAGATAAATCACCCTATCAACGAAGAGCTTTTTAACAAGCTCTTAGCCAAGGCGAAAAAACAGCTTAGTAATAGTGAAATTTATATCCAAGATGCTTTTTGTGGATCGTCTTTAAAAAGTAGAAAGGCTGTGCGTTTTGTAACGCAGGTTGCTTGGCAGGCACATTTTGTTAAAAATATGTTCATTCGTCCAAAAAAAGAAGAGCTTGAAAGCTTTACACCTGATTTTGTAGTATATAATGCTTGTAAATGCGTGAATGAAGATTACAAAAAAGACGGCTTAAATTCCGAAGTTTTCGTGATCTTTGATGTGGAAAATAATATAGGCGTTATAGGTGGAACTTGGTATGGCGGAGAGATGAAAAAGGGCATTTTTTCGATGATGAATTATTGGTTAGCTCTTGAAAACAAATTCCCTATGCACTGCTCGGCAAATGTCGGCGAAAAAGGCGATACGGCTTTGTTTTTCGGTCTTAGTGGCACGGGAAAAACCACGCTTTCAACTGATCCAAAAAGAAAGCTTATCGGCGATGATGAGCATGGCTGGGACGATGATGGTGTGTTTAATTTTGAGGGCGGTTGCTATGCAAAGGTTATTAATCTCAGTGCTGAAAATGAGCCTGAAATTTACGCAGCCATTAAACGCAACGCACTTTTAGAAAATGTCGTTTTAAGAGCTGATAAAAGTGTGGATTATAAAGATGCTAGTAAGACTGAAAATACACGCGTTTCTTATCCTATCGAGCATATTGTAAATCACGAGCCAAGTCTAAAAGCAGGACACCCAAAAAATATCATCTTTTTAACAGCTGATGCTTTTGGCGTTTTGCCTCCTGTAAGCAAGCTTAGTAAAGAACAAGCGATGTATTATTTTTTAAGCGGTTATACGGCTAAGGTCGCAGGAACTGAAAGGGGCATAACAGAGCCTCAAGCTACTTTTTCAGCGTGCTTTGGTGAGCCTTTTATGCCACTTCACCCTACCGTTTATGCAAGACTTTTGGGCGAGAAAATCGACAAACATCAAGCAAGCGTTTATCTAGTCAATACCGGCTGGAGCGGTGGTGCTTACGGCGTGGGTAAAAGAATGAGCATAAAAGCAACTAGAACTTGCATTAATGCTATACTTGATGGGAGCATTAAAGAATGCGAATTTGAAAATTTTGAGATTTTTAATCTAGCCATTCCTAAGGCTTTAAGTGGGGTTGAAACCTCGCTTTTAAATCCTATCAACACTTGGCAAAGTAAGGAAGAATATCTCAAAACAAGGGACAAGCTCGCAAAAATGTTTGTTGAAAATTTCAAACGCTACGAAGATGTGAAAGAGGGTGTTGAATACTCTAAATTTGGTCCTATGTTTTAAGGTTTTTCATGAAAAATGAAATGTGGTCGGGTCGTTTTGACGAAGCAAGTAATGAGCTTTTAAAGGAATTTAACGCAAGCTTGGGCTTTGATAAAACGCTTTTTAAAGAAGACATTGAGGGTTCATTAGCTCATAGTGCCATGCTTTTTGCTTGCAAAATCATCACTGAAGAGGAATTTAAAGCCATACAAAGGGGTTTAGAGCAGGTAAAAGCTGAGATTGAAAGGGGCGAATTTGTTTTTGATATCGCTGATGAGGATATTCATATGGCGGTGGAAAAAAGGCTTAGCCAGATCATAGGTGCTGAGATAGGTGGCAGGCTTCACACGGCAAGGAGCAGGAACGATCAGGTGGCGACTGATTTTAAACTTTTTGTAAGAAAACAAAACCTAAATTTGCAAAATTTGCTTAAGGAGCTTATCAAGACCTTACTTATTCATGCTAAGGCTCATAAAACGACCATTATGCCAAGTTTTACTCATCTTCAGCACGCTCAGCCCATAAGCTTTTCTTTTTATATCCTAACTTATGCTTTTATGTTTGAAAGGGATATCAAAAGGCTTAGAGCAAGCTTTGAAAGGGCTGATTTTAGTCCGCTTGGAAGCTGTGCTTGTGCTGGAACGAGCTATGATACAAACAGGGCTTTAAGTGCGAAAGAACTTGGCTTTAAAAATGTCTGCGCAAATGCCATGGACGGCGTGAGTGATAGAGACTTTGCTCTTGATATGCTTTATGATATTGCCGTGATTTTTACGCACACTTCAAGGCTTTGTGAGGAACTTATACTTTTTTCAAGCACAGAGTTTAAATTTATCCAGCTAAGTGATAGTTTCTCAACAGGCAGTTCCATCATGCCACAAAAGAAAAATCCCGATGTAGCCGAGCTTATAAGAGGAAAAACCGGGCGCGTTTATGGGAATTTAATCGCACTTTTTACCACGATGAAAGCTTTGCCACTAGCCTATAATAAGGACATGCAAGAAGATAAAGAAGGGCTTTTTGATAGCGTAAAAACGGCAAATGAAAGCCTCATCATCTTAAATGCTATGTTAAAAGAACTTAAGATCAATGCCAAAAATATGCTTCAATCTTGTAAAAAAGGGCATTTACTTGCGACTGATTTGGCGGATTTTTTGGTGCGTGAAAAAAATATCCCTTTTAGAAAGGCTCATTTTATCGTGGGCGAACTTGTCGCAAGGGCTGAAAAAGAGGGCATTGATATATGCGAGATCAAGGATTTAAGTGCTTATAATCCTATCTTTGATGAAAGTGCGATGAAATTTTTAGACTTTACGCATTCTTTAAATTTAAAGCAAAGCGAGGGTTCAAGCTCGGTTAAAAGCGTAGAAAAGCAAATCGCACTTTTAGAAAAATTCTTAGAAGATAACTAGAACTCAAAGAAAAGGATTGATATGGATTATTTTATATTAGCGTTTAGAAAATATTTGGTGCAGTTTTTGAGTAACTTTATCCCAAGCAGAAAATTAGCAAGAAAATTTAGGCAAAAATTTTTAAGAACTGAGTATCATATTTTTCTTGATCAAGTGGATAGTTTTATCCCAAAGGCTGTACTTGAAAATATGAACAAATACGATAATAAATACTTTTATAATGAAAATTTAGCTCATGGGGGGGGGGGGATTGCTCTCATAAGGGATATTTTGATTTTGATGAGAGTGCCAAAAAAGCTAACTCCCCTCGTAATCCTTGGGCTTTTATAAGAGTAAAAAACGAAGCCATTACTTTAAAATCATCTTTAGAAAGCATTTTACCTGCCATTCAAAGAGGGATTATCACTTATAATGATTGCAGTGATGAGAGTGAAGAGCTTATCCTAGACTTTGTCAAAAAGTATCCAAGCTTTAAAGCTTACAAATACCCTTATGAAGTTCAAATTCAAAATCCACAAAATGAAGAAAATAAATTAAGCAAGTATTATAATTTTGCCTTAGATAAAATCCCTAAAAATGAATGGCTTATTAAAATCGATGTCGATCATGTTTATGATGCGAAAAGACTTTTTAAAAGCTTTTATCTCGCGCAAAAAACCTATGATGTGGTTTTTGTGTCAAGGATAAATGTTTTGGTAAAGGGTAACAAAGTTTTCATAGGAACTCTTCCTAGGGAAGAGGGTGGATTTTATATCCATGGTGTTGATCATTGGCTTGTTTATAATAGAAATTTAAATTTTATAGATTGGTTTCCGCCAAACTCAGAGCTTTATTATGAGATCTTAAAGAGTCCAAAGCTTTGTAGGCGCTTTTATACTGAGCTTAATAACTATCATTTTGCCTATCTTAAGGACTATAGAAGAGCTTATATAGATGAAGTGATTAAAGATGGTTTTTCTCTTGATAAGGTAAAGAAAATAAGCCCACCCGTAGGCACAAAGATAAATTTAGAAATGCTTGATGAGGAAAAAATCCTAGAAATTTATGATAGTTTCAATTTCAAAGGCACAACTAAGCCTTAAACCAAGTAAAATAAAGTAAAAATAAAGCAAAAAATGATATAATTAAACCGCAGATTATTTTGGAAAGTCTTAAGTAGGGATACGCAAGCCGAACTGACTTTCAAGAAAGAGGAGAAAATGAAAAAAATTCTGTTTTTAACTTTTGCTTTGGTGGGTGTAGCTCTTGCTGCTCCTGAGGGTGCTCCTGTAGAGGTTGAGTCTATAAATGTTTGGATTAAGGCATTTTCTGTCTTAGCAGCAGGACTTGGTCTTGGTGTGGCAGCTCTTGGTGGTGCTATTGGTATGGGACATACAGCTGCAGCAACTATAGCTGGAACAGCTAGAAATCCGGGTCTTGGCGGTAAGCTTATGACAACGATGTTCATTGCTTTGGCGATGATTGAAGCACAAGTTATTTATGCCCTTGTTATCGCTTTGATCGCTCTTTATGCAAATCCTTTCATCGTTTTTGCGTAATTGATGATATAAATGAAGCCCTTTTAGGGCTTTTGTGCGGTTATGGTGGAATTGGTAGACACGCCATCTTGAGGGGGTGGTGCGCCTTGCGTGTGCGAGTTCAAATCTCGCTAACCGCACCATTT
The DNA here is from genome assembly GCF_006864365.1 of Campylobacter sp. MIT 99-7217. NCBI lineage: Bacteria > Pseudomonadati > Campylobacterota > Epsilonproteobacteria > Campylobacterales > Campylobacteraceae > Campylobacter > Campylobacter sp. MIT 99-7217. The sequence goes on from NZ_QHLJ01000001.1 coordinate 234,788, forward strand.
TTATTTATTTTTGCTTCTTTTTTGCATTATTATCCTGCTTTAAAGTAAATTTTTAGACTTATTTTGTTTTTTTAAATTTATATACTAAACTAAGAAAATTTTAAAAAATCATTTCTTTAAAACTTGTTTAAGTTTGAGTAAATTTGCAATGAGAAATTCCTTTTTTGCGAGTTTTGATTGGGTTTTAAGCTCGTATTCACTTTGGGTAAAAAGTGTAAAAATTTCTTTGTATTGCTTGAGATTTAAAGAAAAGGCTTGATTTTGCAAACTTTTGCCAACTTGAGGCGGTGGAGCATAGCCTAAAAGTTCTTTAAGATCAACTTTGCCATAAATTTTCGCATAAAGAAAGATCTTAAAAAGGCGATAAAAGCTTGATCCTAAAGAATTTAACAAGGCTATTTCGTTAAAATTATCTAAAATTTTTTCTAAGTCTTCTTTTAGATCTTTGCCTGATAAAAGCTTTTCAAAAAACTCATCAAAGCCCATTATGCTTAAAGAAAAACAATATTTTTCTATGCTTGCTTGATCGATTTTTAAACCTTGAAATTTGTTCAGCTCACTTGCTGCAAGGTATAAATTTTCATCAAAGGTGCTAAAAAGCGTGTATAAGGCTGTATCGCTTACTTCGATATCAAGTTGTGAGGCTTTGATCCGTAAAAGTTCAGTGGCTTCTCTTGAGTTTGAAATTTTAAAAAATCTCGCAAAATTATTTTCAAAAATTTTCTCAAGCTCATTTTGTTTTGAACCCTCATCATAAAGTTCTAAAAGTAAAAAATTATCCTTATGATTTTTACATAGCTCAACCAAGGCTTTAAGCTCTTTTGTGCTTGGTTTTTTAAAAAGCCTTAGTTCAAGAAGTTTTTTCTCGCTAAACAAAGAAGAACTACTAAGATAATCACTAGCCCTTTTAAAATCATACTCTTCAAAATAAACCTTCAAGCTCTCATCAGCCCCATATCTTTTTTTGATGATTTGTGCGAAAAGTTCGGTTTGAAAATTATCCGCTCCATAAAGTGCGAAAAAATTTGGAAAATAACTTCCTTTGAGTAAATTTTGCAAATCCTTTTTATACATTAGCTAGGCTCTTTTTCGTCTAAATTTTTTATAATTTTACCAAAAATTTTTGCCATGATTATATCCACATCAGTGATTTGCACCAAAACATTTTGCAATAAATTTGTCTCATGATCATAAAGTATGATTTCAGCACCCTTTATCTCATCATCAAGTTTAGCGATATTGATATTTGTGTTTTCGCTGATATAGGCTCTAAAAGTTTTGCCGATATTTAGTTTTGCCCAGCGTGCAAATTTCCTATCCATAAAGTCCCAAGCCACTTTATCAGCTTCTCTTTCTAAAACGCTTAGGCTTTCGCAAGTGCTTTGTATATTTAAAAGTAAGTATTCAAATTTCTTTTGATCATTGCTACATTTTGCCTTTAAAAGTCTGTGTAAAATGAGATCAGAATACCTGCGAATAGGGCTTGTAAAGTGGGTATATCTTTCAAATCCTAGCCCAAAATGTCCTTGATTAATGCTTGAGTACTCAGCCTTTTTTTGAGCTTTTATGATGAGTTTATCTACTTCAGATCGTATGCCAAGCTCTTGTGCTAGGGCTTGAATGTCTCTTATAAGCTCGGTAAGTTTTGGCTTATCTTTTACATCAATACCAAGGCTTGAAAGCTCATCTAAGAGTTTGGAGATCTTTTTTTGATCAGCACTAAGATGATTTCTAAAAATGCCCACCTCATTGATAAGCCTTGCTGCTGCTTTATTTGCTAAAAGCATACAATCTTCTATTAAATTATGTGCATCAGTATCGCCCTCATAATGCGTTGTAAGTAGGCGGTTTTGTTCATCAAGACTCATTCTTAATTCTTCAGTTTTAAACTCAAAGGCATTTTTGAGCCTTTTTTTTCTAAGCTCACGCGTGATATGAAAAAGAGGGTAAAGATAGGAAAGATCCTTTAAATCAGGCTTTTGGATTAAAATTGCATCAACTTCATCATAATTAAATCTTCTTTTAGAATTGATCAAGGCTTCAAAAAGTTCTTCTTTTATGACCTCTAAATTTTCATCTAAGCTGATTTTAACGCAATACGCCAGCCTATCGACATTTGGCTTTAAAGAGCAGATATTTTCGCTCAAAGCTCTTGGAAGCATAGGGATAGCCTTGTGAGGAAAATAAATAGAAAAGCCCCTAGCTCTAGCCTCCTTATCAATAGCCCCATAAGCAAAGACATATTCGCTTACATCAGCTATGGCTACATAAATAGCTCTTGATTTTTCATCATAAAAGATCGCATCATCAAAATCTTTTGCGTCTATGGGATCTATGGTGCAAAAGCTTAAATGCCTTAAATCAAGCCTGTTTTCATACATGCTTGCATCGACAAAGTCTCCATTTGCAAGGGATTCTTTAATGCAAGAATCATTAAATTCGCTATTTTTATTAAACAAGGCAAGAGAAATTTTTTCATCAATAAAATCATCATCAATATGTCCTAAAACCTCTATGATTTCAAGATCTTGGTTGCGTATTTTTAGGATAGTTCCAAGTGGTAAGGCTTTTAGGGATTTTTGCGAGGCTTTCAGGGCTTGACTTAAGCCTGTTTTTATGTTCATTCCAAGCACAGCCTCGCCGTATTTTTTTGTGATGACAAGAGAAGTTTCATTAGCTCTTTGTAAAATTAAAATAACCTTAGCACTTGCTCTTTTTTTCTTGAGGGGCAAAAGCTTACAAACAACTATATCTGCATAGTTTGCACCTTTTAAATCCTTGCTTTCTATACGCAAGTCTTTTGTGAAAGATTCATCAAAGCACCTTAAAAAGCCTGTTCCCTTGCTTGAAATATCAAGTTGTCCAAATACAAAGCCATTATTAAGATAAAATTTATTTTTATGTTCCGTGATAATGTTGTTTGCGTGCAGTTCTCTTAAAACTTGCTTGAGTTCATTAGTGATTTTTGAGCTTGAAACTCCATAACTCAAGCTTTTTAAAAATTCTTTCATTGTAAAAACTTTAGTATTCTATTTTGCAAGCATAATTTTACACAAAATAATGTAAAAAAGTTTTAAAATTTTCGTTATAATCTTTGAATTATTTTTAAATTTAAAAGTGGGTATTTGTTGAAAAGATACATGAAAAGTTGGTTTTTTTGGGTTCTTTTGCTGGGCATTGTTGCTGGCATTGCTTTAAGTTTTTTTATACCCACTCAAAAAATCAATCTTGAAGTGCAAAATTCTTTTATACCTGAAAAAAACACAACTTTAGAGCAAAATCATACTCAAACTACTATAAAAAAGGGCTTGTTTGCTGATTATGAAGAAGGACAAATTCAAACACATACAGAAGAAATTGTTGAAAACAATACTTCAATCAAAGAGCTTAATATAAGCAAAATCATAGAATTTAATCTCAGCAAAGATCAAATCTTTGATCATCAAAGTTTGTATTTTAAAGCTCCAAATTATTTTCAATTTGACCTTAAAGACTATAAAAAAACAGAGCAAAACTCAAGTAAAAAAGATGAAAATTTAAGCACACCGACAAATTTGGATTTAAACACGACAAAAAAGCCTCTTGTAAAAACAAAGCACAAGGGGGCAAAGCTTGCTATTATCATCGATGATATGGCAAGTGCTACTCAGGTAAGAAATTTAAAAAACACCAAGCTTAAGCTCATTCCTTCTTTTTTTCCAAGGGATAAAAACCACCCACTAACGCCTCAGTATGCAAAGGAATTTAAGTTTTTTATGGTGCATTTACCTCTTGCTGCGTTTAATTTTAAAAATGAAGAAACCCAAACTCTAAGCCCACAAGATACACAAGAGCGTATTGATGAAAAGATAGCAGAAATTTACAAGGATTTTGAAAATTTAAAATTTATAAACAATCACACAGGAAGCCTTTTTACAAGTGATGAAGAGGCTATGAGAAAGCTTTTTAGAGCCTTTGAAAGATATGGATTTGTTTTTGTTGATTCTGTTACCATAGGAAAGAGTAAAGGAGAAAAGATCTCTAAAGAATTTGGACAAATTCCTATCAAAAGAGACATTTTTCTTGATAATCAAGATAGCGTCGCATATATCAAAAAACAACTTCAAAAAGCCGTTCATCTTGCGCAAAAAAAAGGCTTTGCTATTGCCATAGGACACCCAAGAAAAAACACCTTTAAAGCCCTTGTTGAAAGTAAGGATTTGCTTGAAAGTGTCGAGCTTGTGTATTTGAATGAAATTTATAAAGAACAATGATTTTATCTTCTTTGCCTAAGGAATTTCTTGAGCTTTCAAAGCCTGTGAAAAAGCTTTTTTATAAAGGAAATTTAAGCCTGCTTGAGCAACCAAAAGTAGCGATTATTGGCTCAAGAAAAATGAGTGTTTATACTAAAAATTTGGTCTTAGAGCTTAGCTTTTTACTTAAAGAAATTGGGGTTTGTGTGGTGAGTGGTGGAGCTATTGGGGTTGATATTTGTGCTGCAAAGGGAGCTTTTCCAAGTACCATAGCCATTTTTGCTAATGGTCTTGATCAAATTTATCCAAAAAGCAATGAACACTTGATCAAGCAAATTTACGAACATGCCTTAGCATTGAGCGAAAACGAGCCTAAGTATTTGCCTCAAAGATATGATTTTTTACTTCGAAATAGACTTATCATCGCTTTAAGTAAAGCTGTTGTCGTGGCTCAAGCTGATCTTCAAAGTGGTTCTTTACAAAGTGCAAATTTAGCCTTAAAGCTTAACAAACCTTTGTTTGTTTTGCCTCAAAGACTTGATGAAAGCAAGGGGACAAATTTGCTTTTAGCACAAAATAAAGCAAGGCTCATTCATGATCTAAAAGATTTTGCTCTTTGCTTTGGAGAGTTGAAAAAAAGAGAAGAAGATGATGAGGTGCTTGAGTTTTGTAAAAAAGGCGTAAGCTTAGATGAGGCTTTGGATAAATTTGGAGAGCGAGTTTATGAGTATGAGCTTTTAGGAAAGATAGAAATAAATGGCGTTTTTATCAGGGTGCTTGTATGAATGCCTTAGGTCTTGATGTGGGTTTAAAACGCATAGGCGTAGCACTTTGCATAAATGAAAGCATAGTCATGCCCTTAGAAGCTGTGCTTAGAAAAAACAGAAAACAAGCAGCTAGCGAGCTTAAAGCCTTGCTTAAAGAGCATGAAATTTCAAAGCTTATCGTAGGGCTTCCAAAGGGTGGTTCAAGCGAGGAGGAAATGAGCAAACGCATAAGGCATTTTATCAGCTTGCTTGATTTTGAAAAAGAGCTTGTTTTTGTTGATGAGAGCTTTACAAGCAAGGAAGCCTCCAAGCTTCAAAGAGCAAATTCAAGAAAAAAAGATGGCAAACTAGATAGTCTTGCAGCTTTCTTAATGCTAAAGGATTATTTTGGCATTATTTGATCTTAAGGTGTATTTGAAACAAATTTATCCTGATGAGCATGAAAGCGTGCTTGCAAGTTTTGAAAAGCCAAAGGACATTTGTATTTTTTTAAATACCTTAAAAACAGATGATAAATGCCTTGAATACGAGCTTTCAAAAGAGCATATTCCCTTCGAAAGACTTGATGAATTTACCTATAGGATAAAAGGCGAGTACAAATCAAAGCTAAGTTTTTCAAAAGCCTTTTTAGAGCATTTGTTTTATATACAAAATTATTCTTCTTATTTGTGTGCTAAAGCTCTTAATGCAAAGCCTTATGAAAGCGTGCTTGATATGTGTGCAGCTCCTGGTGGAAAAAGCATAAATTTAGCTAATTTCATGCAAAATAAAGGCTATTTAGCCTGTGTTGAGGCAAGTAAAGATCGTTTTTTTACCCTACAAAAAATACTTAAAAACTATGGCGTTTTAAATTTTAAGTGCTTTTTAAAAGATGCTAAGCTTATAGGCAAGCTTTGTCCCTTGAAATTTGATAAAATTTTACTTGATGCACCCTGTTCAACCTTTGCAAAAATGGGACTTTATGTTCAAAAAAGCCAAAAAGAGCTTAAAATGCTCAGTATTTTACAAAAAAAGCTTTTGCACTCAGCACTAAAAGCCTTAAAGGTTAATGGCGAGCTTGTGTATAGCACTTGCACCTTTTTAAAAGAAGAAAATGAAGAAGTGATCAAAAATGCTTTGAAAAGTGAGTTTAAACTTAAGCTTTTAGAACTTAACTTAGAGGGCGTTAATGCTAAAAATGCCTTTGCTGATGAATTTGATGAGCTCAAAAAAGCAAAAAGAATTTTACCTGATACTTTTTGTGACGGCTTTTTTGTAGCAAAACTAAAAAAACTTTCATAATTTTCTTAAGAGCTTTCAAGTACTATTTTATCTTTATTTCTTATAATAACAAGAAAAATTATCATAAATATTAAGGATATTTTCAGTATTTTTAAAGCTTTATAAAAATATAATTTTAAGATTATGATATTAGTTATTTTAACTAAATATAATCATAAATTTATGCTACAAGAAAGGAAAATAGATGAAAAAACAAAGACTTCTCATGTGTTCTGCTTTGCTTTTATCAAATTTAGCCTTAGCTCAAGAAGCACATAAGTTGGAAAATGTTGTCATTTCAGCAACAGGTTTTGAGCAAAATGCAGATAGCAACCTGCGAAATGTTATCGTTATAGATAAGGATAGGCTTCAAAATAAGGGTTATACCTCTTTAAGCGATGCACTTTCAAGGGTGGCTGGGATTAGTTTTGTGGATTTTGGACTCGGTAAAAATATAGACCTAAGAGGGCAGGGCGATAAGGCAAATGTTGCTGTGAAGGTCATGGTCGATGGCAAGCCTATCAATGTGCTTGATAATTCTCATGGTGTAACCCCGCTTGATTATGTAAATTTAGAAAATGTTGAACGCATAGAGATCATTCCCGGTGGTGGTGCTGTGCTTTATGGAAACGGCACACGGGGGGGGGGCAATCAATATCATTACAAAGTCCTCTAAACAATCAAACGCTTCTTTAGCTCTTAAAGGCAACACTTACGGAGGTGGTGCTTTGGGAGGCGATATACTTGCAGATATATCCCATCAATTTAATGATATCTTTTCTCTAAGTTTAAATTTTGACGGCTTTAACCGCGATGGTTATAGAGATGAGGATAATCAAAAAGGCTTTTATGGTGCTTCTAAATTTAGATTTGACCTTAATGATGATAGTGATTTAACTTTCGGGTTTAATTATTTTCAAAGCTTAAACTACACTACAGGCTATCTTACAAGGCAGCAGTTTAGGGATAATCCTAGACAAAAAGGATCAGATATAGCAAAGACTAAGATCACACGCCCAGAAGTAAGCCTTGCTTATAATAAAAATTTTAATGATAGTTTTGAATTTGCTACAGAAGTTTATTATCAAAAACAAAAAATTGAATATATCAAAAATATCTTAGCCACAGCAGGAACGACTAATGGGACAGATCAAACAGGTAGTGGTTTTGAGGATAGTTTAACAGGTTTTAAACTTAAGGGCAAATATAATTATATGGACGATTCTTACTTGGTGCTTGGTTATGATTTTGGTTACCATGAAGCAAAAAGAAATAGTAAGGTTTCTTATAGTGTCCCTAGAGTAATCCCTTATCATAGAATGACAACAAATATGGATATGAAAAAGCAAAGTCATTCTGTTTATGCACTAGATTCTCAAAAGATCAATGATGTATTTTATATCAGTGCAGGAGGGCGTTATGAATATGCTAATTATAAAACCGATAGAACCTACAGAAATGAAATGGCTATGGCTTTTCCAAGACCTGGATATCCAAAAGATGAGTTATTTCCTTTTAACACAGGCTCAAAAAATACGAGTAATTTTGCATTAGAGCTTACTCCAACAGCAAGGTATTCAGATACAGGCACAGTTTATATCAAATATGAAAGAGGCTTTATCTCTCCAACCCCAGCTCAGTTTGTAAATCGTGGCAATACAGGTGCTAATGCACAAAACTATCAAAAAATTTGTAATGGAGATCCTTACTGCGTGGCTGATTTGGATAGTGAAATTTATGATACTTATGAAGCTGGAATGAGTGATTATTTGTTTGGTTTTTATGGCATTGATTTGGCGGTATTTTATACTCAAACTAAGGACGAAATCGCTTATTTGGGCGATCCGCACAGTGATAGCGGGGCTTGGTGGAAGTATTATAATATAGATAAAACTCGTCGTGTAGGCGTTGATCTTAGTTTGCGTCAAGACATACTTGATGATTTAAGTTTTTATCAAAATTTTAATTTTGTGGATGCTAAAATCACAGGTGGCGTAAATGATGGCAAAATCCTTCCTTTAGTGTCTAAATTTAAGTTTGTTGCTGGGGTGAATTATGAAGTATTTGAGGGCTTTAATACCTTTGCTGATTTTACTTATTTTTCAAGAAGCAAAGATCAAGGCGAGCCTGTAAATCAAAATGCAACAGGTAAATTTGTCAATAGCACTTGGATAAAAGAATACTACCTTACTGATTTGGGTATAAACTATACTTATAAAGATCTTAAGATTATAGGGGGTATTAAAAATCTTTTTGATAAAAAATACTATACTTATAGAGATAAATCAGCCAACTCAGGTCTAGGCGCTTACACTCCGGGTGATGGCAGAAACTACTATGTGGAGTTTAAATACAAATTTTAAAACTCACTGACTTCTAAACTGAAATTTATACTTTTAAACAAGCCTTCAGGGGCTTGTTTTGATATAAATTTAAGATATTTAGAAATTTAAAAATTTAAGCCCAAATTTAAGCATTTAATTTCAAAGCCTAAGAACTTCAAATTTAAAATTTGAGTTTAATTTAAAGCTTTTATAGGCGTTTAGTTTTCTTGTGTTTTGACAATACCCTGATTTTCTAGCCAAAAGCCCCACTTAAATAAGCCTTTGTTTTTTCTTCTTTTGGATCTTCAAAAAAGCTTTTGCTTTCGCCAAATTCCACAAGCTCGCCAAGATGAAAAAAGGCTGTGTAATCAGCCACCCTTTTTCCTTGCTGCATATTATGCGTTACCATAAGCATAGAAAGGTTATGACTAAGCTCTTTGATCAGTTCTTCAATCACAGCACTTGATATAGGATCAAGAGCTGAGGTTGGCTCATCTAAGAGCAAGAGTTTAGGCTTTATAGCTAAAGCTCTTGCTATACAAAGCCTTTGTTGTTGTCCTCCTGAAAGAGCTAGGGCATTTTGCTTGAGCTTGTCCTTAACCTCCTCAAAAAGTCCCACCTTTTGCAAGCAATCCACAACCAAGGCTTCTTCTTCGTCCTTATGCTTTATCATGCCGTGAAGCTTTGGAGCATAGGAGATATTTTCATAAATGCTTTTTACAAAGACATTAGGTTGTTGAAAAACCATGCCTACATCTTTGCGAAGTTCGACAGGATCAACAAGCTTAACATCTTTTCCAGCAACTTCTACTATGCCACTTATCTTAGCGATCTTATCATTCATACGGTTAAAACACCTTAAAAATGTGGATTTTCCACACCCTGAAGCACCTATTAAGGCAGTGATTTTGTTTTTTGCAATTTGCATATTTATATCAAAAAGGGCTTGTTTTTTGCCATAAAATAAATTTAAATTGACAACTTTTGCTACCATTGTTGTTTTCCTTGAAAATATTTTCTTAAAAAAATAGCGACTAAATTTAGCACGCTTAAAAGGGCTAAAAGCACTAAAATACCAGCTGCTGCTCTTTCTAAAAAGGCTCTTTCTGGCATAGAAGCCCAGTTATAAATCAAAGCTGGTAAAACCGTGGTTGGCTCGCTTATATTTGAGGCTATATCAGGGATAAAGGCTATCATGCCTATTAGCATCAAAGGAGCGGTCTCTCCAATAGCTTGAGCTAGAGCTAGGATAGAACCTGTCATGATCATAGGCATAGCCAAAGGCAAAACTATGCCTTTTACCATTTGCCATTTTGTAAAGCCAAGTGCTAAGGCTGCATTTTTCATATGCACATCAACGCTTTTTAAGGCTGCCTTTGTGGCTACGATGATGATAGGAAGGCTCATCAAAGCTAGGGTCAGTCCTCCAACAAGAGCTGATGAGCGAGGCATGCCAAAGAAATTTATAAACAAAGCAAGCCCTAAAAGCCCAAAGATAATGCTAGGAATGCCGGCTAAATTATTGATACACACTTCTATAGTGTGGGTGAGTAAATTTTGCCTTGCAAATTCTTCCAAATAAATAGCAGCAGCCACTCCTATAGGAACAGCCACAAGCATACAAATAAACATGCAAAGTAAAGTACCAACCACAGAGGCTAAAACCCCAGCTTTTTCAGGGGCTGTTTTGGAATCGCCTAAAAGAAAGAAATTAGCATTAAAACGCTCTTTAATTTTATTTTCTTGAATAAGCGTATCAATGATGGCTACTTCTTCATCACTTAAGCGGTTAAATTTTTCTTTTGTGTATTGATCGACTTCAGCATTTGCTAAAAGCCAAGTAGGCTCTTTAATGCCCTCAGCTCTTAATAATCTTCTTTCAGCCCTTGAAAGTAGGTTAATAACGCTTTGGTTGGTATCTTTACCTACAAAAATATAGGTTTGTTTAAAGGCTGGAAAACCAAGATAAAAAATACTAGCCATAAATACTAGTAAAAAAGCGAGATTGATATAAAGTCCCATTTTACAAAAAAGGCGGAATTTTTTCGAGGATTTTTTTCTTTCTTTTAAATTTTTCATAAACTTTTAACCTTGTGAAATCTGTTGATAAGATAAACGCTAAACATATTGATGATAAGCGTGATGATGAAAAGAAAAAGCCCCAAAGAAAAAGCACTAAGTGCTAAGGAGCTATCAAAGGCTTGATCGCCTTGCAAGGCTTGGACTATATGAACGGTTACTGTGGTCATATCTTCTAAAAAATTAAAGCTTAAATTTGGTCTTAAAGAAGCAGCCATAACAACTATCATGGTCTCGCCTAAGGCTCTTGAAAGTCCTAATAAACAAGCTGCTATAATGCCTGGCATTGCCTCAGGCAAGATCACTGCAAAGATCACTTCTTTTTTTGTCATGCCCAAGGCATAAGCGCCGTTTATCCTTTTTTCACTTACTGCTTCTATGCAGTCTTGCGACAAAGAAGCTACGATAGGAACTATCATTATACCCATGATAAAGCCAGCTCCTAGGGCACTTTGATAACTTGCTTCTAAGCCAAGAGCCTTGAAGCTATAAACGATAAGTGGGGCTATAACTATGACAGCAAAAAAGCCAAAAACAACGGTTGGAATGCCAGCTATTATTTCAAGTATAGGCTTAAGATAGTTTTTAGACTTTTTGCTTGCATACACGCCTAAATAAATAGCACACATTATGCCAAGCGGCAAGGCTGTTAGCATAGCAATGAGCGAGATATAAAAAGTACCCCAAAAAAGAGAAGCTGCTCCAAAAACTCCATGCCCTGTAGTGCCATCAAGGCTCACAAAGGCTGCATCAGCTGCCCACTGGCTTGAAAATAAAAAGGTAAAAAGGCTTTCTTTTTGAAAGAATTTCAAGGCCTCAACTAAGATCGTAAGCATGATAGCAAAGCTTACTATCACGCTTACAAAGGCACAAAAAAAAAGACTAAATTTAATAAGCTTTTCTTTTATCAAAATATTTTTCCTGCTTTCACTAAATTTTCATCAAGTTTATTTGCTTTTTGAATGTGTTCTTGAGTAGTCTTTAAAAGAGTTTTATCAAGAGGGACTAAACCTATTCTTTCAAGCTCACCACCACTTGCAGCCAAATCATCGCTCATGTAAAGTTTGGCAAATTTAAGGGCATCTTGGTTTTTGGTATTGACATAGATATAAAGACTTCTTGAAAGCTCATATTTTAAGCTTGAAATATTTGCTTCGCTTGCTTCTATGTTATCGATCTTTGCAGCATTGATTTTATCTTTATTGCTTGCTAAAAAGCCATATCCAAAAAGTCCAAAGGCTTCTTTATCGGCTACTAATTTTGAAACGATCAAATTATCATTTTCCCCACTTGGTATATAGGCTGCATCTTGGCGAATGGTTTTGTATTTGCCAGCTTGTTCGCCATATTCTTTAAATTTACTTGAAACCTTGCTTAAAACCAGCTCTTCTATGCTATCTCTTGTGCCTGAGCTTGAGGGTGGTCCATAAATTACGATTTTGCGATTTGGCAAGTTTTTATCTATATCACTCCATTTTTTATAAGGGTTTTCTACGAGCTTGCCATTTTGTGGGATTTGCTTTGCTAAGGCTAGGAAAAGTTGTTCAAGGCTGATACTTAAGGGAGCATTAGTTTTATTTTGTGCTAAAACTATGCCATCATAACCTATCATTACGCCTACTATGTCTTTAACGCCGTTTTTTTGACACACTTCAAATTCGCTTGATTTTATCGTTCTTGAAGCATTTGAAATATCTGTTTTGCCCTCGCAAAAAACCTTAAAACCTCCTCCCGTGCCTATGCTTTCAACAACAGGGGTTCTGCTTTTATAAATGGCTGCGTATTCTTCTGCTACAAAGCTAGTGAAAGGATAAACCGTTGATGAACCAGCTATTTTTAAATCAGCAGCACTTAAAAGAGCTGAAGATAAAACCGAAGCCAAGATAATCTTTTTCATTTTTTCTCCTTTTGAAAAGATAGCATAAGTTTAGGATATTTTGGAAACTTTTTGGAAACATTATGAACTTTAGCAAAAAAAGTGTGTAAAAAATAAACGAAAATTAAATATCTACGCTCAAAAAGTATCATTTTCATCTCATAAACCTAGCTTACATAAAAGTTGGTGCGTCATTTGAAAAGAGGATTAAATCCCCATTTTTAGTATGTTGTGCTAAAATATCAACTAAGGTTTCTTTATTTTCTACAATGATTTTTTCTATATGTAAATACTTTTTAAATACAGCAAGATTTACACTTGCTGTGATGATAGCAAGATCAAAACATTCATTTATAAGCTCGCAAAGCTTGATATTTTGCTCTTCATTTACTTCTATGATACCAGGACTTACTAAAACTCTTCTTCCCTTGTATGTTTTGCAAAGTTTGTAACTTTCGCTCATGCCGTTAAAATTGCCATTAAAGCCATCATCAATGATGAGTTTTGGCTCTTTGGAAATGATTTGCAAGCGGTGTTCAACAGGCTTTATTTTTTGAGTGTAGTTTTGTAGCTTTTCAAGGCTTATGCCCAAAAAATTTGCCACAAGGATACAAGCACAAAGATTTTGCGCGTTAAAACTGCCAAGTAAATTAGCCTTAAATTCAAATTCTTGCTCATGAATTTGTAGCTTAAAGCTAAGTCCTTCAAGGCTTGAATGAACGCTTTTTAAAGCCTTATCATAGATGAGAATTTGCTCCGTTTCGTTCATTTTAGTGCTAGAATGCAAAAAAGCTTTTTTCAAACGATTTGTTTGCAAGGCTTCAAGCTTGGTTTGGCGGATCGCTTCCTTGCTTTTAAAATACTCCAAATGCGCCTCGCCGATTTCGCCAACTATGCAAAGCTGAGGGTTTAAAAGCTCTGTGATTTCTAAGATATCGCCTTTTTGTCTTGCTCCTGCTTCAGCTATGTAAATTTGAGTGCTTTCATCTAAATTTTCATTGATATCAGCTGTTATGCCAAGGAGGGTATTTACTGATCTTGGGGTTTTATGCACCTTAAAATCCTCTTTTAAAAGCTCATAAAGGAAGTTTTTAATGCTGGTTTTTCCAAAGCTAGCTGTGATTAAGATAATGGTAAGATCTTTTAAATTACTAAGTTTTTTCCTAGCCTTTTTGATATAAAAAATATTAGCAAGAATGCTATAAATTTTAAGAAAAATCAGTGAAAAAATAAGAGGCAAGGGCGAAAAAAGGCTGATAAAAATAGTAAGCAAATAAAATTTCAAATCATCATTAAGTAAAAGAGCAATAGAAATTAAGAAATAGGGCGGAATGGCTATAAATTTGCATGCAGAAAAAACAAGGCTAAAAAAAAGCAAAAAAGCGAAAAAGACCTTAACTTTTGTTGTAAAAACAAGCTTTTTATCAAGCCTTTTATGCCAAAAAAAGAGCATAGGAGCTTGAATCAAAAACAAAAAGCCAAGGTAAAAATAAGAGGGCAAAAACAAAAGCGCTAAAAAGGGCAAAAGTAAAAAATACACATGCCACAAGGGCTTGGAAAAATGAAAAAATACTCTATTTAGCTTATAAGAATACCACTGCAAGGCTGTGATGAGATAAAAGCCAAGGCAAAAATTAATGAGAAAAATATAAATAAATTGTAAAAAAAAGCTAAGTGTCAAAGTAACAATCATCTAAATCCTCGTCGTAAGTTCATCAATAAAATCAATATTTTCTTTATTTAGGAAAAAAAAGTGATCTCCTTTTAGTGCGTAAAAACTACTATTTTTAATCAAAGAGTGGATTTTTTCCCCACTTTTTAAAGGCGTAGCCTTATCATCAATGCCCCAAAAAATAAGGGTTTTTATCTTAAGCCTTGCAAAATAAGAGCAAAAATCCTCACCCACAACGCTTTTAAAGGTTTCATACATTAATGGACTTAAATTTATGGCGTCTTTACTTGCAAAAAATTTATAAAAACGAGAAAAACCAAGACCTTTTAAAAGCTTAAAAAGCTTGATTTTAAGCCTGATAGAAAGCCTTTTTTGCCAAAGTATGCCAGCTGAAGAAAGCAAGATAATGGCTTTAGGGCTTTTTTCTTGCTCTAAAGCTAGGATGGTGCAAATTTTTCCTCCAAAAGAATGCCCCATCAAAAGCTCAGGGCTAAAATCTTTTTCTTTTAAAAAAGAGCTTAAAATTTGAGCATAATCAAGGCTATTTAAGACAAGTGGGGCATTTGAGCCTCCAAAGCCACAAAGATCGATATAAAGGTGTTTGTATTCTTTAAAGCTATCCTTAAAAGCAGTTTTCATTAGCTCTTTATTTGCTCCCCAACCATGCAAGATGAGCAAAATGGGCTTTTTGTCTAAATTTAGCAGTTCATAACTAAGAGTGAAATTTTCGTTTTTATAGTTGATACTTGTTTGTGCCATTTGATCACTTTTGATTTTTTTGATAGATGGATTCTAAAAGTTTCATTGCATCATAAAGCTTTTCGTATTCTTTTACGCTTAACATGACAGCTTCAAATTTGTTATTTTTTAAGATCACGACCTTTTTATCCTTGGTGCTGACTTGATTAAGTATGGTGCTAAAATTTCTGACAAGCTCAGTAGCAGTAAAAATTTCATCTTGGCTAAAAGAGAGCATTTTTCCTTCTTAAATACATAAAATTATATGTAAAATTTAGCGTATTTTTTCTTAAAAAATTATAATTTTCCTTTCTGTCCGTTGATAGAGTGTAAAAAGGCGTAATCAATATTGACCTTTTTTTCTTTCTTTAAGTCCTGAGCCAGTCTTTCTACAACCAAAGAAAAGTCATCAAATAAATAATTTGCCAAGGAGCCCGGATTTGGGTTAATTTCATTGATATAAACCTCATTATCCAAAACAAAAAAATCACATCTTATCAAAGCACCTTTAAAAAGGGGATTATAAATTTTTTTGAAAGCATCTTTGAGTTTTTCTTTTAAACTCTCATCAAGCACAGCTTCTTTGGCTTCGCTATTTCCTGAAAAGCTGAGGTATTTTTGTTCAAAGTCCAAAAGCTCTTTTTTCTTCGGCTCTTCTATGATAGAAAAGCAAAACTCATCTTTAAACATACAACCTGCAAGATTGTATTCTTTTATGTCCTTGATAAAATCTTCAACAACAATCTCATCATCAAATTCAAAGCCCACATCAAGAGCGTAAGAAAGCTCCTCTTTATTTTTTACAACACTAATGCCTATACTAGAGCCAAGTCTAGCTGGCTTAAGGATACATGGAAAAGCAAGGTCTTGCTCCAAGCTTTTTTTATCATACTTTTTTAAAAGCTTATAAGCTAAGGTTTTTACGCCTACTTTTTGTGCGTAAAGTTTGGTAAGCTCTTTGTTATAGCTTAGCACACTTGCTTCAAGTCTTGGTCCTATGTAAGAAAGCTCGAAAAACTCAAGCAAGGCTGCTATTTTACCATCTTCTCCGTCCTTGCCATGTATGAGGTTGATGATGATATCAGCCTCAAGCTTTTTTTCTCCAAATAAGCCTTTTTCAAAAAAGCCTCCCTTAGCTAGAAAAAGTTTTTTTTCTTTTAAAAAGGCTTTTGAGCTAAAAGTCTTTGCATTCATTTTATCATTATCAATGAGATAAAAATTTCTATCTTTATCACAAAAAATAAAAAGCATATTTGATCTTAAAACCTTTTTTAACACAATGGCACTAACTATACTGATCTCATGTTCATAAGAATTTGCACCAAAAAGTATCGCATAAGTCATATATTTTCCTTAAGAGAGTTTTTTAAGAGCTTCTTTGATAAGATCGCTTGTGTTTTCATGAGTGCAGTCTTTTAAAACTTGCAAGATCTTATCTTGTTTAAAGCCGAGTGTAAGTAGGGCTTGCATGGCTTTAGACTTGTTTTCATCGATATTTTCTAAGTTAATCTTCTTATCACTAAGTTCAACAAGAATCCTTTTAGCAACTTTCACGCCAATACCAGCAACCTTTTTAAAAGCACTTTCATCGCCCAAATTTAAAGCTTTATAAAAAGAATTAACATCAAGAGTAGAGCAAACAGCCATGGCTGTACTTGCCCCTATGCCATTAACTTTTAGAAGTAGCTCAAACATTTGTTGCTCGTTTTTTTCCAAAAAGCCGTAAAGTTTTTGTGAGTCTTCTTTGATGATTTGAGTCGTAAAAAGTTCTATTTTTGCACCTTTTTCTATCTTTGTGCTACAAAATAAAGAAACAAACACCCCATAACTAAGCCCAGAGCTTGTTTTAATGATGACAAAGGTAGGTTCTTTTTGAGTAACTATCCCCTCAATAGCATAAATCACTGAATGTCCTTTTCATCAAATTCGTTTGATTTTTGAAGTTTGATCTCATCATCTTCATTTTTTACAAGAGAAAAACATTTGATTTGTTCATCTTTTTGTGTGGAGTAAGAAAGCTCACTTTTGGGATAGGCTAGCTTAAATTTAACCTCATTTAAATCACTCCAAACCCCGTCTTTGTTGATAATCTTTGCATTAAGTATCTCAAGTCCTATGCCTTGCAGTTTATCATGAATTTCTTGCTTTTTGTTTTGCAAGTTTTGATTTTCATCTTGAAGGCTTTTTAGCTCATCTTGATAGCTTTGAAATTTCTTGATCATTTGAGTGTAGTTTGGAGGTATGGTTTGATTTTGTTCTTGCATGCGTTGTATTTTTTTGTTTAAGATCTCTATACCCTCGCTACTTGAGTTGATAACCTGTTCTAAAGAATTGATTAAAGCAGGTATAGCTTTTTGTCTTTGGGCTATTTCTTCTAGTTGTTTTTCTGACTCATCATCTTGAACTATGCTTTGGGCAAGAAATTTATTATTATTGCCAGAACAACGATCAATGACGACAAGCTGGGTAAATTCAGTTGTATTGTTGCTATTAAGATCGTTGATATAAGCTTTTTCAGCCTTGATATTTCCACCAAGGGCTTTTTTTGTCCTTAAAATCTTAACTTGAACCTGTCCATTTTCTAAAATATCAAAATCCGCCTCTTCGCCTTCTAAATATCCTCTGTGAGTGCTTATGTGAGAATTTTTTGCATAAATTTTACTTTTAGTGTGCGTGCTTCCTATGAGTTTTAAATTTGTAGCTTTTAAAGTTGTGTTTTGTGCTACGCTTCCGTTAATGTTGAGATTTTCACACTCTATCAAAACCCCTGAATTTACAGCTTCTTCCATGCTTGAAGTATTAATGATATTAATAGTTACATTTTTATCTAGGCCCGCGTAAATAAAGCCATTGCTTTTAAAATTAACAGAGCTAAAATCAAGCGTATTAGCAATATCAAATTTATGATTTTCCTCAAGTACAAAGCCCTTTTTTTTGGCAAAATACTCTATCTTTTCTTCACTTTCTTTAGCCTCTAAATTTTCTGTGCAGGAGTATTCTATCTTGTGATTTTCTAAAGTGGCTTCGTTTGTGATAAAATTTAGATTAAGCCCTCTGCCGTTTTGAGCAAGTTTTTCTTTGATCAAGGTTAAAACAAGCTCGTTTTCATCAACACCCACGATAGAAATTTGATTGATTGGAGTGCCTGTTTTTTCAGCCATTGTGTGCTTATAAGTAAGATAAAGTTTTTCATTTTCAGGAGGTGTTGGCAAAACACCTTTAGCTACGATGATACTTACTTGCTCTTCTTTTGCACCTTGTTCTTTTAAGGACTTCACGAGACTTAGCACTTGTTGTTTAAAATCAAACACGCGAACACCGATAAATAAGGATTTTTTGAGCATTTTTTTATAAATATTTTGTAAAATATCCATACCCAAATACTCATCAATGACCAAATTTTTTACCTGCAAAAGTGCTTTAAGCTCCGTGTGGTCTTCATTAACGACAAGTTCGATATGCTTGCTGTTTTTGGCGTAATTGTTATTTTTTTTATAAATTTGAATTTTATATTCTTGTTTGATTTTTAAGTTAGGGTTCAAGAAAAAAGCGTTATCTTCAAAGATATTGAGTTCTTTTTCGCTGATTTTTTTCCACTCTACATCATCATTTGTATAAGATGTAGAAAATCCAAGTATCATGAAATCAAGGTTTTTAGCCTCTATAGCATGATTTGTAGCTACTTTTTTTAGCTCTTCATAGGGATTTTCAGTAAGAGTAGTGATCTTAATATCGCTCATTCAACTTCTTTTAAAAAATATTTTGATTATAGTAGCTTAAGCTTGCTATTAAAAAGCTTAAATTAAGGCAACAAATTTCATTTTTCGCAAATTTAGCTTTATGCTTTATGAAAAAAATTAAGTATTTTTTTGATAAAATCTCAACTTTTAATCACAATTCAAGAAAAAATATGGCTCTAAATTTTAAAAACCTCGTTTTCAAAAATTTTCTCATCAATGCCTTGGGGATTTTATTTTCCCGAATTTTAGGGCTTGTTAGGGATTTGCTGATCGCCTTTTTTTTAGGAGCCGGACTTTATAGTGATATTTTTTTTGTTGCTTTAAAAATGCCTGCTTTTTTCCGCCGTATATTTGCTGAGGGAGCATTTACTCAAAGCTTTTTGCCAAATTTCACCAAGGCTAAAAAAAAGGGTGCATTTTGCGTGAGTGTGCTTTGGCAATTTAGCCTTGCAGTGCTTTTGCTTTGCCTTTTAGTAAGCTTTTTTTCAAGCTTTTTTACTAAAATTTTTGCACTTGGCTTTAATGCTGAGACTATAGCCCTTGCAGCACCTTTGGTGGCTATAAATTTTTGGTATTTATTTTTTATCTTTTTGGTTACCTTTCTTGCCTCGCTTTTAAATTATAAACAAAAATTTTTCATTTCTTCTTTCTCGGCAGCTTTGTTTAACCTAGCTATCATCATTGCAGCCTTTTTTGTCAAACAAGATGAGCCTTTAAAAACGCTTTATTATTTTTCTTATGCCACCGTTTTAAGCGGTCTTGCTCAGCTCATTTGGCATCTTTTAGCCCTTAAAAATAACCAAACCATCAAAGCCATGTACCTTAGCATAAAGCTTAAACGCACCAAAACAAGGCTTGAGGGCTTTTATACGAATTTTTTTCACGGCGTTTTAG
The DNA here is from genome assembly GCF_006864365.1 of Campylobacter sp. MIT 99-7217. NCBI lineage: Bacteria > Pseudomonadati > Campylobacterota > Epsilonproteobacteria > Campylobacterales > Campylobacteraceae > Campylobacter > Campylobacter sp. MIT 99-7217. The sequence goes on from NZ_QHLJ01000001.1 coordinate 254,370, forward strand.
GCTCTTCAGCCACGCAAATTTCAACCCTGCTTGATACAGCCATTGCGAGTTTTTTGCTCAGTGGTAGCATTTCTTATCTTTATTATGCAAACCGCGTATTTCAGCTACCACTAGCCCTTTTTGCCATAGCTTTAACTCAGGTGAGCTTTCCTAAAATTCTAAGACATTTGAAAAGTGGGCAAGAAAATTTAGCCCTAAATTTTTTACAAAAAGCATTTGCAAGCTTAAGCATGCTTTTGATCGCTTCAAGCATAGTTGGAGCTGTTTTTGCAAAAGAAATTTGCGAACTTTTGTTTGAAAGAGGAAATTTCAATGCCCAGGATACCAAGATAACAGCCTTTGTGTTGATCGCTTATCTTGTGGGACTTTTGCCTTTTGGCTTGCAAAAGCTTTTTTCTTTGTGGCTTTATGCTAAATTTAAGCAAAAAATCGCCGCCATAATCGCCTTTAAAGCCTTGCTTATCAATCTTGTTTTTGCTATATTTTTCGTTTTTATCATCAAAGATGAGGAGCTAAAAGTGCTTGCTGTGGCATTTTCAAGCTCTTTAAGTGGCTTTTATTTATTTTTTGCTAATATTAAAGAATTTGGTTTTAAAAACTTTTTTGCTTTGATTTCTTTGAAATTTAGCCTTTTGGCTTGTTTATTTTTGGCATTTTTTGGCTTTGTTTTGTTTGAGTTTAAGGGCAAGATTGTTAGCTTTTTGATATGGATATATCAGTGTTTGAAAGGATTTTTATGAATTTATTTGATAGCGTTTTGAAAGAAAAAGTAAAGCTTGATAAAAAAAATGTTAATATTTATCTTTGCGGTCCAACCGTCTATGATGACGCACATTTAGGGCATGCAAGAAGTAGCATTTGCTTTGATTTGCTTCGCAGAACGCTTTTAGCTTTGGGCTTTGAGGTAAAATTTGCAAGAAATTACACAGATATTGATGATAAGCTTCTTAAAAAAATGAGCCAAACAGGGCAAAGTTTGGAGCAAATCGCTGAGTTTTATATTGATTCTTATGAGGCGGATATGAGGGCTTTAAATGTGCTTGAGCCAAATTTTAAGCCAAGGGCAACGCATTTTATCAAAGAAATGATAGAGCTTATTTTAGAGCTTGAAAAGGGCGGTTTTACCTATGTTTTAAAAGATGGAATATATCTTGATACCTCAAAAGATGAGGGGTATTTTAGCCTTTCAAAAAGAAGCTTGGGAGAGAATTTAAGCCGTTTAGAATTTAATGAAGGTAGAAAAAATGAAAGTGATTTTGTGCTTTGGAAATTTGATGAAAATTTTTATGAAGCACCTTTTGGCAAGGGAAGACCGGGCTGGCATACTGAGTGCGTGGCGATGATAGAAACGCTTTTTAAAGATGGGCTTGATATACATTGCGGGGGCATTGATCTGCTCTTTCCACATCATGAAAATGAAGCTTCTCAGCATCGTTGTGCTTGTGATAAAAATTTAGCCTCTATTTGGCTTCATAATGGCTTTGTGCGAATCGAGGGCGAAAAGATGAGCAAAAGCCTAAATAATAGCTTTTTTGTCAAAGACGCTTTGAGGGATTTTTGCGGGGAGGCTTTGAGATTTTATCTTTTAAATTCGCATTATAGGGCACATTTTAATTTTTCCTTGCAGGATTTAAAGGCTGCTTCTAAAAGGCTTGATAAGCTTTATAGGCTTAAAAAAAGGCTAAATTTACAAAGCTTTAAAGATTTTGATGAGGGCTTGCAAAATGAGTTTAAAACTAAGCTTGCCCAAAGCTTGCTTGAGGCTTTGAGCGATGATTTAAATATCTCAGTGGCTTTAAGCTTGGTTGATGAGTTCGTGGCTCATGCAAATTTAGCTCTTGATGAAAACAAAGCACAGATCAAAGAGCTTGAAGAAAGCCTAAAAGAGCTTGCTTTGATACTTGGTTTTGGTTTTTTAGATCCTCATGAGTATTTTAATTTTGGCATTGATGAGGCTTTTAAAAAAGAAATTGAAGAGCAAATCAAGCTTAGAGACGAGGCAAAAAAGGCGAAAAATTATGCTTTAGCTGATGAAATAAGAGCAAATTTAGCAAAGAAAAATATCATCTTAATGGACACAGCCGAAGGCGTTTTGTGGGAGAAAAATAATGAGTAAAACAAAAACAATGAGTTTAAAAGAAGTTTTGATTCGTTTTGCACCCTTTTATAAAGAATATAAATTTTATTTTGCTATCTCCATCGTAGGAATGCTTCTAGCAGCAGCTGGAACGGCACTTTCTGCATGGATGATAGAGCCTATCTTAGATAAAATTTTTGTTGCAAAAGACATAACCTTGCTTTATTATACGCCTTTTTTGGTGGTGATCGTGTATGTTGTAAAAAGTAGTGGGATTTATTTGCAAAGTTATTATATTTCTTTCATTGGAACGGATATTTTAAGAAAATTAAGAGAAGAGGTTTTAAGAAATATCATCTATCTTGATATGAAATTTTTTCAAAGATACAGAAGCGGAGAGCTTATAAGTCGTTGCACAAATGATATTGGGGCTTTACAAAGTATAGTTTCAAGCATTATCCCTGAGTTTTTTAGAGAGCTTATTTATGCTGTGGGGCTTTTAGGCGTCGTGATTTATCAAAGTCCAAAGCTTGCTTTTTTTGCCCTTATTGTGATACCAGCAGCTGCCTATCCTTTGGTTTTGTTTGCTAAAAAGCTTAAAAAACTAGGCGTAAAAACTCAGGAAAAAAATTCAGACCTTACCTCAAGGCTCAATGAAATTTTTTCAAATATAGAGTTGATCAAATCAAATAATTCTCAAGAAATGGAAATGAACAAATTTAAAAAAGAAAATCAAGAATTTTGTAATTTTTCTTTAAAGAATGCAAGAATAGATGCACTTATCAGTCCTTTAATGGAAATAATGGGCTCTTTTGGTGTTGTGATTGTCATCATTGTAGGTGGAAAAGAAGTTATTGACGGAAGTATGAGTACAGGTGCATTTTTTAGCTTTTTAACAGCCTTGTTTTTGATTTATAGACCTATTAAAAAGCTTTCATCTTTGTATGGGAGATTGCAAGGTGCAATCGCAGCAAGTGAGAGAACTTTTTATCTTTTAGATCTAAGATCAGAGCTTAAAGGTGGGGATAAAAAACTTGAAAACATAGAAAAAATAGCTTTCAAAGATGTTTGCTTTGCTTATGATGAGCAAAGGCAGACTTTAAAAAATGTTAATTTTGAATTTAAAAGAGGAGAGATTTTAGCTCTTGCAGGACCAAGTGGAGGCGGAAAAAGCTCTATTATAGCCTTGCTGATGTATTTTTTTGACAAGAAATCTGGGCAAATTTTATTCAATGATGATGATATAAGCACTTATAATACAAATTCTTTGCGTCAAAAAATTGCTCTTGTAACTCAAAATATTTATCTTTTTAATGATACCATAGCAAATAATATAGCTTATAGTGAAGAATTTAGTGAAGAAAGGGTAATAAAAGCCTTAAAAGATGCAAATGCTTATGAGTTTGTTGAGCAAATGGGTGGAATGAATGCTATGATCTTAGAACATGGCAAAAACTTAAGCGGTGGTCAAAAGCAACGCATAGCTATAGCAAGAGCACTTTATAAAAATCCTGATTTGCTTATCTTTGATGAGGCGACTTCAGCCCTTGATAATGAAAGTGAAAAAGCCATAGTTAAAATCATGGAAAATTTAAAAAAAGATAAGCTCGTTTTGGTGATTGCTCACCGTTTAAGTACGATTGAAAATGCTGATTGTATTGTTATGATTGATAAGGGAGAGATTATAGGTATGGGTAGCGATAAGCACCTACTTCAAACTTGTGAGCTTTATAAGAAATTTAAGCAAAAAAGTATGGAAAAAAATGAAGAATAAAGCTAATTTTACTTTTTTTAGCTAAAATTGTATAAAAATTAAGGATTAAAATGAATTATCAACTCATCAAGCCACTGCTTTTCAAGCTTGATCCTGAATTTGCTCATAGTTTAGCTGAGTATTTTTTAAAAACCCTAGATTTTACTTTTCCGTCCGCCTTGTCTTTGTTTGCTCAAGATTGCATTATCAATGATGAGAGATTGGAACAAGAGCTTTTGGGGCTTAAATTTAGCAATCCAGTAGGCATTGCAGGCGGTTTTGATAAAAATGCTACCATGATTCGTCCTTTGGCTACGCTTGGTTTTGGTTTTTTGGAATTTGGAACTTTCACTCCAAAAGCTCAAGCTGGTAATGATAAGCCTCGCTTGTTTCGCCTAGTTAAGCAAGAAAGCTTGCAAAATGCTATGGGTTTTAACAACGCCGGCTCTGCTAGGATAGCTCAAAATTTAAGCAGGCTTTATCCTTTTGTGCTTCCACTTGGTGCAAATATAGGCAAAAACAAAACTACGCCAAATGAAGAGGCTTTGAAGGATTATTTTATCTTGCTGAAAGAATTTGATAAGCTGTGTGATTATTTTATCATCAACATTTCTTCGCCAAATACTAAGAATTTAAGAGCCTTGCAAAATGATGAGTTTTTAAAAGAGCTTTTAAGCGAAGCAAAAAGGCTTACTTCTAAGCCTATCTTGATAAAAATCGCTCCTGATATGAGCGTAAAAGACGCACTTAAACTTTGTGAAAATGCTATTTTACATAAGGCTTCAGGCTTTATCATAGCAAATACAAGCACGGATTATTCTTTACTTGATAATAACCGCACCTTTGGAGGCATAAGTGGCAAGCTTATACAAGAAAAAAGCAGGACTTTTTTTAAGGCTTTAGCAAAAGAACTTTTTGGTAAAACCTTGCTCATTTCAAGTGGGGGCATTGATAGTGCTAAGGAAGCTTATGAACGCATTAAAGATGGGGCAAGCTTAGTTCAAATTTATACAGGTTTTATTTTTAAAGGTCCATCACTTGCAAAAGATATCAACGAGGGACTTTTAGAGTTTATGCAAAAAGATAAGATAAAAGATATTAGCGAATTAATAGGAGTAAATATAAAATGATAGCTTATGAAAAAAAGGTTTTAAAAAATAAATTTGAGGTCTATGCCTTTCCTGTAAATAAGGGTAGCGAGGTAATAAGCGTTGATATTTTTTACAAGGTTGGTTCAAGAAATGAAGTAATGGGAAAAAGCGGTATAGCTCACATGCTAGAGCATTTAAATTTCAAAAGTACAAAGAATTTAAAAGCAGGCGAATTTGATGAGATCGTAAAGGGCTTTGGCGGGGTGGATAATGCCAGCACTGGTTTTGACTACACTCATTATTTTATCAAATGCTCTAAATCAAGCCTAGATAAAGCCTTGTGGCTTTTTGCTGAGCTTATGTCTAATTTAAACTTAAAAGATGAGGAGTTTCAGCCTGAACGCCAAGTAGTGCTTGAAGAAAGGCGTTGGCGAACTGATAATAATCCCCTAGGATATTTATATTTTAGACTTTTTAATCATGCCTTTATGTATCATTCTTATCATTGGACGCCTATTGGTTTTTATAAGGACATTGAAAATTGGAGCATAGAGGACATTAGGGATTTTCATTCAAGATTTTATCAGCCTAAAAATGCTTTTTTAATGGTAAGTGGCGATATCGATAAAGACGAGGTTTTTAAGCTAGCTAGCAAGCATTTTGAGGGCATTAAAAATACAAAAAGCATTCCAAAACTTCACACCAAAGAACCAAAGCAAGACGGGGCTAAAAGATTAGAGCTTTTTAAGCAAAGTGATACGCAAATTTTAGCCCTTGGCTTTAAAATTCCAAATTTCAAACACAAAGATATACCAGCACTGAATGCTTTAAGCGAGCTTTTAGGATCTGGCAAAAGTTCTTTGATGAGTGAAATTTTGGTTGATAAACTTGGGCTTATCAATGATTTTTACGCCTTTGTAAATGATAGTATTGATGAGAATTTATTTATTTTTGTTTGTGTTTGTAATGTTGGCATAAGGGCTGAGCTTGTGGAAAAAGAGCTTTTAAAGATACTTGAAAATCTAAAAAAAGGTAAAATCTCAAAACAAAGCCTAGAAAAGATCAAAAACAATGTAAAAAGCGATTTTATCTTTTCCTTAAACACCGCAAGTAGCGTGGCAAATATCTATGGCTCTTATCTTGCTAAGGGGGATTTAAAACCGCTTTTAAATTATCAAGAAAATATCGAAAAACTAGAGCTTAAAGACCTGCAAGAATGTGCAAAAAAGTATTTTGTAGCTAAAAATTCAACCACGATTATCTTGAGAAAGGAGTAAATCATGGATTCAAAAATCATCATCGGTGCAATGACAGCTTTAATCACGCCTTTTAAAGACGGCAAGCTTGATGAACAAACCTATCATAAGCTCATTAAAAGGCAGATTAAAAATGGCATTGACGCTGTCGTGCCTGTTGGGACCACAGGAGAAAGTGCTACGCTTACGCACGAAGAACACAGACTTTGCATAGAAATCGCCCTTGATGCGTGCAAAGGCACAAGCACAAAGGTTTTAGCAGGCGCTGGAAGTAATGCAACGCATGAGGCTGTGGATTTGGCTAAATTTGCCGAGAAAAATAATGCCGATGGGATTTTAAGTGTTACGCCTTATTATAACAAGCCTACCCAAGAGGGGCTTTATCAGCACTATAAAGCCATTGCAAATAGCGTTGAAATTCCACTTTTGCTTTATAATGTCCCAGGACGCACAGGCTGTGAGATAGCTACTGATACGGCTATAAGGCTTTTTAGGGATTGTGAAAATATTTATGGGGTCAAAGAAGCAAGCGGAAATATCGATAGATGTGTGGATTTGCTAGCTCATGAGCCAAGAATGATTTTGATTAGTGGTGATGATGCGATTAATTATCCTATACTTTCAAATGGCGGAAAGGGCGTGATTTCTGTTACTTCAAATTTACTTCCAGATATGACAGCAAAGCTTACTCATCTAGCCTTAGATGAAAAATACAAAGAAGCTAAGGCGATCAATGATGAACTTTATAATATCAATAAGATTCTTTTTTGCGAAAGCAATCCTATCCCTATAAAAGCGGCGATGTATCTTTGCAACTTACTAGAAAGTTTAGAATACCGCTTACCTTTGGTTGTTCCAAGCAAAGAAACGATGAAAAAACTTGAAAATATTTTAGCACAATATTCAGTCGTGGGATTTTAGTATTTTGAAATTAAATCGTTTTTTTTGGCAGTATGTACTTGGGGCTTTATTTGCGGTTTGGGTGCTTATTTCTTACACTCCTTATGTAAATTTGGGCGCAAATTTAATCCGCACCTTTGGTGTTTTGTGTGTTATTGTTGGCGTGATAGGGCGAATTTATGCCACCGTTTTTATAGGAGGCATGAAAAATGAGGGCGTTAATGGGACGAAGTTTATTGATTATGGTGCTTATAGCTTGTGTCGCAATCCTTTATATCTTTTTTCTTTTATCGCTCTTATAGGACTTTTAGCTTTGAAAGCACAAATCGTGCTTATTCTTATAGGCATAGTGCTTTATTTGTGGATATATCATTACACTATACTTGCAGAAGAAAAATTTTTGGCTTCTAAATTTGGAGCAAGTTATGAGCAGTTTTTGAAAAATACTTCAAGATTTTTTCCAAAATTTAAGGGCTTTTTCTATCCTGAAACTATCATCGTTAAGCCAGCTTTTTTGCATAAGGAGTTAAAAAGGGCTGTGAATTGGTTTATAGCTGTTTTAGTGCTTTTGTTGATAGAACTTTTGCATGCTTATGAGTTTTTGCCAAATTTATATACGCTTTATTGAGTTAAAATAAGTAGAAATTTACTAAAAATAAATTACAATAACAAAAATATAAAGGAAGATTATGAACGATTATTTTAAAGGAAAAACCCTAGTTATCAGTGGTGGAACGCGTGGTATTGGTAGGGCTATCGTGTATGAGTTTGCTAAGGTGGGTGTGAATATTGCTTTTACTTATAATTCAAATGCACAAATTGCTGATGAGATGATAAAGGATTTAGAGGCTAATTATAAAATCAAAGCTCGTGCTTATGAGTTTAACATACTTGAGCCAGAAACTTACAAGGAGCTTTTTGAAAAGATCGATGCTGATTTTGATAGGGTTGATTTTTTCATTTCAAATGCTATCATTTCAGGGCGTGCAGTGGTTGGCGGATACACTAAATTTATGAAGCTTAAGCCTCGTGGGATAAACAATATCTTTACCGCTACCGTAAATGCCTTTGTGGTCGGCGCTCAAGAAGCAGCTAAAAGAATGGAAAAAGTAGGTGGTGGAAGCATTATTTCTATCTCATCAACAGGAAATTTAGTTCATATCGAAAACTACGCAGGACATGGCACAGCAAAAGCAGCCGTTGAAGCTATGGCAAGATATGCAGCTACTGAGCTTGGCGATAAAAATATAAGAGTAAATGTCGTTAGTGGAGGACCTATTGAAACTGACGCACTAAGAGCCTTTACAAACTACGAAGAAGTAAAGCAAGCAACCATAAATTTAAGCCCACTTAACCGCATGGGACAGCCTGAGGATTTGGCTGGTGCTTGTTTGTTCTTATGCTCTGATAAAGCAAGCTGGGTTGCAGGACACACCTTTATCGTTGATGGTGGCACGACTTTTAAGTAAGCTTTAAAAGCTAGTCATTTTTGATGAACCAGCCAAGCATGGTGCAAAGCATAGCCAGAAACAAAACGATAAAATTGTTTAGATTTAAATTTGCAATGAGGGTTAAGTTTGTAAGGCTTAGCATAAAGCAAATAGCTCCGCTATAAATGCAAAGCTTGCTCATCAAGCCACTTTCAACTGCTCTTTTGCAAGGGCAGATTTTATAAATTTTTTTAGGAACTCTTTTTTGCTCCTCATCAAGTTTTGCTTTTTTGGAAAATTTAAGTCCAAGTAAGGCAAAAAAGATGATCAGGGCAAGATAGATGATCAAAACTCTAAAAAGCTCATCAAAAAGCATTTTTATCCTATATAGTTGATCCAAGCAGGGATATTTGCTTGCTCTTGTTTTAGGCTCGTTTTATCCCCATGTCCACATAAAAGTTCATAGTCTTTTGTGTAAGTTAAGACCTTTTGTAAGCTTTGTTTCATCGCCTTACCATCAGAGTAAGGAAAGTCCCACCTGCCTATGCTTTGTTTAAATAAAAAATCCCCACTAAACATTAAATTTTCTCCAACAAGTTCTATCATACAACAACCTGGAGTGTGTCCGGGAAAGAAATGAAATTTAAATTTCATTCCAGAAATTTCAAGTTCATTTTCATCTTCTATCAAAATATCAGCCTTACTAGGTGTATGTCCCATGTGAAAGGGATCTTCTAGCATAAATTCATCTTCTTTTCTTATATAAATGGGAATTTGATAGAAGTCTTTAAGCTTTGCATTGTCCCAAACATGATCAAAATGACCATGTGTATTTAAGATAGCTTTAGGATCTTGTACATTTTTTTGCACAAAATCAAAGGCATTAAAACCCGGATCAATGATAAAATCGCCCTTATCGCTTTTTATGATATAGCAATTTGTTGCGTAGTCCCCACAAGCTTGGCTAAGAATTTGCATTTTTTATTTTCCTTGAATGAAAAATTAATTATAATTATATACTAAATTCGTAGGAACAAGAATGAATTATGAAATTTTAGAAAAAAAAATCTTAAATTTTATCATACAAAAGGTTCAAAATGCTCATGCGAAGGGCGTTATTTTTGGGCTAAGTGGGGGCATTGACTCTGCTTTGGTGGCAAGTCTTTGTGTAAGGGCTTTAAAGCAAGATTGCTTTGCTCTTTTAATGCCTACTGATCTTTCTGATTCAAACAATCTAAAAGATGCGATCAAACTTTGTGAAAGCTTAAATTTAAAGCATAAGATCATCAATATACAAGAAATTTTAGATACTTTTATCAAACAAAGTCAAACGCCTGATAAGCTTCGTATAGGAAATTTAGCAGCTAGAGTGCGTATGAGCTTGCTTTATGATTATTCAGCCTTGCTTAAATTTTTGGTTGTCGGCACTTCAAATAAAAGTGAATTGCTTTTAGGTTATGGGACGATTTATGGGGATTTAGCCTGTGCTTTTAACCCCATAGGCTCTTTATATAAGAGTGAAATTTTTGAATTTGCTAGCTTTTTAAATTTGCCTAAGGAATTTATACAAAAAGCTCCAAGTGCTGATCTTTGGGAAGGACAAAGTGATGAAAAAGAGCTTGGCTTTACTTATGCAAGGATTGACGAGGTTTTAAAAGCCTTTGAAGTAGGCGATACAAGGTTTTTGCAAGATGCTGATCAAAAGCTAGTTGCTATGATAGAAAAAAGAATGAAAGCTAACGAGTTTAAAAGAAAAATGCCAGAAATTTTAAATTTAAAAGAGTTTTGATGAGTTTTTTGGATCGGTATTTTTTTAAGCCAAATTTCTTTTTAAAACTTCTTGCTTTTTTGCTTTTGCCCTTAAGCTTGATATATTTGTTTATAGCTGTTTTAAATACAAAATTTAGAAAAAAGCTTGATTTTGGCATGCCTATTATCAGTGTTGGGAATTTAAGCTTTTCAGGAAATGGAAAAACCCCACTTTGTAAGGCTATAGCAAATAGCTTTGAAGCTGAGTATGCACCCATTTTTATAGTGCTTCGAGGCTATAAAAGAAAAAGCAAGGGCTTGCTTGTTGTTAAAAATGAGGGGCAAATTCTTTGCAATGTCTTGCAAAGTGGCGATGAGGCTATGGAGTATGCTTTTGAAAAAAGTATAAGTGGGGTTATCGTGAGCGAAGATAGAGCTAAGGGCATACAAAAAGCCAAAGAAAGCGGTGCAAAGCTCATCTTGCTTGATGATGCCTTTTCTAAATTTCATATCAAAAAATTTGATATTTTGCTTGAAAGTAAGATCAAGCCTTATTTTAATTTTGTTCTGCCAAGCGGAGCGTATCGCTTGCCTTTAAGTTATGCAAAAAAGGCTGATTTTGTGGCACTTGAGGGCAAGGATTTTTTTAGAACTTCTTTTGTAAAAGAAAATCCAAAAGCCATTTTGGTTACAGCCATAGCAAAGCCTTTTAGGCTTTATGAACATTTTATCAAGGCTAGGGCTTGTTATTTTTTTAAAGATCACTATGAGTTTAAAAAAGAAGAGCTTGAAAAGCTCCTTAAAAAACATAATTGTGATACCTTAATGCTTACTTTCAAAGACTTTGTAAAGGTAAAGGACTTTGGTTTTAAATGCGATATCATAGAGCTTCAAATATTTTTAGATGAAAATTTTGAGATGAAAATAAAAGACTACATAAGGGGTTTTTACAATGAAATTAGTTAGCACAAGAGCAAAAGGCGAAGAAGCAAGCTTCAAAGAAGCCTTGCTTAGCCCAAGCACTAAAGACGGAGGGCTTTTTGCTCCTCTTGTTTTGCCAAAATTTAATGGCTATGAGTTAAAAGATCTAAGTTATGAAAATTTTGCTTTAAAGCTCATACAAAGCTTTGAATTTGGCGAAGATGAGGCTATAAAAAGAGCTTTAAAAACTTATCAATGCTTTGATAATGAAGCTTGTCCTATAGAGCTTACCAAAATAAGCCAAAAGCTTTTTATCAACGAGCTTTATCATGGACCTACAAGAGCTTTTAAGGATATGGCTTTACAGCCTTTTGGAGTGCTTTTGCAAGAATTTGCGCAAGGGAAAAATTTTTTGATTATGTGTGCTACGAGCGGGGATACAGGACCTGCGACCTTGAAAAGCTTTGAAAATTTAGAGCATATAAGGGTGGTTTGTATATATCCAAGCTCTGGCACGAGTAGGGTTCAAGCTCTACAAATGCAAAGTTTAAATCATAATAATCTCAAAGTTTTTGCTATCAATGGAAATTTTGACGATGCACAAAATACGCTTAAAACTCTGCTTTTAGATAAAGGCTTTAAAGAGGCTTTAAAGAGGCTTGATATAGAGCTTTCGGCTGCAAATTCTGTAAATTTTGGACGCATTTTGTTTCAAATCATTTATCATTATTATGCTTGCGTGAAGATAGGCGAAAATGTTGATATTATCGTTCCAAGTGGAAATTTTGGCGATGCTTTAGGGGCGTATTATGCTAAAAAAATGGGTGCAAAGATAGATAAGATCAAGATCGCTTCAAATGAAAACAATATCCTTACTGATTTTTTCACAAAAGGAGAATACGATCTTAGGGGAAGAGTGCTTAAAAAAACCCTATCTCCTGCTATGGATATACTCATTTCTTCAAATATAGAAAGATTGCTTTTTGATAAATTTAAGGATACTCGCACCAAAGAACTTTATGAGCAGCTAAAAACGCAGAAGTTTTTTAAACTTAGCCCTAATGAACTTGAGCTTTTGCAAGAAGATTTTGAGGCTGATTTTTGCACAGATGAGCAGTGCTTAAATTTCATCGATGAATTTTCAAAAACAATGCTTATTGATCCGCACACAGCAACTTGTTTGAAGCTTTTGGATAGGCAAAAAACAGCCATTATCACAGCAACGGCTGAATGGACGAAATTTACCCCAAGCATGTATGAGGCTTTGTATCATGAAAAATGCCTTGATGAAAAGGCTGCTATCATCGATATAGCCGAGAGATTTTCAGCAGGTGTTAAGATGAGTATCTTAGATCTTTTTGACGCAGATATAAAACAGGATAAGATTTATGAAGCAAAAAGCTTAAAAAATGAAATTTTAGAATGGATAAAACAATGATCATCATACCAGCAAGATTAAAATCAACTAGATTTCCAAATAAAATTCTTTGTGAGATAAAAAACATGCCTATGTTTATAGCCACAGCAAAACAGGTTGAGGGCATAGATGAAATTTGCATAGCTGTAGATGATGAAGAGGTTTTAAAAATAGCCTTAAAATATGGCTTCAAGGCTATTTTGACAAGTAAGGATCACAAAAGCGGCACAGATAGGATCAATGAAGCTTGCATAAAGCTTGGCTTAAAAGATGATGAAGTGATCATCAATGTTCAAGCTGATGAACCTTTTATAGAGCGTGAAAATATCGCTAAATTTAAGGAATTTGCAAGTAAATGCCTAAAAGAGGAAGCCTTTATGGCAAGTTGTTTTAAAAAAACAAATTCTAAAGAAGCACAAGATAGTAACTTAGTAAAGGTAGTTACTGATAAATACGGCTTTGCCTTGTATTTTTCAAGGAGTAAAATTCCTTTTGAACGCGAAGCTTTTAAGGAGGATTTTAAGGCACATTTAGGAATTTACGCATACAGCGTAGCAAATCTTAAAGAGTTTTGTTCCTTTCAAAGCTCAAATTTAGAAAATGCCGAAAAGCTTGAGCAGTTAAGGGCTCTTGAAAATGGCAAAAAGATAAAAATGCTTGAAATTTCTTCTCAAAGCATAGGTATAGATAGTAGGGAAGATTATGAAAGAGCTTTGAGCTTTCTTAAAGGTATGGGATAAATTTCATTATGCAAGATAAAATGTTTTCATTTTTTCACTTTTTTGAAAAAATATCTTTTAAAATGTGTAAAATTAAGCTTGGTTTTAAAATATGAGGCTATAATTATGTCTCGTGGTTGTTTTTATCTAGTTTCTAGCTTAAAAATGCCATAGATTTATTTCAAAAAAAAGGAAAAACATGAAAAAGCTTTTAACAAGCGCAGTTGTAGCTTCTAGCTTATTTAGTGGCGTAGCTTTTGCTGAAACAGATGGCATTTTTGCTGGTGTTAATTTTGCTTATGGCACTTTAAAGATAGATGATAACTCAGATGATCGTAACGCTTATCGCTATGGTATCGTTGGTGGTTATAAACAATTCTTCACTGAAGAATTTGGTGCAAGATATTATGTCAATATCGACACAGGTACAAAATACACAAATGGTAACACAGGTCCTGGTGGTGCTCAAGTTACAAGATTTGATATCGGTGTAAATGCTGATGCTCTTTACAACTTCTTAAAAAGTGGTGATATGGAGTATGGTGTATTTGCTGGTTTAAGCCTTGATTATGCAAATAACAAACAAAAATTCAAAGGTGGAGATGCAAGCGCAAATGGACTTGATCTTGGTGTCAATTTTGGTTTAAGAGCTATTTATGCTGAAGCTCACGGTGTAGAACTTACTTCAAGATTTGGTTTTGTAGGACCTGAATTTGATGGTGGTGCAAAAGCAACAACTCCTTACTCAGTAGGACTTCGCTATACTTTTAGTTTCTAAGAGATACTAAGGCTTGAGAAAACTCCTTAAAAAGCTTGGGTTTTTATGACCCAAGTTTTTGAGCTTTCATTTAATTTGTATTTTAACTTTTATAAAATTTTCCCTTTGTCTTGCTTAATGTATTTTGGTTTTATTTTATCTAAGATACTCCTTTTAAAATATCATGAAAATATGCGTATGATACTAAAATTTTTATGATTATTTTGGTTTTTAAATGGCTAAAATATCATTAAAAATTTATTTCAAGTTTAGCTTAAATTTATGCCAAGATAAAAGATTTATTGAAATTCTATGTATTTTTCAAAGCCTATGCTTTCTTGAGGAGGATTACCTAAGTTGCTTTCTAGGTGTTTAGCAACCTGATCTTCATAAGTAGCCATGAGTTTTTGAAATTCCTCTTTTTTCTTGCCCTTAAGCTCTGATTTTGTTATCCTAACGACTGAGAGAGGATTTATAGCTTGGTTATTAAGATAAAGACCAAAGTGTAAATGTGGTCCTGTACTCATTCCCGTTGAGCCAACATAGGCTATAGTTTGTCCTTGAGATACACTTTGTCCTTTTTTGATCTTTGCAAAGCGACTAAGGTGTGCATAAAGGGTTTTATATCCTGAAGAATGCTGAATTTCAACCACTTTTCCATATCCACCCTTAACGCCAACAAAAGAAACCGTGCCTTTTCCAGCACTAACAACAGGAGTGCCCGTTTTTGCAGCATAATCAACGCCCAAATGTGCTCTATAACGCTTTAAAATAGGGTGATATCTAGCCCTTGTAAAATACGAACTTATCCTTGTAAATTTCACAGGGGTTACGAGCAAGAAGGATTCGATTTCTTTTCCGTCTTTGTTAAAATACGCATCATTAAATAAAAATACCTTGCGTGGTTTTTTGTTGATCTCTACGCTTGCCATTTTGATAATGATATCGCCAAATCTTTCCCCCATTCTTTCCTTTCTTTCATAAAGCAAGGTTACTCTATCCCCTTTTTGCATAGCTTTAAAATCAACACTTCCTCCAAAAGCATTTCGCATAGCCCTTGCTAGAGGCGTGCTTTTGCTTACCCTTTCTATATCTTGATATGCAGAACTTTCTATGTTTAAGCTTAGGATTCTAGTTTGCGTTTGATAAGAAACAGGGATCAGACTTAGAGTGTATTTATCTTTCATATCTTTATAGATATGAATTTGCAAATCAGAGCCGTTGATAGGGATCAAAACTTGTTCAATGTCTTCATTATCACCCCATAAAATTTGAAATTTCACACCCTCTTTTATCTCGCTTGCAAGCTCTTTATCTTGAGCATCAAGTTCATAATAAAGCGACAAAGGCAAGCTGTTATTTTCTAGAAATTTTAAAAAAAACTCATTTTTTGCCCATTCTCTTTCTTCTAACTTCGAAGCACCAAATAAACTTAAACTAAGTAAAATCAAAAGTGAAATTGTTTTTATCATGATTCATTTTTCCAAAAAATTTAAAATAAAACACAATTTTACTTTATTTTACTTACAATTTTGTAACAAAAATACATTATAATCTAAGTTTTTAGTTATGGTTAAGGAGAAAGCTTGCGTAAGATTTTGTTGTGTTGTTTATTTGCAAGTAGTGTTTTTGCCTTTGTTGGGATTAAAAGTCCTGTTGTGAAGGTCGATGAAAAAAACTTTGCTTATATCCAAGATAATGAAAGCTTGCAAGTGGGATACTTGGGCGTCATCGTGCAAGGTTTTGAAAGCTCAAGAATTATCCTTGCAAGAGTTAAACTTGTCAGCAAAGAAGATGGTTTAGCAAAACTTGAACTAAGAAAATTTGAAATGCTTGATCAAAAAGCTTTGCCTCAAATTTCAAGTTCTGTTCAGGTTGGCGATGAGGTGTGGATGCCTTATTTATATGATAGAGCCTTGCTTATAGCACCAAATGAAGAAGTTTATGAAAGAGTTCTTGCTCAATATCCTCAAATTTATTTTTTGCACCCAGATATTTTAGCTGCTTATATGATCAAAGAATTTAAGCTTAGTCCCAAAAAAGAAGATTTTATACGCATTTGTAATGAAAATGCTTTAGGTATAGTTGCTTTTGCTTTGAAAGAAGAGTTGATTTTTTTAAATTGCAATGATTTTACTCTTTTATCAAAAGAGGAATTTCAAGGCGAGGCGATAGAAGTTCAAACGCCGTTTTATTCTAGGATAAGTGGCTTTAAAAAGAATTTCTTTAACTTCTTTGAAAGAAAGGTAAAGGATTATTACAAGTATTATAGCGATATGGTGGGTTTAAATGATACAAAATAATCATCAACAATACTTCATAAAGCTTTTAGGCGAAGAAAATGCCTATTTTGACGAGGCTCACAAAAGAGCTTATAGTTATGATGCAACAAGAAAACATTATTTGCCAGATGGTGTTCTTTTTCCTCGTGATGAACAAGATGTGAGTGATATTTTAAGATACTGCAACGAACATAAGATCATCATTGTTCCTCGCGGAGCAGGCTCAGGCTTTACCGGTGGAAGCTTAGCAGCAAATGGAGGTTTGGTTTTAAGCTTTGAAAAGCATATGAATAAAATTTTAGAAATCGATCTTGAAAATTTGGTTGCTGTGGTGCAACCGGGCGTGATTAATGCTCATTTACAAAAAGAACTTGCTTTAAAAAATCTTTTCTATCCACCTGATCCTGCAAGTATGGACTTTTCAAGTATAGGCGGAAATGTAAGCGAAAATGCTGGCGGTATGAAAGCAGCAAAATATGGTATCACAAAAGACTATGTTATGGCTTTAAGGGCGGTTTTGCCAAATGGAGATATTATAAGAGCTGGCAAACGCACGGTTAAAGATGTAGCTGGTTACAATCTCGTAGGCACTCTTATAGCTTCTGAGGGAAGTTTGGCTGTATTAACTCAAATCACGCTTAAACTCATAGCCTTGCCAAAATACAAAAAAACAGCTATGGGGATCTTTCCAAGCGTTGAGGCTGCGATGAATGCTGTATATCAAACCTTAGCTAAGGGAGTTACTCCTGTTTCTATGGAGTTTTTGGATAATCTTAGCATAAGAGCTGTAGAGGAGAAATTTCACAAGGGTTTGCCTATAGAAGCAGGAGCGATTTTAATCGCTGATGTTGATGGCAATGTAAAAGAAAGCTTGGAAGCTGATTTGGCTGTTTTGAAAGAAAATTTTTTAGAAGCTGGAGCAAGTGAGTTTAAAATCGCTCAAAACGAAGAAGAAGCTGCTGATATATGGTTTGCAAGACGCAATGCTTCGCAAAGTATCAATGTTTATGGCACTTTAAAGCTTAATGAAGATATCACAGTGCCTCGCTCAAAACTTCCTAAACTTCTTCAAGGTATCAATGAAATTTCTCAAAAATATGGTTTTAAAATACCTTGTTTTGGTCATACAGGCGATGGCAATGTGCATACTAATGTCATGGTTGTGGATAAAAATGATGAAGAGCAGGTAAAAAGGGGACATGAGGCGATCACAGAGGTTTTTAAGCTTGCTATTTCTTTGGACGGCACTTTAAGTGGGGAGCATGGTATAGGACTGAGTAAAGCACCTTTTATGCACCTAGCCTTTAGTGAAGCTGAGCTTAATCTTATGCGTTCTATCAAAAAGGCTTTTGATCCAAATAATATCTTAAATCCTTTTAAAATGGGACTTTAATTTTTAAGGACTAGGATATGTTAGGAACAAAAAAAACTATTTTTATCGCTTGGTTTTTTCTTATCTTAGCCATAGTTGCCGAGGTAATAGGAACAAGCTTTTTGAAGATGAGCGAGGCTTGGGGAGAGTTTCTAGCACTTGGTATTATGGCATTTTTTATCGCTGTGTCGTATTTTTTCATGGGACTTGCTATAAAGAAAATTCAAGTGGGCATTGCTTATGCAGTTTGGGAGCTTTTAGGGGTCATTCTTATCCTTGCTGTGAGTTTTGTCATCTTTCATGAAAGATTGAGCAATACACAAATTTTAGGGATTTTTCTTGCTCTTGTGGGTATAGTGATGATTAATTTTGGAGAGAAAAAAGAATGATCTATCTTGGTTTTATTGTAGCTTCAGCCTTTTTGGATATATTAGCAAATTTATTTTTGAAAAAATCAAATGGATTTGAGAGTAAATTTTGGGGATTTGTTGCTATTGTTTTAGCTATTTTAGCCTTTGTTTTATTGTATTTTTCTTTAGAATATGTGCCTTTGAGTATAGCGTATTCGACTTGGGGTGCTGTTGGGATCATAGGAACTTGTCTTGGTGGGTGGATTTTTTATAAAGAAAAACTCAATTTTATAGGCATTTTAGGCATTATTGTAGTTATTACAGCTGTTATTTTACTAAATCTTTAGCTTATAAAAAACTTGCCTCAACTCTTCTGTTTTTAAAATTTTGGCTTTTGTTTAAGGGTTTTGTTTTTCCATAAGAGTTAAGATACATGACCTGACATTGTCTCATGAGTTCGCTAGCAACTGTGGCAGAGCGTTCAAGTCCAAGTAAGAAATTGTATTCATCATTGCCAAAATCATCAGTATGTCCGTCAAAAATAGCCCTTTGAACCACATAGCCACTAATATCCCTTTTAAGATTTATACGAAGTAAAAAGCTATTTTTGATAT
The DNA here is from genome assembly GCF_006864365.1 of Campylobacter sp. MIT 99-7217. NCBI lineage: Bacteria > Pseudomonadati > Campylobacterota > Epsilonproteobacteria > Campylobacterales > Campylobacteraceae > Campylobacter > Campylobacter sp. MIT 99-7217. Next base: position 273,058 of record NZ_QHLJ01000001.1, read on the forward strand.
TTTCCATATTATAAGTGTTAAATTTAAACCATAAAGGCCGAAGTTTAACGCCATTTTTAAGGGTAGCTTTTTTCTCAAGCAAGCTTTCATTATACAAAACAAGCTTATTTGTGCTAAAATCAACAAATAAAGAATAATTCAAATACCCAGCCCTTTCGCGTAGGGTAAAGAGTATATTTTTAAGGCTTTGAGTTTGAGTCTTGCTTAAATTTGCACCATTTTGCACATAGACCTTAAATCTTTTTGTGCTGAAATTTTGTAAGATCGTAGCATTTTGCATAGCCTTATTAAGCTCTTGCTTTACATTACTTGTATCAAGACTTACTTCTTTGCTTGCTTTTGGTGTTTCTTGCTTTTTTTGCACATTTTGTTTTGCCACTTGAGCGGGCTTTTTATTTTCGGTTACCGAAGTTTTTTGGATCGCAGTTTGATTTGCTTCTTGGGGCGTATTTTCAACAAGATGTATATCCTTTGGCGAACTTTGAGTGAAAAGATAATATAAAAAACCAGCTAAGATAACAAGAACAAGTCCTAATACTATCGCAAGTTTACCTGATTTCATGATTTCACCCCATTTTCTTCGAAAGAATTTAAGATATTATACTAAAAACATTTAAAATTTAAGTAATTTTTCCTTATAATTTCACTTTTAAATTTCAAGGAAACATATGCCACTTTCAAAACTCAATGAAGAACAACTCAGTGCTGCAACAGCTAAATTTGGGCATAATCTCATCATAGCAAGTGCAGGCACAGGAAAAACTTCAACCATAGTAGCACGCATAGCCTATCTTTTAAAACAAGGCATTAGCCCTGAAAAAATAATGCTTTTAACCTTTACCAACAAGGCTAGCAAGGAAATGATTTCAAGGCTTGAGCGTTATTTTGACAAGAGTATCACTTCAAAAATTTTAGCAGGCACTTTTCATTCAAGTGCGTATCATTTGTTAAGGGAATTTGATAAACATATCATTTTAAAGCCAAGAAGTGAGCTAAGATTGCTACTTAAAAGTATCTTTGAAAGAAGATCTTTTCATCATCTAAGTGACATAAAGCCCTATATGCCAAGCTATCTTTATGATGTGTATTCTTTGTTTCAAAACAAGGTTCAAGATGAAGAATTTATCTCTTGGTTTTCTAAATTTAACCAAGAACAAAGCGTTTATGCTGAAATTTATGATGATATTTTAAAAGAATATGAAGAAGAAAAAAGGCGTTTTTCTTATGTGGATTTTAATGACTTGCTTTTGGAATTAAAAAAGCTTTTAAAGACGCATAGGAAAGAATTTGATGAAATTTTAGTTGATGAGTATCAAGATACAAATCCCTTGCAAGGCAGTTTAATCGATGCTTTTAAAAGTAAGAGTTTATTTTGCGTGGGGGATTATGATCAAAGTATTTATGCTTTTAATGGAGCTGATATAGGCATTATAGGCGGTTTTAAGGATAGGTTTAAAGATGCAAATATCTTTGCTTTAAATAAAAATTATCGCTCTTCAAAAAGCATTTTGGCTTTAGCAAATAAGGTGATTTTAAATAACGAAAGATTATATCCAAAAGAACTTGTAGTAACAAGACAAGGAGAGTTTAAAGCTCCTACGCTTTTAGTCTTTGACGAGCTTTTTGAGCAGTATCAGCATATTGCTAATATGATACTTGTAAGCGGGATTGCTCATGAACAAATTGCTGTTATTTTTAGAAACAACTCAAGTGCTGATGGTATGGAGATTGCTTTAAGAGAACAAGGCATTGCAAGTGCTAGAAAGGGTAGTGGTAGCTTTTTTGAAAGCCTTGAAGTGCGTGTTTTTTGTGCCTTTTTAAGTCTTGCTTTAAATCCAAAAGATATCATGGCTTTTATACATTTGCTAGAGTATTCAAAAGGCGTTGGAAGCGTTCTTGCAAAAGAAATTTTTGATGGTTTTTTAAAGCTTGGAGCAAATCTCTTGCAAGGCTTTTTAAGCCCAGATAAAAGCGTAAATTTACAAAAAACAAGCAAAAAAAGCTTTGAGCTTGGTTTGTTCGATGATATAGAGCTTTTAGCTGATACAAAAAGATTTTCCTTACAAAGCGAATTTAACGATCACCCTATCTTGTCCTTGCCAAAGATCAATGAAAATTGTGCGAAAAATTTAGAGCAAATTTATTTTTTCTTGAAAAAAAGCAAGGATTGCAAAAGCTCAGCCCAACTTGTTTCTTTGGTTTTGGAAAATGAATTTTTTAAGCAAATTTGTGATTTTTTAGCGAACAAAAGAGCCACAAACAAAGCAGGGCAGGTTGATTTGCTTAGAAAAAATGAAATTTTAGAAAAAATAGCCCTTAAAATGGAAGTTCTAAAAGAGCTTAGCAAAACTTATGTGGATACTTATAAGTATTTTAATTTCCTTACTCTTGGTTCAAGTGAAATGAGCAATGCAAAGGGTGTAAATTTACTCAGCATTCATGCAAGCAAGGGGCTTGAGTTTGAGCTTGTTTTTGTGGTCGATCTTGCTCAAAACCGCTTTCCAAATGCCAAGCTTATGGCTATGGGAGGAAGCTTAGAAGAAGAACGCAGGCTTTTTTATGTCGCTGTAACTAGGGCAAGGGATATACTTTATCTCAGTTATGCAAGATATGATAAGCTTAAAAAGACCCATTATCAACCCTCATGCTTTTTGATAGAAGCAGGGCTTTGCAAGGAGAGTGGTTCAAAGGTAGCTAAATAAAATAGATATTATTTATCTTTTATTGTAAATAAGATTTAAGATTTATTAGGTTATAATTTTAAATGCTTGAAAGCAAAATTATTAATCAAAAAGGATAAAACTATGAGTTCAGTTACTTTTAAAGGAAATCCGGTTCAGTTGAGTGGTAAAACTCTATCTGTAGGTGATACAGTTGAAGAAATCACTCTAAAAGCACAAGATCTAAGTGATATAGTTATAGGCGCTAAGGGCAAAACTCAAATTCTTTTGCCTATGCCAAGTCTTGATACTCCTGCTTGTGCTACAGAAGCAAGGGATTTTAACAAAAAAGTTGCTTCATATCCAAATGTTGAAGTTGTTGTAGTAAGTCTTGATCTTCCTTTTGCTATGGGTAGATTTTGCTCTACTGAGGGTATTGAAAATCTTAAAGTTGCCAGCGATTTTGTTTCTAGAGAATTTGGAGAAAAATATGGCGTTTTGATGAAAGATGGACCTCTTAAGGGACTTTATGCTCGTGCTGTTTTCATCGTTAAAGACGGAAAAGTTACTTATAAAGAACTTGTAAGTGAAGTTACAGAGCTTCCAAATATGCAAGCGATCGACCAATTTTTTGCTGGTTGAGCTTGCAATTAAGGACTAAGGTTTAGTCAAATTTACTCAAGGAGCTTACCCTTGCTCCTTATCTTTTATCTTCTTAGATATGGGACATATACCCAAAGGACAGGCTTGTTTTCCTGTCCAAACTCGAATCGGACAAACACCAAAAAAGCCTGTTAAAAGTGGTATAAAACCAATCAATCCCCACCAAGAAGCATAGTAAAGCCCAGCTATAAATATAAGCATGGCTAGTATTATCCTTATAGAGCGTTCTAAGATACTCATACAATCTCCTTTTTTTAAATTTATAAAAGTATAGCCTAAATTTAGAAAAAATTTGCTGATGAGTTTATGAGATAAAATCATTTTAAGCTATTTTGGTAATGAAAAAATATCTTGTATTTTAAAATTTCTAAGGAAATTTTTATGAATGATAGCAAAAAGGGCGTTTTAAAAAGATTTTGATTTAAAATGAGTTTTTACATTTACTTTAAAAGCTAAATTTATCTTCATTTGGTTTTAAAAAAATCACACTTATTCATTTAGAAAAAAGCGTCATTTTAAGATTTTAAAAACTAGGTAAAGCTAGCTAATAAAATCAAAGCTAAATTTTACAGCTTTGTATATTGAGCCCAAAGCCTTCAAGGGCTATAAATTCTTTATCGCAACCCCTGCTTAAAAGCTTAACATTTTCTATACCTAAAAATCTTAAAATTTGAGCACCTATACCATAGTCTTTAAACTGAGTTTGCCTCATCTTTTCTCCTTGCAAAAAGACAAGCACGCCGCCATTTTTATCCAAAAACTCAATTTGTTTTAAAAGCTCGTTGAATTTATCAGAAGTAAGCAAGTCAAAATCACTTCCACTTGTGTGAAATTTGACATTTTCACTTTTTTTAACCTCGCCAAAGCAAAAAACGATATGTTCTAAGCTTCTATGATCTTCAAAGATAAATTTATGAGCCTTAAAGCCTGCTATGTTGCATTCTTGTTTATCTTTGAGAGTGATTAAGCTTTCATGTTTTAAGCGATATTCGATGATATCAGAAACGGCTATCATATTAAGATCAAATTTCTTACAAAACTCTAAAAGATCGGCACGCCTAGCCATATCTCCATTTTCTTTCACTATCTCGCAGATCACGCAAGCTTCTTTAAGTCCAGCCAAACGACACAAATCAACAGTTCCTTCAGTATGTCCCGTGCGTTCTAGCACACCACCATTTTTAGCAATGAGTGGATTGATATGACCCGGACGCACAAAATCACTAGCCTTAGCCTTTTCATCGGCAAAAAGCCTTATCGTCATATTTCTTTCATAAGCACTTACTCCTGTACTTGCGTTTTTAGCATCTACTGTTATAGTAAAGGCTGTGGCATGGTTTGCTGTGTTTTTTGGAACCATTAAAGGAAGTTCAAAATGCTTAGCGATTTGTTCACTTAAAGCTACGCAAACAACACCCCTTGCATGAGTGATCATAAAATTAACCTTGTCTTGATCGCTAAATTCAGCCGCAAAGATCACATCTCCTTCATTTTCTCTATCTTCAGCATCAACCATAACGAGCATTTTTCCATTTTTTAAATCCTCTATCGCTTGTTCTATACTCACAAAAGCCATATGAAACCTTTTTAATTTTGATTAATTTTATCCAAAATTGAAATTATACAAGATTTTCTTGACAAATTAGTTAAAATTTACTATAATCTTACTTTATTTTTCGCTGGGGTATAGCCAAGCGGTAAGGCAACAGGTTTTGGTCCTGTCATTCAGGGGTTCGAATCCCTTTACCCCATCCACTTTCATCTTACTTTTTGACTCATCGCGAAGTAGAGCAGTGGTTAGCTCGTCGGGCTCATAACCCGAAGGTCGGGAGTTCAAATCTCCCCTTCGCAACCAAGTTTTAAAAGGACATAAAATATAGGAAGGTATTATGTTTGCTTATCGTTGTGCTTGTCCTTATATAAAAAAACTTACCCAAAAATTTCTTTCCAGCTCCTTTGTTTTAGGCTTACAAAGCGTTGATTAGCCCCTTAATATTGCTTTAATATTAAGGATTTAAATATCCTTAAATCAAATTCATTTTTAAGGATAAATGATGTCAAAATTATTCATCAAGGCAAGCCCTGCTCGCCTTTTTATCAAATGTGCCTTACCAAGTATAGTGAGCATGGCTTTTATATCTTTTTACTATGTTATTGATGGAATTTTCATAGGCAAATACCTAGGAAGCGACGCTTTAGCAGCCTTTGGGCTTATCATTCCCTTTGTGGTGATGTCCTTTGCACTTGCTGATATGATAGCACTTGGCTCAGCTGTGCAAATTTCATTCAAACTCTCGCTTGGCAAAATCAAGCTTGCAAGAGGAATTTTTACAAGCTGTATTGTTTTGATCTTTGCCATTTCTTGCGTGGTGGGGCTTTTGGAGTTTTTTCTAGCCCCTTTTCTCATCGCAAATCTTGATACCAGCGATGAGATAAAGGCACTTTGTAAGGAAAGTATGCAAATTTTTGCCATTTTTGCACCCTTTACTATGCTTTCTTTTGCACTTGATAATTACCTAAGAATTTGTGCTAAAAACTCCTATGCGATGATGATAAATATCCTCATAGCACTTTGTAATATCTTTTTTGATTATCTTTTCATAGTCGAGCTTGAGCTTGGCTTAAAAGGTGCTGCACTTGCTACTTGCTTGGGGCTTATGATAGGCGGTATTTTGGGGATAGCGCCGTTTTTATTTTCTAAGCTTGAGCTTAAATTTACGGGGCTTTTTTTGCCTAAAAAACTGCTTAAAAATATCATTTTTAACGGAAGTAGCGAATTTTTTAACAATGTTTCAGGCTCTTTATATGCCGTGTTTGCAAATCTTGTTTTACTTGAGCTTGCCGGTGCAAAAGCCGTGGCAGCCTTTTCGCTCATTTCTTATATCGATAACTTTATAAACGCCCTTATCATAGCCATAGGCGATGGCTTGCAAGCAGCTTTAAGCTTTAATTATGCTAGAAAAAATCTTGCTCGCCTAAAAGCCATCATCAAAATGATGTTTTTTATCGCTTCTATCTTGTGCGTGGTGGCTGTGATCATGCTTACAAATTTTAGCGAATTTTTCGTGAGTTTTTTCGTGATGAAAGAAGATAGCGAGTTTTTGAAATTTAGTGCCTTTGCTTTGCTACTTTTTGCTTTTAATTATCTTTTTTCTTGGTTTAATGTCCTTACAGGCTCGATTTTAACAGCCTTTAATCAACCAAAATACTCGCTCATCTTAAGCTCTTTGCAAAATCTCATTATCCCACTTTGCTTTTTACTACTTTTGCCCTTGTTTTTAAGCGTAAATGGCGTTTGGCTAGCTCCTTTGATGAGCGAAATTTGCGTGCTTTTCTTGGCGATATTTTTGCTTAGAAAAATACTCAAATTTTAAGTTTTAGATCAGCCCTTTCGCACCTGAGTAATGCTTTTGCCTCCAAGTCCGTAGTTATCAGTATCTATCTCATCGATGATAACCACGGTTGAAGCCTTATTTTTTCCTAAAACCTTAGCTAAAAGCTCGGTTACTCCCTTGATCAACTCTTCTTTTTGAGCCGTGGTTGGCTCGCCATTTTCCTTAGTGATACGGATATTTACAAAGGGCATAAAAACTCCTTAAATTTAAGTCAAGTAAATTTTACTTTTTTATAGTTAATTTTCATAAATTTAGATATTTTAGTTAGGTTAAAGTTCTTTTATCTTGTCGCAGTTTAAGAGTATAGAAAGGTAAATTTTTAACTAAGAATTTGAAGTGGCGCGATCCCACTTCAAATTTAAAAGCAAGGGCTTACATCATTCCGCCCATACCTCCCATACCTCCCATACCGCTCATATCAGGCATAGCAGGTTTATCTTCTTTAATCTCGCTAATTGTAGCCTCTGTGGTTAAAAGCATGCTAGCAACGCTAACCGCGTTTAAAAGAGCTATTCTTTCAACCTTAACAGGATCAATGATACCAGCTGCAAACATATCTACATATTCGCCTTTTGCAGCATCAAAGCCTTGATTGTCATCTTTTGAGCTTTCAACGCTATTGACCACAACACCAGCGTCAAAGCCTGCATTATCAGCGATTTGTCTTAAAGGCGCTTTTAAAGCTCTTTCAACAATGCCAGCTCCTATAGCTTCATCGCCTTTTAGATCAAGTTTGATTTTTGATTTTGCTTTGATAAGTGCAGCACCGCCGCCTATTACTATACCTTCTTCAACAGCAGCTTTTGTGGCACTTAGTGCATCATCAACCCTATCTTTTTTCTCTTTCATCTCAGTTTCAGTAGCAGCACCTACTTTTATAAGAGCAACGCCACCGCTAAGCTTAGCAAGTCTTTCTTGGAGTTTTTCTCTATCATAATCACTTGTTGTTTCGGCAATTTGTGCTTTGATTTGATTAACCCTTGCGTCGATATTTGTCTTTTCGCCAGCACCATTTACTATAGTGGTATTATCTTTGTCGATAATAACGCTTGATGCCTGTCCTAGATCTTGCAAAGTCGCACTTTCAAGGGTTCTTCCAAGCTCTTCAGCGATCACTTCGCCCCCTGTTAAAATAGCTATATCTTCAAGCATAGCCTTGCGTCTATCGCCAAAGCCGGGAGCTTTTACAGCTGAGATATTTAAAACACCTCTTAATTTATTTACAACCAAGGTAGCCAAGGCTTCACCCTCGATATCTTCAGCGATGATTAAAAGTGGCTTGCCTGTTTTTTGAATTTGCTCTAAGATAGGAAGTAAATCTTTTAAACTTGTGATTTTTTTATCAAATAGCAGGATATAAGGGCTTGAAAGCTCCACGATCATCTTATCTGCATTTGTGATGAAATAAGGGCTTAAATAGCCTCTGTCAAATTGCATACCCTCGACCACATTAAGCTCATCATTGATAGACTTCGCTTCTTCAACGGTTATAACGCCGTCTTTTCCAACTCTTTCCATAGCATCAGCGATTAATGAGCCGATTTTTTCATCTGAATTTGCTGAGATAGTCGCAACTTGGGCGATTTCTTTTTTATCTTTTACTTCTCTTGAAAGTTTTTTAAGCTCAGCTATAATAGCCTCGCAAGCCTTATCCATACCTCTTTTAACCTCGATAGGATTTGCTCCTGCTGTGATATTTCTTAAACCTTCTTTAAAGATAGCGTGAGCTAAAACAGTCGCTGTTGTTGTGCCATCGCCTGCTTGATCAGCTGTTTTGCTCGCTACTTCTCTAACTAAGGCTGCACCCATATTTTCAAGATTATCCTTAAGTTCAACCTCTTTTGCAACGCTAACGCCATCTTTTGTGATACTAGGAGCGCCAAAGCTTTTTTGTATCAAAACATTGCGTCCTCTTGGTCCCATAGTAACTTTTACTGCGTCGTTAAGCTTTTTAACGCCCTCGTAAAGTTTGTTTCTTGCTTCATCTGAAAAAATAATTTCTTTTGCCATTTTTTATCCTTTTTTAAATTTATTTTACTATACCTAAAATATCATCGATACTTAATACCAAATATTCCTCATCACCAAGTTTTACCTCAGTTCCGCCGTATTTGGCAAAAAGCACCTTATCGCCATTTTGTACTTCGCTTAGCTCTTTACTTACGGCGACAATTTCTCCTCTTAAAGGTTTTTCTTTAGCATTATCTGGTATAATAATGCCAGAAGCTGTTGTATTAGTTTCTTCCACGCGTTTAACCAAAACGCGTTTTCCCAAAGGTTGAAAATTCATTGTTTTCCTTTCTTTTGTGATAAATTTAGCACTCTTTATTTTTGAGTGATAAAATTATAACAAAGAAAAATGAATTTTGTCAAGACCTTGAGCAAAGAAATTAATAAAACTTTAGTTAGTTTGACTAAAGTTTTATTAATTTTTACATGAAAGGTTAAGATAATGAAGAAATTTCTTTATATCGTCTTGGGTATCATCGTTGTTGCTTTGATCGCCCTTTATGTTGTTTTATTCACCTCCTTTGGTAATAAAATTGTCGCTTCTATCATAGAAGATAAGATAAAAACAAGCACAGGCTTAGATGCAAATTTAACCAAATTTGAGCTAAGATTTTCAAGCCTTGATATAGGTCTTGATATAGCAAATATGGCTCAATTTAAAGTTGAAGGAAACTTGAGTTTATTTCGCTTAGGTTTTGATTTGGATTACTTACTTAGTGTTAATAAAGACTATGTCAAACAAATGAATTTAAATTTGGATAAAAATCTTAATTTTAAAGGCGAGGTAGCCGGAAAAGCAAGTGATTTCAATGCAAGCGGAGCTGGCGAGCTTTTTGGATCAAATGTAAGCTTAAATGCAAGATTACTTGATTACTCTCCTTTAGAATTAAAGCTTAATGCTAATGGCATAAAGATAGAAGAAATTTTAACTTTTTTAGCACAGCCAAACTATATGAATGGGGTGCTTAATGTCAATGCAGATATTAAGGCAAAGGATCTTAAGCCTAATGGAAATGCACTCATAAATCTTTATACAAGCTCTATCAACTATGCTCAAATTAAAAAGGATTTTAATCTCACCTTACCAGCTAAATCAGAGCCTATCGCTCAAATTTCAGTTGATGTAAATGATCAAGATATACATGCAAAAACTGAAGTGGCTAATGCTTATCTAACCTTAAAACTTCCAAACACACATTATAATCTTAGCGATCAAAAGCTAGAAAGTGATTTAAGCTTAGATATACTTAACTTAGCTCAGCTTGATAGCATACTTCAAAGTAAGACAAAAGGAAGTTTAAATTTAAATGCAAACGCAAAGCTTACAGGCAGTGTTCTTGATAGTGTGAATGCAAAACTTACCGGTCAAAAAGTAAGCCTTTTAGATCTTCCAGCAAGTAGCTTGCTTTTAAATGCTAAGGCAGCTCAAAGTGGAACAAAAATCGCTTATGAGGCTGATTTTAGCTCAGCTTGGGCAAAGATTTCTAAACTTCAAGGCTCTTATGATCTATCAAATTCAAATTTAATAGCTGATTTGAAGGCTAGTGTTGATGATTTATCTCAGTTTAAAAGCATAGCAGGGCAAGAGCTTAAGGGACAAGTAAGCCTTGATGCAAAGGCTGAACTTAATGGCAGTGAGATTAAAGACTTGCAAGTAAATGCTGATGTAGCTGGGGGCAAAATCACAGCAAGCTCTAATGGCAAAGCACTTGATGTAAATATCAATGCTCTTGATCTTACTAAAGTCTTTGTTTTAGCTGGACAAGCAAGTTATGTCAATGGTTTGCTTAATGCAAAGGCTCATTTAAGTTCGCTTGATTTTGCTAAGCTTAATGGAAACTACGAGCTTAAATCTAGTGGAACTTTTAATGAAAGAACCCTTAGTAAAATGCTTGAAAAAAACTTCCCTGCAAATACAAAATACGATCTTGATCTTAGTGGAACGCTTAAGGATTCTGTGGTGGATTTTAATCTCATCTTAAAAAGCGGTTTGGCAAATCTTGATTATTTTAAAGGAAGTTTTGATATCAATCAAATAAAACTTAGTTCAAATTTCAGTCTTGATGCTTATGATTTTTCAAAATTAGGCTTTTTGGCTGATAGAAAGCTTAGCGGAAAGTCTAAATTTAATGGAAATTTAAATTTTGCCAACAGCCAAGCTGATGCTACGATCAAAAGCGATAATCTTTTCCAAGGAAAGCTTAATGCTAGCCTTAAAAACAATGTCTTTAACGCGGACTTAAATGGAGTTGATTTTTCAAGTCTTATGCTTGGGCTTGATTTGCCTGATTATTATAATGCAAAGGCAAATGTGAAACTTGATTATAATCTCTTAAGTCAAAGCGGAAATGCAAATGCAAGCTTAAACAATGGAAAACTTAAAAAAGTAGGCATAGTTAATACCATAAGCACGCTTACAAAAAGTGATTTTACAAATGATGTGTTCCATACAGCAAATGCAAATGCAAAGCTTGGTAAAAACAAGGTTGATCTTGATGTAAATCTTGTTTCAAATCGTGTTAAAGTAGATATACAAAAAGGCGTGATCAATACCGCAAACTCAACCCTTGATCTGCCTTTAACCTTAGGAGTTGATAAGGCAAATTTCAAAGCAAAAATCACCGGCAAAATCGATAGTCCAAGTGTCAATATAGACTTAGGAAGTGCCGTAAAAGCCGGAGTTGATAAGCTTTTACAAAATGAAAAGATAAAAGAAAAGGGTGCAAAAGAACTTAATAAACTCTTAGATAAACTTTTCTAAATTTGGGCGAGCTAACTCGCCCTTAAAAACTAATACCTAAACACAAAGCTACCGATAAAGGTTCTTCCTCTAGCTTGGTTATTAAAGCCTGCTCCTGAACCATCGCTAAAGATATTGCTTGCTGAGGAGTTATAAGTATTAAGAGCATCAACATAGTTTTTATCAAATAAATTTTGCACCTCAAATTTGAGGCTAAGATTTTTAATCGGATCAAAAATCATATATAAATCAACTATAGTAGGGATATTTGGCAGATCTTGTGTAAGAATTTTATCGAAGTTTTCTATGGTTGGATTGTAGTTTGGATCATAAAGTTCTTGATCTGAAGTAGGATCTATTCTCTTGCTCTTGCCTGTGTATTTGATAAGACCTCCTAGGGTAAATTTTTCATGAAAAAGTCTTGTTCCAATGTCTAAGGTCGCATAATCTTGTGGAAGTTCTGAAAACTGAGCCTGTCCATAGCCCATACCTGCAGCAAGTATAGAGGATAAGAAGCCTTTTGATGAGAATAACTAAGCTTTGAGTAAAATACACGCACATCGTAGTTAAGTTCAGCTTCAATTCCTTTAAATTCAGCCTCGCCGTTTATATAAGGAGAAAAACTAATCCCTAGACCTAGACCACCATTATAGATATAATCACTTATCTTTGTGCGGTAGTAAAGGGCTTTAAAGCCAAAATGATCATCATCAAATAAAAGACTTCTTGAAAAGCTATTAAAGCCTGCTTGATAAGTTTTTGCAGTTTCTGGCTTTAAAAAGACATTGACATTTGGTGTTCCACCACCTGAGAAAAATTGCTCTTGGACATTGATCATTCTACTTGTTTTTGCATAGCTTGCAAAGGGTGTAAAAAGTTCATGAAATTCTAAAGCAAGCATAAGAGAGTAGTTGAAATTTGTATCTTTTTTCTCGAGGCGTTTGATTTTATAATTGTTCCTATCTCTATCATAATAATCCCCGCAAAATTGCCTACTATTGCATAAACCCACATTTCCACCAAGCTTTGCGTGCGTTAAATTTAAATTGGCGTCAAAAGAAAATATATCATAAATAAAAGTATTGTTAAGATAGGCACTGCTAAGCTCTTGTTCTCCTGCTGGTAAAAAGGAAATGGCTGCTTGCATATCTATACCATATCCTCCAAGATTTGGAGTATCTTGCTTGCGTATAAAAATCCTTTCATATTTGTTTTTAGAATAATTTGCCCCAAAATTTATACTTAAATTTGACTTTTCATTTATATTAAATACGCTTGTATTGCTTAGATCAAGAGTAAGGTATTTATTATGAGAGGCAACTTTTTTAAAATCCCTTCCAAGATTATAATCAGGACCTCCTCCGCTAATCCAAGTAAAACTATCATCAAATTCTTGCCTTGTTTCATTGTATGCCATAAGCAATTTTGTATCTACAAAATGAGACTGAGGATTTAACCTATAACTTATTTGATAAGAATCAGCATTAATATCTCTTCCTGAAAGATAAGTATCATATCTTCTATAACTTGTGTTGATAAAATTAACATTATCAGGAGAAACTTCAAATTTTAAAAGATGAGAACTTGGCTTTTGGCTTAGCTGTTGCGTGGCTAAGGGAATAGCTTGAAAGTTTTGATTATCCTCGCTGATTTTTATCCCACCTCCTGTTTTATAATCCTGAGAAATTTTCTTCCCACTATAAGCATACATAGCACTCATAAAGCCATTATTGTCATTATAAGCTTTACCTGCTACAGCACCCATATAAGAAGGTCCTATGGCATTGCTACCATAAGAATATTTAGCCAAAATTCCAAAAGGTTTACCATCTAGGATAATATCATCAGCACCTATAGTTCTAAGATTTGCCGAACCCATAAGAGCGTTTGAGCCTGTATTTGCATTAAAAGTTCCTCTTTGCATATCAATGCCCACGATAAAATTTTGATCTATCAAAGCTCCAAAGGCTGAAGTTCCTGTATCGCCACTTCCATGTTGGTTTGTCCCATTTCCAGCCATGGCACTTGTGCCATAAAAGGTTTGTGCTACACCATCAACCATGGTATTTACTCTTCCAAGTCCTGTTGTTCCTTGTATGTTTATAGATACTGTGCCTTGGGATTGATCTACTTGTGTGTAAGAACCGGGTATGCTTCTTATGATATTATCAAGGCTTTGTGTGCTCGTATTTACACCCTCTTTACTTGTGATAGCTCCTGCTTTTTGTGCATCGCTTAAAGTCGCTGTAACGTTTGTGGCTTCGAGTCTATGAGCTTTTGAAGAATTTAAAGAGCTGTTTTGTTCTAAATTTTGAGCAAGTAAGAAGGAATTTTTTAAGTTATAATTAAGTTTAAGATCTTCTCTCTCTCTCTCTCTCTCTCTTGCTTGCTCATTTGCAAATGTAAGGCAAGAAAGCAAAAGATACAAGCTTAATTTTGATTTATTTGGCATTTCTAACTCCTTAAAAAATTTAAAAGCTTTATCATACAAAATATATCTTTAAATTTAAATAAAACGATTTAAATTATCATTAATTTATTTTTTTGAAAATTTTTCTTGGGAATTTAAGCTTAAATTTAAGCAAAATTCTTGTAAATTCAGTTAAAAAATACCATAATTTCAAATACAATTTTTTCATCTTGCGAGGTAAAAATGAGCCAATACACACACCTTCATCTTCATACTGAGTATTCTTTACTTGATGGAGCAAATAAGATAGAAGAACTTGCAAAAACACTCAAAGAACAAGGTGCTACAAGTGTAGCCATGAGTGATCATGGTAATATGTTTGGGGCTATTGATTTTTATAAAACTATGAAAAAATACGGCATTAAGCCCATCATAGGACTTGAGGCGTATTTGCATAATGCAGATGAGCTTAATGATAAAAGCTCAAGACAGAGATTTCATCTTTGTTTATTTGCTAAAAATGAAGTAGGATATCAAAATTTGATGTATCTTAGCTCCCAAAGCTTTATACATGGGCTTTATTACTATCCAAGGATCAATAAAAAGCTTCTTAAAGAGCATAGCGAGGGGTTAATTTGTAGCTCTGCTTGTTTACAAGGAGAGATTAATTGGCATTTAAATACCAAAAATGAAAAAAATATCAGATTTGGAGCTAAGGGCTATGAGGCGGCAAAAGAGGTAGCACTTTGGTATAAAGAAGTTTTTAAAGATGATTTTTATCTTGAGATCATGAGGCATGGTATAGGCGATCAACTTTTTATCGATGATCAGATACTTCGTCTTGCAAAAGAACTTGATATAAAAGTCATCGCCACAAATGATACACACTATACCTTTAAAGATAGAGCCTCTGCTCATGAAGCTTTTATGTGTATATCTATGGGTGTAAAGCTTGATGATCCAAACAGACTAAGACATAGCGTGCATGAGTTTTATGTAAAAAGTCCAGCCCAGATGAGCGAGCTTTTTGCTGATATACCAGAAGCCATAGAAAATACTCAAGAAATAGCTAATAAATGCAACCTAGAAATCAAACTAGGCGATGCAACTCCTCCAAATTTTAAATTTACAAGAGAATATGCAGCCACTCATAACATAGCCTTGCCTCAAAAAGATGAGGAATTTAGCTTTCAAAATGATGACATAGTTTTTGAAACACTTTGTAGGAAAGGACTTGATGAAAGGCTTAAATTTATCGATGAGAGCAAACATGAAGAGTATAAGCAAAGATTAGAAACTGAAATACAAATCATCAAGGATATGAAATTTTCAGGCTATATGCTCATCGTTCATGATTTTATCAAAGTGGCTAAGGATAGAGGTATTCCTGTTGGTCCTGGAAGAGGTTCTGCTGCTGGAAGTTTGGTATCTTACTGCCTTAAAATCACCGATCTTGATCCCTTGCCTTACAACCTGCTTTTTGAGCGTTTTTTAAATCCAGAACGCGTTTCTATGCCTGATATTGATGTGGATTTTTGTCAGGATAGGCGTGATGAGGTGATTGATTATGTGATTGAAAAATATGGTTTTGATAAGGTCGCACAGGTGATCACCTTTGGAAAACTTCTCGCAAAAGGCGTTATACGAGATGTAGCAAGGGTTTGTGATATGAGTATCCAAGATGCTGATGAGCTTGCAAAGCTTATCCCTGAGGAGCTTAAGATCACCCTTGAAGATGCTTACAAAAAAGAGCCAAAAATAGCAGAATTTATCCAAAGACACCCCAAAGGCGAGGAGGTTTGGAAATACGCCCTTGCTCTTGAGGGACTTAACCGCCATGCAGGTGTTCATGCAGCCGGTCTTGTGATCTCAAACGAATCTTTATGGAAAAAAACCCCTCTTTTTCGTCCTTCAAAAAATGATGAAAAACATTTGGTAACGCAGTATTCTAAGGATTTTTTAGAAGATGTGGATTTGATCAAATTTGACTTTTTGGGCTTAAAAACGCTCACTGTGATCGACAATGCCATTAAGCTTATTAAAAGAAGATATGAAAAAGATATTGTTTGGGAAAATATTGATTTTAATGATAAAAAAACTTATAAAACCATACAAAGTGGCAATACCTTAGGCATATTTCAAATAGAATCAAGTGGTATGCAAACACTTAATGCAAGGCTTAAACCTGAGGGCTTTGAAGATTTGATCGCTGTTTTAGCACTTTACCGCCCAGGTCCTATGGAATCAGGTATGCTTGATGATTTTATCGACAGAAAGCATGGGATTAAGCAGATAGAATATCCCTTTGATAGTCTAAAAGCAGTGCTTGAGCCAACTTATGGTGTTATCGTTTATCAAGAACAAGTTATGCAAATCGTGCAAATTATCGGTGGCTTTAGTTTGGGTGGTGCTGATGTGGTGCGTCGTGCTATGGGTAAAAAAGATCCTCAAAAAATGAAGCAACTCAAAAGCGAATTTGCTGATGGAGCGCAAAAGCAAGGCTATGATCGCAGCAAAGCTGAGGATTTATGGGAACTTATCGTTAAATTTGCGGGCTATGGTTTTAACAAATCCCACTCAGCAGCCTATGCTCTCATAGCCTTTCAAACAGCGTATTTAAAGACTTATTATCCAAGTGAATTTATGGCTGCTTTACTTACTAGCGAACAAAACAAGGTGGAAAAGGTCGCTCAGTATATAGAAGAAATGAAAAGAATGAAAATTAAGCTTTTACCGCCAAATATCAACAAAGCTATGGGCGAATTTAGTGCTATGAAGCTTAAAAATGGGGAAGAGGCTATTTTATATGGACTTGGAGCGATTAAAAGTGTGGGAATGCCTGCTATTGCAAATCTTATCAGCGTAAGACCTGAAGGAGGTTTTAAGGATATTGATGATTTTATGGGTAGGATTGATCCTGCTAAAATCAATAAAAGAACCATGGAAAGCCTTATCAAAGTTGGAGCTTTTGATGAATATGGCTTAAGTAGAAAATGCTTGATTGATAATCTTCCCTTACTTTGCGAAAGTTCAAGAAAGGTCGCTGAAGTTAAAAGAAATGCTGAAAATTCTTTATTTGGAGTAGAAGAGGTTGCTGGAGATATAAAAACTGCTATTAAGATCACAAAAGAAGAATATGATAGCTTAGAAAAACTCTCTTATGAAAAAGAAATTTTAGGGATTTATCTTTCTGCTCACCCACTTGATGAGTATCTTGAAGATATCGAAAAGATTAATTATAAAAAAAGTATAGAATTTGAAGATTTGAAACCAGGAGGAGGACGGATCGTTAGTGTTGGTAAAATAGAGGATTTTAAGGCAATGATGAGTAAAAATGGCAAACGATATGCAAAAATGCAAATCATGGATCTTTACTCTTCTTTTGATGTTGTGGCTTTTGAAAGCAGTGTCAATCAGCTTGAAGAAATTTTTAATGATGCCCAAAAGAAAAATAGCCCCTTTGCTTTCGAGCTTCATTATACAAAATTAGATGGCGATTTTTCTCTGAGAGTGATAAAAGTGATGAATTTAGAAGAGGCTAAGGAAAAAAATCTTAATGCTCATAAAACATTTAAGAATTTTGGCTCAAACAAGCAAGAAGATTACACAAAACAAGCAAGTGCTTTTGAAGAAGAGATTATCGAGCTTGATCTAAGCAAGCTTAATAGGGAAGTTATTTATGAAATTTATGAGCTAGCAAGCTCATCTCATGATCCAAGCAACCAAAAGAACAAAAAACTTGTTTTAAGGGTTCTTACTTTGGGATCTTGTTTGCTTTATCATACGGATTTTATCATTTCTAAGGAGCAAAGTGATCAGATAAAAGAAAAATTTGCTATTTGATAGGATTTTGATGAGAAAGATAAATTATAAAGATATACTTAATCTAAGAAAAACAGCAAGTGATCCAAAAAGACTTATCATGCTTTTACTTGCTGTGGTTTTTGCCTTTTTGCTTAATTCTTTTGTTTTAGATGATAATATTATAAAAGGCAAGGTTGTTCGTGTGATAGATGGCGATACCATAGAACTTTTAGACTTTGCCAATGAAAAATATAGGATACGATTTTTTGGTATAGACGCTCCTGAGTCCAAGCAGGATTTTGGAAATAAATCCAAAGACTATCTTGCTTCTTTGATCGCGGGAAAAGAGGTTCAAGTCATCAAAAAAAGCAAGGATAAATACGGCAGGATAGTTGGTATAGTCGAATTTAACGGACAAGACATTAACAAAGCTATGGTTGCTAATGGCTATGCTTGGGCGTATAGTTATTATACTGATGCTTATGTACAAGATCAAAAAAATGCCAAAAGCTCAAAACTTGGACTTTGGAAAAGCAAGAATCCTATAGAGCCATATGAGTGGAGAAAACACAATCGCAAGGAAAAAGAATGAAAAAGATCATTTTTACTTTACTAATAGCACTAGGTTTTAACGCCTGTTTTGTAAATGAAAGAGGTATATCAAATAGATTTTATGATGATTGTAAGCCTTATTATGATGCAAGTGGGACCTATCATGAGGACTGCCCTAAAAACTGGATAGATCTTCCTCTAGCTCCTAAGTAGCAAGATTTTTGAGCATAGCTTGAGCCATAGCTGCTTCCATATTTGGCTTTTGCTCTTCTTTTTCTTCTTCTTGAGGTTTAGTGTTGGTTGAAGGTGGTCGTTTGAGCCTAAAGATATGATCATCAGTAACTACTATTTGTATGCTTGATTCAAAAATTTTGATTTCATTGACATGACCTACTACCTTAACTTCTCTTTTTTTAGAATTTTCATCAAACAAGGCTTGTGCTTCGAGGATTAAAATATCTCCTAATTTTAAAGGAGAATAAAAATTATTCTTTGAACCTATAAGCATAGAATATTCTTTATTTACAGCAGCTTGCGCGACATAGCTTGCAGCACAAAAAATAAAAGAATCATGTATCAAGCCAAGTTCATCAGAAACCATTTCATTTGAGGTGATTAAAACGCTTTTTGCGTGATTTTTAGAAAGTTCGATAATAGTTCCTGTTAAAGAAGTATCAACCTCTGGGCAGGTTAAAAGCTCAGCCTTAATGCGGGCGGCATCTTCTTGGCTGATAAATTGCTCAAGCTGGGCATATTCGTCAAAAGAAATACTTTTCATTATTAAGCCTTTAATTTAACATAAATTCGCTTTGGTGCTTCATAGCCCTCGCAAGTGAAATTTTTATCCTTAGTATCAAGAAAATCCTCTAAGGAAAATCCCTCGCTAAAGGCTGTTTTTCTTTGCTCAAAACTATCAGTTTGCTTAAGAGCTAAAATTTCAAATTCTTTAAATCCTGCTCTTTCACACCAATTTCTTAAACCTAGTATCGACGGAATGAAAAAAATATTTGATATTTTTGAGTAAGTTTTTCGAGGAATTAAGGCAATTTCTCTTTCATCTTCTATATACATGGTATCTAAAAAGACTATGCCACCTTTATTTAAACTCATTTTTAAATTTTTTAACATTTTTATAGGATCACTTCTGTGATAAAGCACACCAAGACAAAAAATCACATCAAATTTAAGTTTATATAAAGGTAAATCCTCTACACCCAAAGCCTCAAATTCTATTTTGCTTTTTATCAGGGTATTTAAAAGATGAAACTGCAAAAAAGGACGCAAGCAAGGATCAAAGCCTACAAGCTTAGCAGGGCTAAACTCAAGCATTTTAAACATATAGTATCCATTATTACACCCTACATCAGCGACTATTTTATCCTTGATTTCGTGCATAAAGGGTTTTAGAAGATTAAATTTCACAAAGCTTTGCCACTCTGCGTCGATAAATAACTCATTGATCTTAAAAGGACCCTTCCTCCAAGGCTTAAGATCAAGCACTAGCTCTTTGATCTTTTCATCTAAGTTTTTATCGCAATTTATATTTATGCAGTCTAAAAGCTCATAAGAGCTTGTAAAATCAAGATCTTGCAAGGCTTTAATCTTTTCAAATTCTTTACTTTGCAAAAATTTATCTTTCAAATTTGACATTTTGATACTTTATCTTAAAACTAAGAGCAAAGTGTAGCTTAAAAAACTTTTTAAAGTGCTTAATGATTTAAAATAAAAAGTATTTTTAAAATTTGCTTTAAATTTCATAGTTTTAATGACAAATGTAGATTTTATTAGCTTTAAATGGCTTTCGCATGAGACTTCAGCCCTGATAACAGGGCTTTAAGCTTTTTTGTCCTTGCTTTTGCAAAGATGAGCTAAAAAACACTGCTCGCATAAAGGATTTTTAGCCTTACAGGTGTAGCGTCCAAAAAGCACCATGGCTTGATGAAGATAGTTAAGATTGTCCTTAAAAATGCGTGTAAGATCTTCTTCTGTGGCTTCAGGCGTTTTTGCCTTGCTAAGATCAAGGCGGTGAGCGACACGAAAAACATGTGTATCAACAGCCATGAAATTTGCCCCACACCATTCTATCAAAACAACATGAGCTGTTTTTTGTCCCACTCCGGCTAAGGATTTTAGATCCTTTTCATTTAGCGGAATTTCGCCCCCAAAGTCCTCACAAACTGCCTTAGCCATTTTGATGAGATTTGTGGCTTTGTTATTAAAAAAAGAACAGCTTTGAATATAGCTTTTAAGGGAATTTAGCCTTGCATTTGCTAGATCTTTTATACTTGGATAGGCTTTGAAAAGCTCAGGCGTGATCAAATTTACTCTTTTATCGGTGCATTGTGCTGATAACATTACGCAAACTATGAGTTCATAGAGGTTTGAAAACTTAAGCTCAGTAACGGGCTTGTCAAAATGGCTTAAAAATAAGTGTTTAATTTCTAAATTTCTTTTCATTTTTTTATTTTAGTTAATTAGCCTTAACGAAACTTCGTTATAATTTGCCAAATTTATCAATATAAAAGGAAAAATGATGAAAAAAATGTCTTTAGTTCTTGCTGGTTTATTGAGTGCAGTAAGCTTAAATGCAGCTGTTGTTGCAACGATGAATGGTAAAAATGTTACAGATACTGAGATCAGCGAAGCTTTTGCTCCTGTTTTGCGTGGTCAAAACTTTAAAGATCTTACAGCTGATCAAAAACAAGAGCTTATTTTAAGATATATGGGAGCAAAGCTTATAGCAGAAGATGCTAAAAAACAAAATTTAGAAAAAGATCCTTTATATGCTAAAGCTTTGGAAAATGCTAAAGAACAAATTTTAATGCAAATTTATCAAGAAAAGATTTTTAATTCTATAAAAGTTGATGAGTCGAAAATTAAGGCTTTTTATGAACAAAATAAAGCTAAATTTATTCGTCCTGCAGGAGTAAAGGCAAGACATATTTTAGTAAAAACTGAAAAAGAAGCAAGAGATGTGATCGCTGAGCTTAAAGGCTTAAAAGGTAATGCTTTAACTGAAAAATTCGCTCAACTTGCAGCAGCTAAGTCAATCGATGGATCAGCCAGACAGGGTGGCGATCTTGGTTGGTTTGGCACAGAAGATATGGTAAAGCCTTTTAGTGATGCAGCTTTTTCTCTAAAAAATGGAACAATCACTCAAAATCCTATAAAAACAGAATTTGGTTATCATGTTATCCTTAAAGAAGATTCGCAAGCTAAAAAACAACTAAGCTACAATGATGTAAAAGCTGATCTTATCAATCAAGCTAAGGCTCAAGAAGCTGGTGCAAAACTAAATGAAAAAGTTCAAGAACTTCTTAAAAATGCAAAAGTTGAGATAAAATAATGGGCGTTTTAAGCATAGTAAAAGCAGGCGTAGTAAGCGGTGAAGAGCTAAATAAGCTCTACGCTTATGCCAAAAGCGAAGGCTTTGCGATACCTGCTGTGAATGTGGTCGGTACAAATTCTATCAATGCGGTTTTAGAAAGTGCTAAAAAGGTTAATTCGCCTGTTATCATTCAGTTTTCAAATGGTGGGGCGAAATTTTATGCAGGGAAAAACTGTGAAAATGCTGAAGTTTTAGGAGCGATAAGCGGTGCAAAGCATGTGCATACTTTGGCTAAGGCTTATAATGTGCCTGTGATTTTACATACCGATCATGCCGCAAGAAAGCTTTTGCCTTGGATCGATGCTTTGATCTTAGCAAATGCTGAGCATAAAAAGATAAGCGGACAAGCCCTTTTTAGCTCTCACATGCTTGATCTTAGTGAGGAAAGCTTGGAAGAAAATTTAAGCACTTGCGAAATTTATCTTAAAAAGCTTAGCGAACTTGGGATTTGTCTTGAGCTTGAGCTTGGTTGCACGGGTGGTGAAGAAGATGGCGTGGATAATACAAGCATTGACAATGCCAAACTTTACACTCAGCCTGAAGATGTAGCCCTTGCTTATGAAAGATTGATGAAAATCAGTGATAAATTTTCAGTTGCCGCAAGTTTTGGAAATGTGCATGGTGTTTATAAGCCCGGAAATGTGAGCTTGCAGCCTGAAATTCTTAAAAATTCACAAAAATTTGTTAAAGATAAATTTAAGCTTAATGATGAAAAACCTATAAATTTTGTTTTTCATGGTGGAAGCGGAAGCGAGCTAAAAGATATCAAAGATGCTGTGAGTTATGGCGTCATTAAAATGAATATCGACACAGACACGCAATGGGCATTTTGGGACGGCGTTCGTGGCTATGAAGCTAAAAATAAGGCTTATTTACAAGGACAAATTGGCAATCCTGAGGGCGATGACAAGCCAAATAAAAAATACTATGATCCTCGTGTGTGGCTTAGAGCAGGCGAAGAAAGCATGATAAAAAGACTTGAGATCGCTTTTGAGAATTTAAACTGCGTGGGAAGAAATTAAATATTTTATAGGATAAAAAATGCAAAATGAAAATAAAGAAATTGCTGAATTGATTTTACCTGAAATCAAGGAACGCAAGGGCTTTTTAGTTTATGTAAAAATCGTTTTTATCCCTATACTTTTATATATTTTTGTATTACTTGGATATTTGGGGCAACTTGATTTAAGGGTTGAAAGTCATACTCTTTTTATGATGGGGATCATACTTTTCATCGCTTTAATTTTTGCAAGACATAATGCAGAATATGCCTCAAATATCTTCGAACAACAAAAAAATGAATTTAAGCAAGCTCTTAAAAAATATATTATGAAAAACTTTCTTACTATAGGCAATGAAACAAAATGTAATGCAAGTTTTGATGAGTTTGCTTATAGTTATATCAAGGGTGCAAGAAATGAGAATTTTGCCTCCATAGCTACAAGTATCTTTCCAATGCTTGGAATTTTAGGAACTTTTGTGAGTATTGCTATTTCTATGCCTGATTTTAGTTCTAATGATAGTCTTATGCTAGAACAAGAAATTTCACAGCTTTTAGGTGGTGTGGCAACAGCTTTTTATGTTTCTATTTATGGGATATTCTTAGCTTTATGGTGGATGTTTTTTGAAAAATTTGGCAAGAGCAAAATTCAAAGATTGATAACAAGACAAAAAATTTCAACAAGTGGCTTTTTTTGGACTAAGGAAGAGATGGATCATAAATACTTATCCTTAAGCTTGAAGCATTTTGAAAAAATCGGTGTGATTTTTGATCAGGTAAGTAATGAGGATTTTTTCAAAGAGCTTGATTATAGTATAGAGCGTAAATTTGGACTTTTTCAAGAAATGCTTAGTGTTGAAGAAAAATCAATAAAACTTAGTAGCGAGCATATCAAGCAGACTATGAGCGAACTAACTAGAGCTCATAGGACTCAAAAAGATTTAAGCAAGGTTTATCTTGAAATGACTAATGCCATAGGTTTGCTTAATCAAAATCTAAGAGATATAAGCACGAGAATGAGCGAACAATACAACCGCTTGCTTGATGTAAGTAACGAAAAAACCCAGCATCTTGACAGAACCCTAAGTAGTCTTGATGAGCGTATAGATGTCTTTAAGCGAAGTTTTGAGCATTATCAAAATTCTATGCTTGAAAATCAAGAAAAAGTCTTTATTGGTTTTAAAAATAGTCTTTTGCAAGGCATGAGAGAATTTAAAGATGTTTATGAAGAAGAACGCAATATTGATGACAAAATAGCGATGATGAGTCAAATGAAAGCTGAAATTCAAGAAATAGATCAAGAAGCAAGTGGGGTTATCGCTAAACTTTCAAAAGAGGATAATTCTTTAGCGAAAAATGAAATATAAAAATAATCCAGAAAAAAACGATAATTTTTACATTGTTTATGCTGACTTGATGGCTGGGCTTTTGTTTGTTTTTTTGCTTATCATTGGTGCTGTCGTGATCAAATACACTTTTGCTCAAGATGATCTTAAGCAAAGTAAAGAAAGCCTTGCTAGACAAAGTAAGAGTCTAGAGGAAAGCAAACAAGAGCTTAGAGATAAAGAAAAGATACTTTATGAACTAGGTTTAAGATTGAGTGCTACTTCTAATGAGCTTTTGAGTATGAATGAGCAAAAGAAAATGCTTGAAGCTAATGTAAGTTCTTATCAAGAACTTAGTAAAAATTTAAGTCAAAATTTAGATGATAGAGATAAACAAATGCTCATTTTACTTGCACAATTAAGTGCAAAAGAAGAAGAAGTGGATATCTTGAATCAAAAATATGAAAATATCAGGATCAAGATCGAAAATTTAGAGTCTTTACGATCAAGAATGATTGAGCAATTAAAACTAAATCTTGAAGCAAATGTAAGCATAGATTCTAGAACAGGGGCGATTTCTTTGCCGTCTGAAGTGCTTTTTGATAGAGGCTCTTTTGTTTTAAAAGAGGAAGCAAAAGAAAATTTAAGACAGATTTTAAATCAATACCTAAGTGCGATTTTAAATAATAATGAAATTTTATCAAATATAGAAAATATCACTATTGAAGGGCATACAGATTCAGATGGTTCTTATATGTATAATTTGGATTTGTCCCAAAAAAGAGCCTATGAGGTGATGAGTTTTATCTATTCTTTTTATAAAGATCCAAAACTTCAAAAATATTTGCTTGCAAGTGGGAGAAGTTTCTCAGATCCTATTTTAATCGGCGGAAAAGAAAATAAAGAAAGAAGTCGTCGCATAGAGATCAAATTTAATATCTCAAATGAGGCAACGATCAAAGAAGCCTTGCAATTATTTAATGAAAATAAGTAAGATAGATCCCTTTTGTCTTCTTGGCTTTGATTTTTTTGTTAAAAGAGATGATTTAATCAGCGAGCAAATTAACGGCAACAAAGCACGCAAGCTTGCCTTTTATCTTAAACAAAACTATCCTTCAAATCAGCGTTTTATAAGCTTTGGAGGTTCTCAAAGTAATGCTTTGGTTGCTCTAAGTGCTTTTACTTTTCAAAGAGCTTATAAGCTTATTTTTGTTTGTGAAAAAATTTCATCTTTTTTAAAGCAAAATCCGTGTGCAAACTACGCACAAGCTCTTAAAAATAAGGCTTGGATCTTAGAAAATTTAGACTTTGAAAGCTCTAAACAAATGGCTTTAAATTTATGTAAAAAAGGAGACATTTTTATCCCTCAAGGTTTTGCTTGTAAGGAAGCCGAGCTTGGATACAAGGAGCTTGCAAATGAAATTTTATCTCAAGAAAAGGCTTTAGGGCTTAAATTTGACATTTTTTTACCCTCAGGCACAGGAACTTCAGCACTTTTTCTAGCAAAAAATTTAAGAAATCATCAAATTTATACTTGTGCTTGCGTGGGCGATGAGGAGTATTTGAGGACACAAATAAAAGAACTTGATCCGCAATTTGATTTTTCAAATTTGTGTATTTTAAATTTGCCCAAAAAATTTCACTTTGCTAAGCCTTATAAAGAGCTTTTTGAAATTTATAAAGAAGCTAAAAATGCGGGGCTTGAGTTTGATTTGCTTTATGATAGTGTGGGCTTGCTTTGCGTTTTGGCTCATCAAAAAGGCTTTAAAAAGCCTCTTTTATACATACATCAAGGCGGAGTAGCTGGCAATGAAAGCATGCTTCAAAGATATAAATTTGAAAAAAATTTGTTATAATGTTTCAATCTATTTTAAAGGATTTTTATGCGTAAGGTATTGATTTTTGGGTGTTTTATAATTCTTTTTTTTACAGCTTGTGAAAAAAGAGAAAATACCAAGCTAGATGAAAAAGAAGTAGGGCAGGAACAAAATATAAGCCAAAATGAAGAGCAAGAAAGAGGGCATACTTTTAATTATTTGAAATTTCAAAGCAAGGATAATATCTACATTAGTTTACAAGGTGGTTGTAAGGAGCTTGAAGAGATTAAAGCTCTGCCTAGCAATGCTCATATTTTATGTCCTAAGTTAAGCCTTGAAATGCTAGATGATAATAAAAATCCAAGATATAAAAAGCTCAGCGGTGCAAAGGTTTTTTTAGATGAGGATAAAAAACATGTATTTGAGTTTGAGGATAAGGATTTTATTTATACCTTAAATGTAAAACAAATCACAGCCCTACACAAAAAAAGTCAAACTGCACTTTCTCAAGATTTGGAGTTAAATGCTGATATTCAGATCGATGCTTTAACACAAGAAGAAAATAAAAATTTCACAGATGATATCTTTTATTTTAGCCAAGATGATGAAAATTTTGCTTATTATGATGATAGCTCTAAGCTGAGTTTTAAGCCTATTAAATTTAGTCAGACCTATGTTTTAACTCCTGAATTATTTGAATTTTATGAAAATGATGATAAAAAGTGGTTTAGTCGTTTTTATCAATATGCATTTGATGAACATGATGGAGTATATTCAGATTATAACATGTTTTTAAAACGGAATGAGGAAGGCTTTAGCTGGTGTATTCAAGATACCAAAGATCAAGGTTGTTTTTTTATCCAAAGGATTAAAGAGCTTGAAAATGGACTTGTGTTTGAGTTTGCTGATTCTTACTTAGGGCAATTTAATGGAGGCTTTTTGGTAGAATCCTTTTTAGATGAGGATAAAAGTGTGATTTATAGCTGGAAGTTTTATTTTCAAGATATTTTGGGGATATATTTTAATGATGATTTTTTTGAGGACAGCAACGGGTTAAATTTCATAGAAAGAGAAAGTTTTATTTATCCTAAGTCTAGTGATGATCTTGATGCAGTGGTTTTAAAAAAGACAAAGATTTTTAACGAGATCTTAAGACTTTCTGGCTTTTGTGCTAGTGGCAATACACAGCATGAGGGATATGATGAAATTTGTCAAGTGGAGGAGCTAGATGAGGATTAGAGTGTATTATGAGGATACTGATGCAGGTGGGGTTGTTTATCATAGTAATTATTTGAAATTTTGCGAGCGAGCAAGAAGCGAGCTTTTTTTTGGCAAAGAGCCTAATATCTTTGATAAGGATAAGGGGCATTTTTTGCTTGCAAAGGCAAATTGTAACTTTTTAAAGCCTGCCGTGCTTGGAGATATGCTTGAACTTAGACATGAGCTTTTAGAATTTAAGCACGCTAGTCTTATTTTGCGTCAAGAAATTTACAAAGAGGAGACTAAAATATTTTCAGCTGATTTTACCTTAGTTTATGTGCAAAGTTTAAAACCAGCTGTGATAAGCGATGAGATAAAAGAGCTTTTCTTAAATGCTTTTAAAACTCCTCAAAGCTAAAATCTAGAGCTTTCATTAAATTTACATTATAGATGACTTGAGAGTTTTTGATATTTTCTTTAAAAATTCTTGAAGCCTTTGGATTTAAAAGCTTGGTGTAAAAATAATCAAGTCCAACACTAGTTGCATAAGCTACCCAGTTATAATCGATGCTTTGCAAAAACATCTCGTTGATATAAGATAGATTTTTATCCTTGTTTGAAATAGAATTTGCAATAATCATTTTCCTTCTATCATTGGCTTGAGTAAGCTTAAGTATGGTTGGATTATAGCCTATTTGAGTAAGCAAGATTGCATGAGGGTGCATTTCATTGGCTCTAAGCTGAGAAGCAAGGATAGAACTTGTTACTATAGGTGTGTTTAAAAAGACACTTGCGTTACTTAAAGAGCCTTGAGAGCGGATAAGTCTTGCGAAATTTACCTTTTCTCCAGTTGTGTTGTATGCTCTTACACTACCTTCTTGGCTTAATTCTTTTACCCTTCTTTCTAGATTACTTGAAAGAGCAGAATTATCAGAAAATATTGCTATATTTGAGTTTGATTGCTCTAAGAGCTTTTTGATCTGCTCATCATAGTCTATCCTTCCAAAGTATATATTTGAAGATGTGATTTGTGTATCATTTTTGTGCAGGGTTGGTATAAAAACAACGATATCACTAGGCATATTTTTAGCTATAAAATTCCCACCTTTTAGGGTTGTAGCAGCGATAACGAAGCCAAAATTTTGCTCATCAATTTCTTGAATAGCTTTCATAAGGGAAGAGTTTTCTTCATTTTGCGTTAAAAAGACCTTTATATCAAGTTTAGCATTTTGTCTAAAAATATAAGCAAAACTCGAGTTAATAACTGTATTTGAGTATCCTTTGATCACTTTTTGAGGGATAATAATAGCAATTTTATCATAAGTTCTTTTAGAGCTTGAACTCGCATTTAAATCTGTTATCTTTGCAGAAGTTTTAGTGCCAATATTTAAAGAACAACCAGCAATATATAAACACAGTGCAATAAGAAAAAATATATGTTTCATAATAATCCTTTTATTTTTTGTAAATCAGCAAGAAAATCTTGCTTAAAACTTGGATTTTTAGCTATGAAATCCAAATCAAAAGTACTCATTATCCAAGAGTTTTTATAAGAAAAAAGCTCTCCTCTTAATAAGGAAAAATCCTTAAAACCCAAGCATTCAAAGGAATTTTGTCCCAAGATGAGTACAACCTTAGGGCAAAGTAAATAAAACTCATTGAACCAGTAGGGTAAACATTGTTTCAAAGCAAAATCATCATTTTTATTTGCACTAAAACATTTTAAAACATAGCTCATATAATATTCTTCTTCATGCAAGAAGAGGCTTTCTTTAAGCATTGTTTTTAAATTCAAGCCCTTATTTGAGTTTAAAATCACTCCACTATCATTTTCGCTTTTTGAGATGAAACTATCTACTATCATGAGCTTGCAAGGTTTTTTCATCTTATCAAGAACGCTACATTTTCGTTTTTTAGACAAGGTGCAAAGACTGCAATTTGCAATTTGAGCTTTCAACTGATAAAAATCAAGATCTTCATTTTGAAAGCTTAAATGACTATCTATAAACTCATAACCAAAAGCTTTAAGATAATATAAACCTCTAATTTTACTCATTCTTTGCTTAAAATATCTAAATTTTCTCCGTCCAAACGATAAGTTCTCCAAATTTTGCTCATATTTTCAGCATTTAATCTTTCATAAAAGCCTATACCCAAATCATTTGAATGAAGACAAACCCATTCTAATCTCTTAAGCTTTTTTTCTTTACAAATTTGAGCTAAATATCTAAAAACAGCTTTTGCAAAGCCTTTTTTACGGAAATTTTCTCTTATATAAAGATCTTCTAGATAAAGTCCTCCATGCCCTAAAAAAGAAGAAAAGGTGTAAAAATAAATAGCATAACCTACGGCTTCGCCTTTGTATGTAAGTAAAAGAGCTTTTGCAAATTTATTTTCAAAAAGATTTTCTTCATAATCTTGCTTGCTTGCACTTAAAACATCTTCCATTTCCTCATAAATAGCTAGCTCTCTTACCATTTCAAGCATTTTTGGTAAATCTTTTTTTTCAAGTTCTTGAATAACAAATTCTTGCATAGTCTTTCCTTATAAAAATAAAGATATTTTCATAAACCTAAGTTAGAAATTTAGCGAAAATAAATAAAATTTACACTTAAGTTAAAAGCAATTTTAAGTAAAATTGAGCTAAAATAAGCATTTTATTTTACAAAATTTATACATTTAAGAAAGGAATAGAAAATGAAAAGAACTTTTCAACCTCATAATACACCTAAAAAACGCACACACGGCTTTCGTGTTCGTATGAAAAGCAAAAATGGTCGCAAAGTCATCAATGCAAGAAGAGCTAAAGGAAGAAAAAGATTAGCCGTATAAAAAGCATTTGCGATGAAAAGGATTTTTCAAAGCTTTATAAACAGGGCAAAAGATGGTATTGCGAGGGCATAAATGTGATATTTTTGGAAGCAAATGAACTTAAAATGTCTGTTATAGCCAGCAAAAAAGTGGGTCGTGCAGTAGATAGAAATAGAGCTAAACGCCTTATGAGAGAGGCTTTTTTTAAGGTTGAAAATCTTATAACTCGTGGTTATTATGTTTTGATTGCTAAGAATGATATTTTAGATTTAGATTTTTGTCAGCTTGAAAAAAATTTAAAATGGGGCTTGAGGAGACTTAAATGCCTAGCTTGATGATTAGGATATATCAAAAATTTATCAGTCCGCTAAAACCTGCTTGTTGTCGCTTTTATCCAAGTTGTTCTGAGTATGCCCTATGGCAGTTTCAAAGGAATAATTTTTTTCTCGCATTTATTTTGAGTTTTTATAGGATATTGCGTTGCAATCCCTACAATAAAGGTGGCTTTGATTATCCTAAAATTTACAAAAAAATACAGATAGACAAAGCAAATTTAAAGGCATCTCAATTTTTAAAAATTAGTTTTTTTTATATCCCATGTGGAAAAAATCAGTTTTATCTTGTGAAAAAATTAAAGGAAAATCGTGAATAATCAAAATAATCCAAACCAACAAAAACGCATTATCTTAGCTGTGGCTTTGAGTTTTTTGTTTTTTATTGTGTATAGTGAGTTTTTTGTC
The DNA here is from genome assembly GCF_006864365.1 of Campylobacter sp. MIT 99-7217. Taxonomy (NCBI): domain Bacteria; kingdom Pseudomonadati; phylum Campylobacterota; class Epsilonproteobacteria; order Campylobacterales; family Campylobacteraceae; genus Campylobacter; species Campylobacter sp. MIT 99-7217. The sequence goes on from NZ_QHLJ01000001.1 coordinate 303,573, forward strand.
GCAAAAGTAGATCCTCACGATCATAACTCAAGCACAAATACAAGCGTGCAAAATCCAGCCCCAAATGTAAATTTAAGCACTAATACCCCAGCAGTAAATGAAGCTCCTATACAAGAAAAACCACAAAGTAAGGTTATTTCTACTATAGAAAGTGAGTATTTTAAAGCACAATTTGATGAGTTTGGACGCATTGCAAGCTTTAAGCTCAAGGGAAATAAATTTAAAGATGAAAAGAATGAAGCCTTGGAGCTTATAAGCTCTAAGACAAGACCTCTTGAAATCCGCTTTAGTAATCCTAGTTTAAACAATCTAGCTTTTTCAAATGCCTACACAGCTTCTGAGGAAAGCCTAAATATAACAAATAACGAAAGCGTAAAGCTTATTTTAACACAAAATTTAGGAGATCTCACTCTTGAAAAGATTGTAACCTTTTATGAAAAAGGCAATTATGATCTTGAGGTAAAATTAAGTGAAGCACACCCTTATTTTATCAGCACAGGTTCTCGCCCTGAAAGCGCTAAGGAAAGTTATGTTGTGCGTGGAGCTTTGTTGGTAAAAGAAGACGAAACCATAGAAACTTTCGAGGATAAAGATGTAAGTTCTCAAACAAGTTCAAAAGCTACTATAATTTCAGCTTTTGACGCTTATTATGCTTCTTTGTTTTATGATTTTGATAAGCCTTTAGATGCTGTGATTACCGATGCCGGAGAGGGTTATCCTTTGGCTTTTGCTCAGGCAAATGGAGATTTTAAAGCAAAAGGTTATATAGGGGCTAAGGAACATAGTATCTTAAAAACCATTGATAAGAGGCTCATTTTAGCTGTAGAGTATGGTTGGTTTACTTTTATTGCTAAGCCTGTGTATTCTTTTTTAGAATTTTTACATGATTATATAGGAAATTGGGGTTGGAGTATAGTTGCGTTAACTTTAATTATTCGAGTGATCTTATTCCCTCTTACTTATCGTTCCATGATTTCTATGAACAAATTAAAAGATTTAGCACCAAAAATGAAAGAATTAAGAGAACGCTACAAAGGCGATCCACAAAAAATGAATGTTCATATGATGGAGCTTTATAAAAAACATGGGGCAAATCCTTTTTCAGGTTGCTTACCTATACTGCTTCAAATTCCAATCTTTTTTGCAATTTATAGGGTTTTACTTAATGCTGTTGAGCTTAAAGGAGCTGCCTGGGCTTTGTGGATATATGATTTATCTGTATTAGATCCTTACTATGTGCTTCCTATCTTAATGGGTGCAACGATGTTTTTACAACAGCTTATTACCCCTATGGCTATACAAGATCCAACTCAAGCAAAGATTATGAAATTTTTACCTGTGATCTTTACTTTCTTTTTCTTATGGTTTCCAGCTGGGCTTACCCTTTATTGGTGCGTTAATAATCTTTGCTCGCTCTTACAGCAATGGGTAGTAAATAAACTTTTTGCGAAAGAACATCATAAAAAAGAAGTGGAAAAAGAACATGTTGATTGAAGAAAAAGATTTACAAAGTGCTTTAACTAAGGCAGCACAAGAATTAAACTGTTCTGTTGTTGATCTGGAGTATGAGCTTGTTCAAAGACCAAGTAGGGGATTTTTAGGTTTTTTTCAAAAAAATGCTATCATTGAAGCAAGAGCTAAGAAAAAAGCTCATAAATATGATGAAAAAAAATCACACAAAAAGAAAGAAAATTTTAAGTCTGAAAAAAAACATAGAGAAGCAAAACATCATTTTGAACACAAACAAACTCAAGAAAATCAGCCTTCTTTAAGTAAGGAAAAAGCTCCGCTTAAAGCCCCAGAATATAAGGTCAAAAATGAGGCGATTTTTGATGATTTTCACAAAGAAAGCAAGGAAAAGTATAAAATCGAAGATTGTATAGATGAGATTAGCCTTGATCTTAAAAATTTACTCAATTCAATAGGACTTGATATAGAAGTAAGTGAGGTTAGTATTTATGATAAAGATTGTGTTTATATCAAGCTTGACGGTGCTGATGCAGCTTTGCTCATAGGTAAAGAAGCTTATCGCTATAAGGCACTTTCTTATTTGCTTCATAATTGGATCAATTCAAAATACAAATTCTTAGTCCGCCTTGAAATCGCTGAGTTTTTAAAAAATCAAGAACAAGGCATGGAGCTTTATCTCAAAAATATCATAGAAAAGGTAGAGCATACAGGCAAGGCTCAAACCAAGCATTTAGACGGAGTTTTAGTTAAAATAGCCCTTGAAAAACTTAGACAAAGATTTCCAAACAAATATGTAGGTATCAGACAAAATGCAGATCAAAGATTTGTCGTTGTAAATGACTTCTTTAAGAAAGATGAATGATACTATAACAGCCCTAGCTACGGCAAATGCTCAAGGAGCGATAAATATAGTAAGAATGAGCGGTTCAAAGGCTTTACAAATCGCTCTTAAGCTTTGTAAAAAAAAAGAACTTGTGCCAAGATATGCACATTTGTGTAAAATTTATGCTAGCGATGAAAGTTTGATTGATGAGTGTATAGTTATTTATTTTAAAGCTCCTTTTTCTTTCACGGGTGAGGATATTGTAGAGTTTCAAACGCATGGAGGCTATATCTTAGCTTCTTTAATGCTTGAAGAATTACAAAAGCAAGGTGTGCGTCTTGCAAATGCTGGCGAGTTTAGCAAAAGAGCTTATTTAAATGGCAAGATGAATCTTTTAAAAGCCTCAAACATAGCCTCCTTAATCAATGCAAAATCCCAAAGCCAAGCCAAGCTTATAGCTAGAAATTTAGAGGGTAAATTAGGCGAGTTTTTGGAAAAAATAAGGCTTGATCTTGTAAAAACCCTAGCCTTTGTTGAAACGAGCATTGATTATGCAGATGATGATTTGCCAAGTGATTTATTTATGCAAATTCAAAATATGTGTGAGCAAAATGCAAAGGATCTTAAAAAAATAGCTGAAATTTCACTTTCAAAAAAGGCTCTTTTGCAAGGCTATAAAATCGCTATCATAGGTAAGCCAAATGTTGGCAAAAGCTCGCTTTTAAACGCCTTTTTAAACTATGAAAGAGCCATAGTTTCAAATGAGGCTGGCACAACCAGAGACACCATAGAAGAAAATTTACAAATCGGCTCTCATTTGCTAAAGATCATCGATACAGCAGGCATTAGAAAGGGTCTTGATGAGATCGAAAAAAAAGGCATAGAGCTTTCAAAAAAGGCTATTGATGAAGCAGATATTATCATAGCTCTTTTTGACGGCTCACGTAAAAAAGATAAAGAAGACGAAGAGCTTATAAGCTTAATCAAAGAAAAAGGTAAGGATAAAAAGATCTTTTGGCTTTTAAATAAAAGCGATTTAAGGCAAGAATTTAAAGAAGAAGGAGACTTTTTAAAGCTAAGCGTTCAAAAGGATATAAGCAAGCTTTTAAAAGCACTTAAAGCCTATCTTGATACAAATGAAAGTGTGGATTTTATCTTACCAAATTTAGAGCTTGTCCATGCTTTCATAAGGGCTAGCGAGGCTATATTTAGAGCTAGGGATTTATTAAGTGAGCAAAATTTAGAACTCTTTGCTTTTGAGCTAAATTTAGCCCTTAAGGAGCTTGAAAAATTTACTCATAGTTTTGAACAAGATGAGCTAATGGACGCTATTTTTAGCTCCTTTTGCCTAGGTAAATAAATTTAAAGGATAAAAATGGACAAAGAGCTTATAAAAGCACACAAAATCAGCGATGAAGAATATGAGCAAATCTTAAAAATTCTCGGTCGTGAGCCAAATTTATTAGAACTTGGCGTGATTTCAGCGATGTGGAGCGAACATTGTTCTTATAAATCAAGCAAGAAATATCTTAAAAATTTTCCTACTAAGGCTGATTGGGTGATACAAGGACCTGGCGAAAATGCTGGTGTTATAGATATTGGCGGAGGTTATGCGGCTGTTTTTAAGGTAGAAAGTCATAATCACCCAAGCTTCATCGAACCCTTTGCCGGTGCAGCAACAGGGGTTGGCGGTATAATGCGTGATGTTTTTACCATGGGTGCAAGAGTGGTTGCAGGGCTAAATTCACTTAAATTTGGAAGCTTAAAAGGCACTCATGCAAAACATCAAAAATACCTTGTAAAAGGCGTTGTGGGTGGAATTTCTCATTATGGAAATTGTATGGGAGTGCCTACCATTGGCGGTGAGGTCGCTTTTGATGAGTGTTTTAATGGCAATATCCTTGTAAATGCCTTTGCTCTTGGAATTTGTCCTATAAAAGATATTTTTTACGCTAAGGCTGAGGGCGTTGGAAATCCTGTCATTTATGTAGGCTCAAAGACAGGCAAAGACGGGCTTGGCGGTGCTGTTATGGCAAGTGATAGCTTTACGCAGGCAAGCAAAAGTTTGCGTCCAACGGTGCAAATTGGCGATCCTTTCAGCGAAAAGCTTTTAATGGAAGCTTGTTTAGAGCTTTTTAAAACGGATTTTATAGTGGGAATTCAAGATATGGGAGCAGCTGGGCTTACTTCAAGCTCTTTTGAAATGGCTGGCAAAAGCGGTAGCGGAATGAAGCTTTATCTTGATAAAACGCCGATGAGAGAAGAGGGCATGAATGCTTACGAGCTTATGCTTAGCGAGTCTCAAGAAAGAATGTTAATTTGTGCTAAAAAGGGTTGTGAAAATGAAGTTATCAAGATCTTTGAAAAATGGGGGCTTGATTGTGCGGTTATAGGCGAGGTTACTGATAGTGGAAAAATGGAGCTTTTCTGGGAAAACGAACTTGTGGGGCTAATTCCTATCGCACCTTTAAGCGACAAAGCACCTGTTTTAGACCGCGAGCTTAAAAAGCCTGCTTATCTTGATGAGATAAAAACTTATAAATTTGAGCTCAAAATGCCTGCAAAAGAGCTTTTCAAACAGCTTTTAAGTAATGAAAATGCAAATGACAAAGCCTTTATTTACGATCAGTTTGATTCTAGCGTGCAAACAAATACGATGAAAGCTGATGGCAAGCTTGGTGCAAGCGTGATTCGCGTGAAAGAAAATAATGCAGCCGTGGCTATGACTGTGGAGTGCAACTCGAGGCTAAATTTTATCGATCCTAAAATAGGTGCTATTTTAAATGTCGCTAATTCAGGCAGAAAAGTAGCTTGCACCGGAGCAAAACCGCTTTCAATTAGCGATTGTTTAAATTACGGAAGCCCTTTAAATGCTGAAGTGATGTGGCAGTTTGCAAAGGGTTGCGAGGGTATAAAAGAAGCTTGCAAAGCCTTAAATACACCTGTTGTAAGTGGCAATGTCTCGCTTTATAATGAAACTGAGGGCACAAGCATTTATCCAAGCCCTACTATCGTTTGCGTAGGCGTTTTAAAAGAGGCTTCAAAATGCCTAAAATCAAGCTTTAAAGCAAATACAAGCCTTTATCTTTTAGGCAAGACTTATGGCGAATTTGCCGGATCTTTAGCGATGAAAGTGCAAGATAGCAAGGTAGCAGGCGTTTTGAAAGATTTTGATTATGAAGCAGAATTAAAACTTTGGAACTTTTTGTATGAGGCAAACCAAAAGGGCATTTTAGCTTGTGCAAATAGCGTTGGCGTGGGCGGTTTGGCTATAAGTTTGGCTAAAATGTGTGCGATTTCAAATGTTGGTGTGAGTTTAAAAAGTGGCTTTGATGATGAGGCTTTGCTTTTTGATGAGAGTGCGAGCAGGGCTATTGTTGGGGTAAATGATGAACAGGCTTTTGAAGCTTTGGCGGCTGAGTTTAAGCTTGAATTTACAAGGCTTGGACAAAGTGTCGCTGAACTAAATTTTGTGCTTGATAACATAAATTTAAGCTTAAATGAGCTTAAAAAGCTTTATTTTGAAAGTTTTGAGGAGCAAATTCAATGATTTTTATCCTTCTGCTCGTAGCCATAGGCGTTTTTTACTGGTATTATAAAACTTGGGGCAAGCAGGATTTTTTAGGCTCTTTTGGGCGTGGTGCTAAGGGCTTTGCCAAAGGTTTTGCAAGTGGGGTTATGGAAGAAAGGCTTGATGAGTTTAAAAGAAAGATGAATTACTATGTCATCGCACTTTTAGCCAAGATCGCCAAAAGCGATGGCAGGGTAAGCGAACAAGAAGCGGATATGATCAGCCAAATTTTAGACGCTAATGCCAAAGATACACGCGAGCGAGAGTTTTTAAAGGCAAGTTTTAACGAGCATAAAGAAAATTTAAGCGATGCTTTATATGTGGCAAGGGAATTTATAAAAGAGGTTCCACTTCCTTTAAGTGAGCGTTTTAATGTGCTTCGTGTGCTTGTTTTTATGGCTTTGATTGACGGGGATTTTAGTGCTAAAAAGCAAGGAATTTTAGAAGAAATTTCCAAGGCTTTTGGCATTTCAAATCAAGAGCTAAACGCCTTTATAAAAGAGCTTCAAGGCATGCAAAGTAAAACTTCTAGGCAAATGGGGCTTGATGAGGCATTTTCTTTGCTTGAGCTTGATAAAAATGCTGATTTAAACGCTGTGAAAAAAAGCTACCGCTTGCTTGCTAAAAAGTATCACCCTGACATATTAAACGCAAATAATGTAAGCGAAGCTGAGCTTAAAAAAGGTGTTGAGAACTTTCAAAAGATAAATGAGGCTTATGAGCTGATTAAAAAGCATTTAGAAAGGAAAAATTAATGAAAAAAAGAGCCTTGCTAAGCGTTAGCGATAAGGATGGCGTTGTCAAGTTTGCAAAAGAGCTTAGAGCTTTAAATTTCGAGCTTTTATCAACGGGAGGTACTTATAAACTCCTTAAAGAAAATGCTCTTGAGGTTACAGAAGTAAGTGAATTTACGCAAAGTCCTGAGCTTTTTGAGGGGCGAGTAAAGACCTTGCATCCTAAAATTCACGGCGCGATTTTGCATAAAAGAGAAGACGAAAAGCATGTTAAAGAAGCAAGGCAAAATGATATTTCTAGCATTGATTTGCTTTGTGTGAATTTATATCCTTTTAAAAAGACTACGATTTTAAGCGATGATTTTGATGAAATCGTTGAAAATATCGACATAGGCGGACCTGCGATGATTAGAAGTGCGGCAAAAAACTATAAAAGCGTGCTTGTGGTGTGCGATCTTTTGGACTATAAAAGCGTGATTGAGGCTATAAAAGAGGGCAAAGATGATGAGAGCTTTCGCTTAAATTTGATGATAAAAGCCTATGAGCATACGGCAAATTATGATAGTTTCATAGCAAATTATATGAACGAACGCTTTAAGGGCGGTTTTGGCGAGTTTAAATTCATCGCTGGGCGTAAGGTCATGGATACAAAATACGGAGAAAACCCTCATCAAAAGGGTGCTTTGTATGAATTTGATGATTTTTTCAGCAACAATTTCAAAGCCCTAAAAGGAGAAGCAAGCTTTAACAACCTAACAGACATCAACGCAGCACTAAATTTAGCCTCAGCCTTTGATGAAGCACCTTGCGTGGCTATTATAAAGCATGGCAATGCTTGCGGTTTTGCCTTGAAAGAAAGCTTGCTTGAAAGCTACACAGAGGCTTTAAAATGTGATAGCGTAAGTGCTTATGGAGGAGTAGTTGCGATAAATGGGTGCTTAGATGAGGCTTTGGCTTTGAAAATAAATGAAATTTATGTAGAAGTCATCATCGCTGCAAATGTAGCGCCTGAGGCTTTAAAGGTGTTTGAGAGCAAGAAACGCATTAAAATTTTTACCCAAGAAAGTCCTTCTTTGAAACGCTCTTTTGATAAGTATGATTTTAAGCATATCGATGGGGGTTTTGTGTATCAAAATAGCGATGAAGTAGGTGAAAACGAGCTTAAAAATGCAAAATGCGTGAGTGAGAAAAAGGCTAGTGAGAAGGAATTTGAGGATATGAAAATCGCCCTTAAAATCGCAGCTTTTACCAAGTCAAACAATGTGGTCTATGTTAAAAACAAAGCCCTAGTAGCCATAGGCATGGGAATGACAAGCAGGATAGATGCAAGCAAGGCTGCCATAGCTAAGGCTAAGGATATGGGGCTTGATCTAAGAGGCTGCGTTTTGGCAAGTGAGGCTTTTTTTCCTTTTAGAGATAGCATAGATGAAGCAGCTAAAATAGGCGTTAAAGCTATAGTTCAGCCAGGAGGCAGTATAAGAGATGATGAGGTGATAAGAGCTGCAAATGAAGCTAAAATAGCACTTTATTTTACAGGCATAAGGCATTTTTTGCATTAAGAAAATGCCTTTCTTGCAAGCTACTTTTAAAAAGTAAATTTAGGCTTTAAGGGTAGCTTGGTTTTGTGATATTTTTGTTTTGATATCTTATAATTTTTCTTGTTTTATAAGTAAGGATCTAAGCAAAAAAGCTTAAATCCTTGCGATCATTTTTTTACCGGGCAGTTTTGATAAAATTTTTTCTCGGTATCCGGAAGCATAGCTTGGGTAAAAAATGCATCTGATTTTTGTTTTGTAGAATATTTTTGTAAAATTTCGTCTTTCATAGCGTAGCCCTCAATAGCTCTTTTAATATCGCTTTGCAAAAGAGGGGTGATCGTTTTTGGATCATGCATAAGATCAAGGGCTATCGAATAAGCTAGAGTAAATTGTATGTTCCATTTTAAATCTTCGACATTCATACATTTGTCTCCATCTACTTTTGAAAACAAATCATCAACCTTTTTTATAAAAGCACAAGCATATAAGGCTGTTTTTTCGCAAGTTTTATCAAATTTATTTGTATCTTTAAAGAATTCATTAGGTGGGCGACTTGATCGTTTTTTCAAAGAATTCTTGCTCAGCAGATAAAGCTTTTGTAGTTTGCGTAGCTTGAGCGTTTGAAAGTCCATTACTTAGCCATATGGGTGCTTGTATTTTAAAAAACTCATCAGGTTTTTGCTTGAGAAGCTTAAGCTTGTATTTGTCATTTTTTTTAAAATCAGCATAAAGAAAACCTTCAAGGAAATCTCTTTGGAGGTTTTTCATGTATTCATCATCAGCATAAGCAGAGAGGACTTTTTTATTGTGTAATAAATCTACAGCTAAAAAAGAACTCATAAAGCCTACATACGAGTTTGTAAGTTTTTCTTGGTTATATTTACTTCTATCTCCTACATTTTTGTTAAAAAGATCATCAGCTTGACAAGCATATAAGTTGATGATCTTACCACTTTTACAATCCTCAATCATCCGTTTTATATCAAGCTTATCAGCCTTTGCAAAGCTTAGGCAAAGCAAGCTTAAAACTAAAGCCATAAATACTTTTTGAACTTTTTTCATATTTTCTCCTTTAAATTTAAAATCATCTCAGATAGTTTCCATAGTTCATATAGTCCATGAATTGTTCATGTTGTTTTTGCTGTTGTTGCAAGCCTTTGGCTTGGTTGTTGAGCTGTTGCTGTTGGATCGAAAGTTGTTGCTGCTGGATTGAGAGCTGTTGGTTTTGAAAATTTTCTTGATTTTGTAGCTGTTTTACTTGTAGGGCAAACTGCATATCCTTTTCAAGCCCGGGAACATCTGGTCTTCTTAAGGTTATATGCACTCCATTTGGATATTTTGTCATGTCTGAGCCTAGGTAATTATCAAATTTTGCCTTAGCTCCACTAAACCAAACAGCCTCGCAAGGCTCAGTATAAGGACTTTCCTCTAAAGCCTTTTTATCGTAGTAGGCGATATAAGGTGAGTAGCCTTTATGAAATCCACCACAAACTATGCTTGCACCTTGTGGATTTGTATCATAGGTAACAGAGTAGGAGTTATCAAAACCAAAAAAAGCACATGCCGTAAAAGCAAGCGGACAGCTTAAAGCTACAAATAAATGTTTCATTTTGTTCCTTCTTTAAAAAAATAATTTTTGAATTTATCCTATAGGATATATTCAAAAGCATTATATCTTTGTAAAGTTTAAAAAATAATTAATCCCATAGGATAAATTTAAATGAGAGTAAATTTTAGCAACGCAAGCGATGAGGAGATTTTAAGCTTTCACAAGAGCTTATCTCGTAAAATCCGCCAAATTCGAGAGAAAAAAGGAATTTCTCAACTTGATCTTGCTCTTGATATAGGCATTAAAAGTGTTGCGTTTTATTCTAACTGCGAGAACAACCGCTACGGCAAGCATTTTAACTTAGAGCATATCTATAAAATTTGCAAAAGTTTGGAGATCAAGATACAAGATCTTTTTGAATGAGTTTTTAAAGTATTTTTAAGCCAAAATATAAAATTTATGAAAAGTTTTGTGTGTTTGTGTTAAATTTAGATACAATGGCATATGATTTTTTAAAGGGAAAGAATGTTTCATAAAATAGGCTTTAAGATTACAGTGGCTATGGTATTTGTTTTATTGATAAGTTTTTTGATTATGCAAGTTATCTTATACAATGATTTTAAAAATACAAGCACAAAGATGAGCATACAAAATCTTCAAACCGTTTCAGCCTCGGTTTTTCAAACCCTAAGAGTATCTATGAATTTTGGCGAAGCTGAAAAAATCGATGAGGCTATACATAATGCAAGAATGATCGATGGCATAGAAGATATAGGACTTTATCCCTCTAAGGACACCATAGAGCTTTTTGAGATGAAAGATCCTCAAATTTCAAGTGAAAAAATCATACTTGATCAGTTTTCAAACCCACAAATTATGTCTTTGGATTTTCAAAAAGATGATAAAAACTATATCAGGCTTATCCGTCCTTTGATCGCTGATGAAAGTTGTGTGATGTGTCATGCAAATGCTAAAGTTGGCGATGTGATCGGTGTTATGGATATTTATAACAGCCTTGAGGGTATAGAAAAGGACTTAAATAAAGCCAGCAAGTCTTATATCATCATCTTTAGTATAGCTTTGATCCTCACAGTTTTGGTTGTGATCTTTATGCTTAAGATAGTTGTGGGCAATCCTATACTCGAGCTTTTAAAACACGCCAAAGAGCTTGCTAGTGGAAATGGAAATTTAAAAGATAGAATTCATATCAAAGGTAAAAGTGAGATAGCCCAAGCTTGTTTTTATATCAATGAATTTATAGAAAAGATACAAAAAGCCATAGCACTTACAGGACAAAATTCAAAAAAAGTTGATCAACAAAGTAAACTTTTAAATGAAAATGCCGTAAATTTAAGCCAAATCACAAGTAAAAACAAGTCTAAAACAGACGAGGCTTTTTCTTTAAGCAAAGAAACCAAAGATGATCTTAACGAGGTTTCAGAACTTTCTTTTCAGGCAAATGAAGCCAATGATCGCTCTTATAAACTTCTTAATGCTATGATTGAAGCCTTATATGAAGTTACTTCTAAGCTCGAGCAAAGCGCTCAAAATGAAAATGACTTGGCTAAAAAAGTAGAACGCATGCAAACGCAAGCAAATGATATACAAAAAGCTTCTTCGATGATGAATGATATCGCTGAAAAGACGAATTTACTTTCTTTAAATGCAGGGATCGAAGCAGCTAGGGCAGGGGAGCATGGAAGAGGCTTTTCTGTCATCGCTGAAGATGTAAGAGTGCTTGCTCAAACAAGTGAAGAATCCCTCGTTCATATCGCAAATATCACTAAAGAGCTTTTAAGATCGATCAATGATATTTCTACAATCATGCAAAACAATGCTTCAAGTATCAATGCCCTAAGTCAGCAAGCTAATACCCTAGCTAGCGAAGCTAACGAGGTAAAATCGTGTAATCTTCACGCTAAAGAGCTTGTTTCTTCTTGTGTAGAAAAGATTAAAAATACACAAGAGCATATAGGAAATTTACTTGAGAGTATGAAGCAAAGCGTGAGTATCAGTAGTCAAAATGAAGAAATTTCCAAAGCCTTACTTCAGGTTGCTGATGAGTTAAAGATAGTATGTCATAATCTCGAGGAAGAATTAGAGCAATTTCAAATTTAAAGGAAAAATATGAAAAAAATGATGAGTAGTTTAGTTCTTGCTGGTTTTTTTATTGCTTGCTCAAATGAAACAAGCGTAAATGAGCTTGCTGATAATAATTTTAGCGTGGAAAATATCATCTTAAATGGTAGACAAATGCAACTTGGAGCAAATGAAATGGGCGAGGGTGCTGTGATGAATTTTGAAAAGGATAAATTTACAGGCTTTGTGGGTTGTAACCGCTTTTTTGGCTCTTATGAATTTAAAAATGGGACATTAAGCTTTAAAGATGACACAGCTTCAACTAAAATGCTTTGTGATCCTAGAATATCAGAAGTTGAAGATGGTTTGCTTGTTAATTTAAAGGGAGATTTTAGCTTAGAAAAAAATGCTAATGATTTTGTATTAAAAAACGAAAATATAAGCATTTTCTTAAAAAAATAAAATGATTTACACTCTACCTTAGGTAAGTATCTAACCTTAATTTTAGTATTGTCAAATTATTGATTTTATTTTATAATTTCAAGATATTTTACCTAAGGAGAAGAGTATGGATAAAGAAAAAATCTTAGAAATTTTTAATCGCCGTTATGCTTGCAAGCTTTTTGATGAAAAAAAGGCTATTAGCGATGATGATTTTCGTGTGATTTTAGAGGCTGGAAGACTTAGTCCAAGTAGTTTTGGTTTTGAGCCTTGGGAATTTGTTGTCCTTGAAAATAAAAGCGACTCACAAAAGGCTTTGAGAAAGAAGCTTCACCCATTTTGCTGGGGCGGACAAAAGGCTTTAGAGGGTGCTAGTCATTATCTTATCATCTTAGCAAGAAAAAGAGCTGATTTGCTTATCAATAGTGCTTATCTTAGAGATATGATGGTTGATGTGCAAAAGCTTCCTGCTGAGGTTGTGCAAATAAAATCTAAATTTTTTAGTGATTTTCAAGAGCAGTTTGATCTTCATGAAAATGACCGTGCTTTGTTTGATTGGGCTTGCAAACAAGCTTATATCGCACTTGGCAATATGATGAGCGTAGCAACTGCTTTGGGTGCTGATTCTTGTGCGATCGAGGGCTTTGATATGAAAGCTGTAAATGAACTTTTAGCTAAAGAGAGTGTTTTTGATCCTGCTCATTTTGGCGTTGCTGTGATGTGCGGTTTTGGCTATAAAGGAGAAGATAAATACGCAGGTGCAACCAAAAGCAGACGCAAATTTGAAGAAGTGATTAGGTTTATTCCGTGATACGCGTTGTGGCGAGGGTTTGGCTCAAACCCTCAAAATTTCAAGATTTTGTAGCAGTTGCTAAAGAACTTGTTGAAAAAAGTAGGCAGGAACAAGGTTGCATTGCTTATGATTTGGTAAAAAAGGACGAGAGTATGCTTTGTTTTATAGAAGCTTGGCAGGATCAAAAAGCTCTTACACTTCATACACAAACCAAGCATTACATAAAAGCAAAGCAAGCCTTTTCTTCGCTTGTTAGTAAAAATGAGCTTGAAATCTTTACGCCACTAGATGAGACTTGAAAATTTGATACTTAGAACGGCTTTGAGTTGATTTTTTTCCATATTTAAGCTTAAATTTGAAAGCTCAAAAATGAAATTTGAGTTTTGAACGCTTTGGAGAAAAAGTAAAAGCTGATGAAAATGAGTAAAAAATTCTAGCTTCAAGGTGTAGTGTTTGAAATGAGCTGTGCTAAAAGATTCGCTTTTTATGTTCTCAAAGATGATTTTTTCTTTGTTAGCTAGTTTATAAATTTCATCTAGGTATTCTTTTTCACTCTTTTGAAATCGTTGTAAATTTATATCAAGTTCTTTTAAATTTTCATCTTGAGTAAAATCATTTTCAAAGCTTATAAGCTCTTCACTTCTCAAATCCTCGTTGATTTCTAAGCCTTTAGCTAAAAAAAGTGCAAGAAAAATACCCAAAAGTAAGCTAATGATAAAAAGATAAAGCTTTTCTCTAAAATTCCTTTGATTGAGCCAAAAATTGATCCTATCTTTCATCTTTAAACTCCAAAAATAGCTCCAAAGATCCCTCATCTTGCTTTTTATCTTTTAAGATAAAATAAGCGTTTGAATAAATTTGCACGCTAAAACGCTCAAAAGCAGGGCTTTTATCAGCACTGATGATGAGATTTTTATTTTCTATATTTAAAGAGTTAATCTTTGTTTTATTTTGAGCAAGTGCTAGGGAAAGTTTTTCAAGAATTTCAAGCATAAAGGAAGGATTTAAATGCTTGCTTAATTCTTTGGTAAGCTCTTCTTTTTGCTCAAGCATAAAAGCTTGTTCTTCCTTGAGTTTTTGGGTATTTTCTTGATGAAGTTTGTTTTTACTTATGTTATGTTTATAAGTATCTTCTTTGAGCTTAAAATCCACAAAATCATACAAAGGATAAGCAATACTAAGCACAAAGGCAAGGCTAAAAACTAAGAGGAGCTGATTAAAAAACTTACTTTGTGTAAAAATAAAGTTTTTGTTAAAATTTATATCTTTATTTTGTTCCTTACTTGCTAAAAAAAGTAAATTTGACATGGTTTGTTTGTTGATATAAGAGCTTTTAAGTGCGAAATTGTCTTGCAATAATGCTAAAAGATCCTTATATTCTTCATCAAAAAATACAAAAATTTCCTCACTTTTATATTTTTGCATGAGTTCTTTAAGCTCTAGGCTTTGAAGATCGGCTAAAAAAGTCTTATCATCAAATTTGTTTTTATCTTTGAGTAGATTTTGTGTATATTTGGGGATATTTTTGCAAATTTTTAGGATATTATCCTCAAAAATAGCCATGAAAGAATATGATTTTTCAAAATACAAAACGCAGAAATTTCCACTTTCATCGGTATTTAATGCCTTAAGATATGAAAAACATAAAATTTCACTTGTGATAAAGTCATATTCTTTATCCAAATCATCATATTCGCAAAGAAAAACATGGGCTGTATTTTTATCTTTTAAAAAAGCTAGCTCATAAGAAAATATATCCTTTAAACCAAGCTCTAAACAAGCTTGCTTGAGAAAAAACTCTTCTAAATTTTGCTCATCGCTAAAAGCAATTTGCACATAATGAAGCTTATCAAAGTCAAGAAATTTAGCTCTTATATCCTTTTTGAAGCTAATCTTCATCTAAAACGCTTTTCAAAAAATTCTCATCTTTTTGCCAAGCCTTTTTAACTTGCACAAAAAGCCTTAGCATAACCTTTTTTTCGGCTAATTTTTCTATTTTTTTTCTTGCATTTTTGCCTATGCGTTTAAGACTTAAGCCGTCTTTTCCTATGAGCATGGCTTTGTGCGAGGGCGTGTCTGTGATCAAATTTGCTTCTATAAAAAGGGCGTTTGGAGTGTCTTTTATACTTTTTATCGCGCTTTCAACGCAGTAAGGAAGCTCCTCGCTCACGCTTTCAAAAACAGCTTCTAAGATAAAATCCTTATAAATTTCTTTTTCGCTACTTGGGGTTAAAAAGCTTGGATCATAAAAATAAGCATGTTCTTCTAAATGCTTTACCACTTCATCAAGCAGTGTTTTTTTATAGGTTTTTTGCTTAGCAGAAAAGGGAATGATAGCCTTAAAATGCTCGCTAAATTTAGCATACTCGCTAAGCTTTTTAAGCAAGGCTTCATTTTTGACCAAATCAACCTTATTTAAAACAAGCAAATGAGGCACTTTAGGCTCTAAGCTCAAAAACTCTTCATAGTCTTTTAGCTCATCAAAAACGCTTACTACAAAAAGAATCAAATCGCAATCATTTATAGACTTAAGAGCCGAGTTTATCAGCATTTGATTAAGAAGCTTGTCGCTTTTATGAAGTCCCGGGGTGTCTGTGATGATGATTTGATCATCATTATGCATGATGATGGCTTTGATTTTACGCCTAGTGGCGTTTTGTTTGTGAGAAACAAGGGTGATTTTAGCATCTAAAAGAGCGTTTATAATGCTACTTTTGCCAGCATTTGTCCGCCCTATGATGCTTACAAAACCACTTTTCACAAAATATACCTTGCCAAATCCTTATTCTCTACTATATCGCCTAATTTTTCTTGCACCATTTCCTTGCTTACAACAAAGCTTTGTCCAGCATAAGAATCAGCCTCAAAGCTTAAATCCTCAAGTAATTTTTCTATCACGGTGTGAAGTCTTCTAGCGCCTATATCTTGCATTTCTTCATTTGCTTTTGAGGCGATTTTAGCTATTTCTTTTATAGCCTCATCATCAAATTTAAGTTCCACGCTTTCTGTTTTTAAAAGCTCGGTGTATTGTTTTAAAAGCGAGTTTTTAGGGCGTGTTAAGATCTCATATAAAGCCTTATCATCAAGGCTATCAAGCTCGACACGCAAAGGAAAACGCCCTTGAAGCTCAGGGATCAAATCGCTTGGCTTGCTAAGATGAAAAGCTCCAGCTGCGATAAAAAGGATATGATCGGTTTTGACATTGCCAATTTTTGTTTGCACCACGCTTCCTTCAACGATAGGAAGCAAGTCCCTTTGCACGCCTTCTTTGCTTGGATCTTGGCGGCTTGAGTTACCACTTGACACAGCGACTTTGTCAATCTCATCGATAAAGATAATGCCCTCATTTTCCACTCTTTTCAAGGCTTCGCCTTTAATGCTCTCAAGATCAAGGATTTTTTCACTTGCTTCGCTTGATAAAGCATTTTTAGCATCTTTTATCTTAAGTTCTTTTTTAACCTTTTTACTGCCCACGCCAATAACTTTGACTATATCTTGCATAGCACCCATTTCAGGCGGTAAATTTGGATTAGTATCAAACATATTTTGAGAAATTTCAAGCTCGATCATACTTTCATCTAAATCGCCTTTTCTAAGCTTTTCACGCATTTTTTCAAGGCTGTTTTTGTATTCGTTTTGTTTTTCATCGCTAACGCCCTTTGGTAAAGGGGGCAAAAGCTTTTCTAAGATCTTATTTTCTATATATTCATCGATTTTATCTTGATTTTTATCTTGTTGTTCTTTTTTGATTAAATTCATAGCAGCATTTGCAAGATCTCTTACCATGCTTTCAACATCACGCCCAACAAAGCCAACTTCAGTGTATTTGCTCGCCTCAACCTTAACAAAAGGAAAGCCCATCATCTTAGCCAAACGCCTTGCGATTTCTGTTTTACCAACGCCGGTTGAGCCTATCATCAGGATATTTTTTGGCATGATATCATCTTGAATTTCAGGTGCAAGCTTCATTCTGCGGTAGCGATTTCTTAAAGCTATGGCGATGATTTTCTTAGCATTTTTTTGTCCGATCACATAATCATCTAAAAATTTTACAATCTCTTTTGGGGTTAAATTCATTCTTTTGTATCCTCGATCACGAAAGTTTTTATATTTGTATTCGTATAAATGCAAATTTCGCCAGCTATCATGAGGCTATCTTTAACTAAAATTTCTTCATCTAAATTTGTGTGCTTTGCCAAGGCTCTAGCCGCACTTAGGGCAAAATTTCCCCCACTTCCAATGGCTGCTATTTGCCCATCTTCAGGCTCTACCACATCGCCTGTTCCAGAAAGCAAGAAAATATGCTCCCTATCAAGTACCAACATCATAGCTTCAAGTTTTCTAAGATATTTGTCCTTACGCCATTCTTTTGAAAAATCAATGGCAGCTTTGAGCAAATCGCCTTTCGAGCTTGAAAGCAAGTTTTCAAACATATCAAAGAGATTAAAAGCATCAGCCGTGCTTCCTGCAAAGCCTGCTAAGACCTTGCCATTATTTAACTTTCTTATCTTAACAGCATTGCCCTTAAGCACGGTTTGTCCAAAGCTTACCTGACCATCTCCGCCGATAACTGATTTATTTTTACCCTTATAAGCTAGAATCGTCGTTGCGTGAAACATCACTCAGCCTTTATGTCGATTTTAAATTGAGCGTGAATGCTGTGTCCTAATTTTACGCTTACTTCATGTATCCCGATATTTTTTAAGGTCTCGCATTCCAAGCTTTTTTTATCGATTTCTAAATTTGCTTGGGTTTTTAAAGCTTGAGCGATTTCATCTTTTGTAACGCCACCAAACAAACTTCCATTCGCACCCACAGGCTTTAGGATAACAAGAGTGATTTTAGAAAGCTCATCTTTAAGTTTTTCTAAATTTGCAAGCTCAAAACGCAGATTTTCAGCCTCTTTTTTCTTATCGCTTTCATATTTTCTTAAAACCTCGGTTGTGGCAGCCTTTGCAAAGCCCTTGCCGATGAGAAAATTTTGCCCATATCCATCTTTTACTTCTTTTACTTCTCCAGCCTTTCCCAAGCCTTTGACATCTTTTATAAGTAATACTTTCATTTTTTGCCTTAATTATTTAAATTTACGCCCATTTTTCCCTGCTATGATAAGACGCAAGGCATTAAGCTTGATAAAGCCCTCAGCGTCTTTTTGATTATAAACCTCATCTTCTTCAAAGGTTGAAAAAGCGGTGTTAAACAAGCTATCATTTGCACTTTCTCTGCCTCTAACTATAACATTTCCTTTGTAAAGCTCTAGTTTAACCTTGCCATTTACATGCTTTTGTGATTCATCAATCAAGGCTTGAAGCATTAACCTTTCAGGCGAGAACCAAAAGCCATTATAAATCATAGAAGCGTATTTTGGCATAAGCTCATCTTTTAAATGAGCTGCTTCTCTGTCAAGAGTAATGCTTTCAATAGCTCTATGAGCTTTTAGAAGTATGCTTCCGCCCGGTGTTTCATAACAACCCCTGCTTTTCATACCTACAAAGCGGTTTTCCACCAAATCAAGCCTACCTATACCATGCTTTGCACCAAATTCGTTAAGCTTAGCTAAAAGCCCAGCTGGACTTAGCTTTTCGCCATTTATAGCAACTAAATCTCCTTTTTGAAATTCAAGCTCTATAAACTCACTTTCATT
Organism: Campylobacter sp. MIT 99-7217; assembly: GCF_006864365.1. Classification (NCBI taxonomy): domain Bacteria; kingdom Pseudomonadati; phylum Campylobacterota; class Epsilonproteobacteria; order Campylobacterales; family Campylobacteraceae; genus Campylobacter; species Campylobacter sp. MIT 99-7217. Next base: position 322,215 of record NZ_QHLJ01000001.1, read on the forward strand.
TGAAGCTTCTTTTAAGCTTTTGCTCCAGCGCCACATATCTTCTTCTGGAGCCTTGGCAGGATCTTCTAAAACAAGACCTTCATAAGAAATGTGAAGTAAATTTGCGTCCATTGAGTAGGGAGATTTGCCCTTTTTCTTTGAAATATCAATGCCGTGTTTTTCAGCATAAGCTAAAAGCTTTTCGCGGCTGTTTAAATCCCATTCGCGCCAAGGAGCAATGATCTTAAAGTCCGGATTAAAGGCCAAGTAGCCAAGCTCAAAACGCACCTGATCATTGCCCTTGCCTGTGGCTCCGTGACTTAGGGCATCAGCTCCTGTTTGTAGGGCAATTTGAGCCTGAGTTTTGGCAATCAAAGGTCTTGCTATGCTTGTGCCTAGCAAATACTCACCCTCATACAAGGCATTTGCTCTAAACATAGGAAAAACAAAGTCCCTTACAAACTCATCTTTTAAATCCTTGATAAAGATATTTTCTTCTTTTATGCCAAGGGCTAGGGCTTTTTTGCGAGCTGGCTCAAGCTCTTCTCCTTGTCCTATATCAGCCGTAAAGGTAACAACCTCGCATTTGTATTCATCTTGAAGCCATTTTAAAATAATGCTTGTATCAAGTCCGCCAGAATAAGCTAAAACTACTTTTTTGATCTCTTCTTTCACTGCACTTTCCTTATTTTTATCAAATTAAGTCGTGATTATAGCTAAATTTTACTAAAATAAGGCTTTGAAAATAAAAATTTACGAGTTTAAGAATTTAAGGTTTTTGTTGATGAAATGCAAAAATAAGCAAATTATGTTCCAAAAGATAAATTTTTTGATGAATTATTGTCTTTTTTTGCTAAAATTGCATTTATGAGAGTAGATAAATTTTTAAATGCAGTAAATATCACAAAAAGAAGGGCTATTGCTGAGGATATGTGTAAAAGTGGTGTTGTTTTTATCAACGAAAGGCTTGCAAAACCAAGCAAAGAAGTCAAAATCAACGATATCATAAGGCTTAAACTTCATACCAAAGAAGAAATTTACAAGGTTTTAGCCTTGCCTACTCTTAAAAATATCCCCAAAGATAAAAAAGATGACTTTGTTCAAAAACTTGAAAACAAGGATCAAGATGAGTAAGACCAGAGAAATTGTATTAAGTCTTGATGAACTTGATGAACTTTGCAAGCTTTTGCCAAATGAGGGTGTTATTTTGTTACAAGGGGATTTAGCAAGTGGAAAAACAAGTTTAGTTCAAGCCTTTGCTAAATTTAAGGGCATAAAAGAAGAGCCAAGTTCCCCAACTTTTTCGGTTATGCAAAGCTATGAAAATGAAAATGGCTTCAAGCTTTTTCATTATGATATTTATCAAAATGGCTTTAAAGCTCTTTTAGAAAATGGACTTTTTGAGAATTTTTTTGAAAAGGGTTTGCATTTAGTAGAGTGGGGCGATGAAAAGCTTTATGAGTATTTAAAGAATTTTGGCATAGAGGCTAAAAAAATTCAAATTTCAAATTTAAAAGATAAAAGAAAGTATCAAATTTATGAGTAAATTACAAGCGATCAATCTACAAAAAATCATCAAAAAAACAAAAATCATACAAAATATTTCTTTAGAGATCAGTAGCAACGAAGTTGTGGGGCTTTTAGGACCAAATGGAGCTGGAAAAACCACGACTTTTTATATGATATGTGGGCTTATACCTCCAAGCTCTGGTCAGGTTATGCTTGATGATGAGGATATTACAAAACTTCCTTTAAACAAAAGAGCAAAGATAGGCATAGGCTATTTGCCTCAAGAAAGTAGCGTGTTTAAAGATTTAAGCGTTGAGGATAATTTGCTTTTAGCCGCACAAATTCTTTACAAAGATAAAAAAGTTTTAGAAGAAAAGGTTGAAAAAATGCTCGAGCTTTTAAGCATAGAGCCTATACGAATGCGAAAAGGCTTAAGCCTTAGTGGTGGAGAGCGTAGGCGTTGTGAGATTGCTAGAAGCTTGATGTGCGATCCTAAATTTTTGCTTTTAGATGAACCCTTTGCTGGGGTTGATCCTATAGCAGTGGCTGAAATTCAAAGGCTTATTGCTGATCTTAAAAAGCTTGGTATAGGTGTTTTAATCACTGATCATAATGTTAGAGAAACACTCGCAATTTGTGATAGAACTTATGTTATAAGGGCTGGAAGTTTGCTTGCAAGTGGCACGGCAAGTGAAATTTCTCATAATGAAGATGTAAGAAAATATTACTTAGGAGCGGAGTTTAAACTCTTTGAATAATGCTTAAACAAAAGATAAATCAAGCCACCAAAACCAAACTGAGCCAAACACTAAGAACATGGCTTCCTATATTGCAAGTAGGTATTGAAGATCTTAAGGAAAGCCTAAATGAAATGATAAAGGATAATCCCTTTGCAAGCGTGAGCGAAAACAAGGCTACAAGAAGTGATGGAAAAAAAAGCTTTGATCATTTTTATAAAAATTCAGTCAGTGATACGCTTGAGGCTTTAAGTCTTTCTAAAAAAAGTGTTTATGAGCTTTTGGAAGAGCAAATTATACCTCCACTTTTTCCCACTGCAAAATCTCAAGAAATTGCTTTAAAGATCATAGAATGCTTAAATAACGAGGGATATTTTGAATACGATGAAGAGCTTTTAAAGGATTTTAGCAAAGAAGAGGTTGAACGCATAAGACAAAGATTTAAATTCCTTGATCCTGTCGGTGTTGGAGCTTTAAATTTCAAAGAAGCCTTACTTTTTTCTTTGGAAAATGAGCAAGATTTAGATGAAGAACTTGATGAGTTTTGTAGGTTTTTGATCACTGATTTTGACAATATCAAAGACTATGTTAAAGAACCTTTATATAAGCAAGCTTTGGCTGTGATCAAGAAATTTAGCACCCCGCCTTTTTTGGAGTATTTTGAAGATAGTAGGGCTATTGTTCCTGATATTTTTATTTATAGAGAAGATGGAGAGATTAAAATCAAGATCAATGATGAGTATTATCCTGAAATTCATATCGAAACGGATAATTTAGAACATGAGTTTTTAAGTTCTTATATCAAAGAGGCAAAAAATCTTATCGACGCTTTAGAAATGAGAAAAGCAACGCTTTATAAAGTAGGGCTTATGATCATAGAGCATCAGTATGATTTTTTTGTGGGCAAGGAAATAAAGCCTATGAAGCTTAGCGACTTGGCTGAGGATTTGCAAAGAAATTCAAGCACTATTTCAAGGGCTATTGCAAATAAATATCTTAGCTTTGAAGGAGGGCTTGTTCCTTTAAAAAACTTTTTTACAACTGCTGTTGATGATGAGGGAGAAACCTCAAATGCAACGATTAAAGAATATATCACTGAACTTATCAAAAAAGAAGATCGTAAAAAGCCTTTAAGTGATGAAAAGCTTTTGCAACTTGCTCAAAAAGAGTTTTCAAGTATGCAAATAGGAAGACGCACCATAGCTAAATACCGCATTCAACTTGGTATAGCAAGCTCAAGTGATAGAAAAAAGCTTTATGAGCTTTCTTGAGCCTTTTTCTCATAAAATGCGATGATTTTATAATGAAGCCATAAAGAAAAAACCATAATGCACGAGCCTAAAATAAGGCGTTTGTATTCAAAATCAATATGCCAAAACACTGCATTTACTAAAATGGCAGCAGGGATTAAAGCATTATGCATGAGCGCTAGCACACCGCTATCTACCTTTGTAGCACCCTTATTGTATAAAAAATACCCAAGCCCAGAAGCAATGAAACCAAGATAAAGCAAAATCCCCCAAGAAAAAGCACTTTTTGGTAAATTTGAGCTATCGCCAAGCAGTAAAAAAGCAGGCAAGGTGATCAAAACAGCTCCTAAGTGAAAATAGCCAAAAATTTGCCTTTGCTGAGTGATATTTTCTCTTTCAAGCAAGAGCTTATAGAGGCTTTGTCCGGCTCCAAAGCTTAAATTTGCCATTTGTATGAGAAAAAAGCCAAATAAAAAATGAGAGCTTAGTTCGCTAAATTTGATGATGACAGCTCCAAGCGTGCAAATTCCTATACTTACAAAATAAAGCGGTCTAAATCTTTTTGAACAAATATCATAAACAAGGGCTATATAAAAGGGCGTAAAGATCGTAAAAAGTGCGATTTCACTCACGCTAAGATAGGCAAAAGAATGATAATAAAACAAATACATAATGCCAATTTGCATCGCACCTATGCCCATGAGCTTGAGTTTGAGGCTAAATTTACAACCAAAATTTAAAAAGGGCAAAAAGACTAAAAAAGCCAAAAATACACGCATAAAGGCTGCAAAAAAGCTGTCCATTTGCCCGCTTATATAATATCCTATCAAAGGAAAGGAAAATGCCCATATAAAAGTAGCGATAATGAGATAAAACATTTGAAATAGTCTAAATTTTAGCTCATAAGGGCTTTATGCTCGACCATAATGCAAGCATTTTGAACGAAATTTAATCCGTCTTTTTTAGCCCTTAAAGCCACTTCATCATTTATAATGCCAAGTTGCAACCAAAGATTTTTAATGCCTTTTTTTAAAACGCTTTCATAAATTTCACTTGCAAACTCGCCCTTTCTAAAAAGCACTACGGTATCGATATTATCTTTGATTTCTTCTAAACTTCTATAAACCCTTCGTCCTAAAATTTCATCAAATTTAGGATACACAGGATAAATCACAAAGCCTTTTTCTTGCAAATACTTGCTCACATAGTGGCTTGGCTTACTCTCATCAGGGCTAAGCCCTATAACAGCTATATTTTTAGCGGTTTTTAGTATAGTTTCTTTCATTTGTTACTCCTTTATTGTGTTATTTTTCTTAAAAATACCCCACATTCAAGATGTGGAGTAAGGGCAAATTGATCAAAAAGTGCGAATTTAGCGATTTTGTGGCTTTTGCTAAGAGTTTTTAAATTTTCTTTAAGGCTTTGGGGATTGCAAGAAATATAGACGATATTTTCATATCTGCTTGCCAGCCTTAAAACCTGCTCATCAAGTCCGATTCTAGGGGGATCAACTAGGATATGAGAAAAATCAAACTCATCTAAATTTAAATGCTTCAAACGCTTAAATTCTCGCTTTTTTTCTAAAGCTTCACAAAGTTCAGCACTTGAAAGCCTTGCAAAATTGATATTTGAAATAGAATTTAACTCGCAGTTTTTAAGTGCAAAGCGTATGTTTTCTTTTGAAATTTCAGTTGCTAAAACCTTGTTAAAATGCCTTGCTAAGGGCAGGGTAAAATTGCCGTATCCGCAGTAAAGTTCGAGCAAATCAGCCTTTTTATCCTCTTTAATGCCTTGCAAAACCCATGAAATCATTTTTTCATTGATAAAGGTATTTGGCTGGATAAAACAATCATTATTAAACTCATAGAAGAAAAAATCCCCTAAAATTTCAAGCTCTTGAAGCAAATTTTCCTTACCAAAAACAAGCTTTTTGCCACGACTTCTAGCGATAAGATTAAGGTTTAAATTTTTGCTTAAATTTGCTAAATCCTTGCTTATCAAATCGACATTTTTATGATAAAGCAAGGTAACACTAAGTTCTTTTTTAGTGGCTAAAAACTCCACGCCAAAGAGCTTTTCTTTTAAATTTGTATTTTCATTTAGGGGCTTTAAAAGCCTTTTCATCAAGTCATTGATCTTAATATCTGCAAATTCCAAGCTTTCAAGGCAGTATTTTTTCTTTGTATTTTTATCAAACATTGCATAATTAAGATTTTTTTCATCATGATAAAAGCTAAGTTCAGCCCTTGTTCTAAAGTGTTTTAAAGGCGAAGCAAAGCATTCAAATTCGCCTTTAAAAAAGGGTGTGAAAAGCTCTTTTGCGAGGCTAATTTTATCTTTAAATTCAAGCAAATTTAGGTTCAACTTTTTTTCCGATCAATCTTAACAAAATGGCAATTAAAACAAAATTTAAAGGCAGGGTTATCCAAACACTAAGTCCCAAAGCTACCGGCACATAGCCTGCAAAAAGCGAGATCGCACAAATAAACAAAGCATAAGGGATTTGCGTTCTTACATGCTCCATATGATCGCATTTTGCACTCATTGAAGAAAGGATAACATTATCAGAAATTGGCGAGCAGTGGTTTCCAAAAATAGCCCCTGTTAAAACGCAGCTAATGTTAATCACCATGTATTCATGAAGTGCGTTTGTATCAAATCCATTAAGCTTTCCTATCTCAAAGGCAAGTGGCACGGCAAGTGGCATTAAAATGCCCATTGTTCCATAGCTTGTCCCAATGGCAAAAGAAATAGCTGAAGCAAAGGCAAAAATGGTCGCTGGCAAGACAAACTCAGGCACTCTTTCAGCCAAAAGCGAGGTGATAAAAAGCGAAGTTCCAAGCTCTTTAACTATGCTTGATAAGGACCAAGCAAAAAGGAGCAAAACGATAGTAAAAATCATCGTTTTCCACCCATAAATCCAAGTCTCAACCGCTTCTTTGATACCAAAAATTTTACGCCTTACACCCATAAAAATCGCCACAATAGCCGCAAATAGAGCCGCTTGAAAAAGCACTACCGAAGAATCAGCACTCCCAAAGGCTGATCTTATGGCTTCAAAAGAAAGAGGGCTTGCAAGGGCAAGCTCTTTTTCTGCACCCTCAAGCATGCTAAATCCGTTAAAATAGAAGCCAAGTATGGCTAAGATGATGAGTGTGAATATAGGGATTATCGCATCTATGGCACGGATTTTGATATTTTCTTTTGGGGCTAAAAACTGATCCTCAAGCTCGGCAGTGTCCAAATCTCCACTTTTTAAGATAGGAGCAACCTGTCCTGTGCTTCTTGCACGCACTTCAGCCTTATACATAGAGCCAAACTCACGCCCCATTATCGCTGTCATCACAACAAAAAAGAGCATGAAGATGTTGTAAAAGCGGTAAGGTATGGTTTCAACGAAGATCCCAAAGGCTGAGATATTGTCAATGCCTATGTTTGCGTAGGCTGTTTTGATCAAAGAAACCTCAAGTCCTATCCAAGTAGAAATCACGGCAATGCCAGCCACAGGTGCAGCGGTCGAGTCTATAATAAAAGCAAATTTTTCTCTTGAAATTTTAAATTTATCCGCCAAAGGACGCATTATGGGACCCACGATAAGTAAATTTGCGTAATCATCAAAAAAGATCAAAAGTCCTAAAAACCAAGTGTTGATTTGGGCTGAAAGGGCTGATTTTGCTCTTTTTGCAAAGCTTAGAGCAATAGCCTTTGCTCCGCCCATCTTTGTGATCAAGGCTACAAGTCCGCCTATGCAAAGAATTTGCAAGATAATGCCCGCATTCACGCTATCTGCCATAGAATGAAGCATGTAAGAAATGATTTTTGAAAAGCTCTCAACAGCGGTATCATAGATATTTAAAAGTCCTATGGTGGTGGCGTTTAGGATATTTTTTGAAAGGGCTAGCAAAAAAGTGCCACTTAAAACGCCCATAAAAAGCGATAAAATCACATCTTTAGTGATAAAGGCTAGCACGATAGCTACAAGTGGGGGTATAAGCGTGAAAGCACCGAAAAGCTCGGCATTTTCTCCGGGCGTGTTAGCAAAGGAAAAAAGAGGCACAATCAAAAGAAATAAAAATCTCATCTAAAACCCTTAAACCTTGAAATTTAAGGCTTTTAAAGCTAAATTTCAAGGCGTTTTTAAAATTTAATTAAGCTTAAATTATATAAAAATTTTGCTTTTAAAATTTTAAAATTCATATAAAATAAAGCTTAAAATCTTTCTATATAAAAATTATCCCAGCTTTGAGTTACAGGCATAAGCTCAAGCTCGTTTATGTTGATATGTTCAGGCAGTGCTAGTATAGAGCAAATGACCTCTGCAATATCCTCAGCACTTAAAAATTTGGTGTTTTCATAAACCAAATCAGCTTTTTGCTTATCGCCTTTAAAGCGAACCTCGCTAAATTCGGTCTTGCAAAGTCCGGGAGCTATATTTGTTACCTTGATATTTGAGCCTCTTAGATCATTTCTTAAAGCTAAGGAAAACTGCCTTACAAAGGCCTTTGTCCCACAATACACATTACCACCCGGATAAGGATAGCGTCCGGCTACTGAGCCAAGATTAAAGATATTTGCACTTTTTTGCTTTCTTAAAAGCGGTATAATGGCCCTTGCCACATACAAAAAGCCCTTGATATTTGTATCTACCATGCTTTCTATATCCTCAAGGCTAAGCTCATCAAATTTTTGCACCCCAAGGGCAAGCCCTGCGTTATTGATCAAAACGCTTATATTTTTAAAATCCTCTGGTAAATTTTCTACAGCCTTAAAAATGCCTTCTTTATCTCTTACATCAAGATTTAGGCTATAAATTTGATCCTTAAACTCAGCCTCCAAAGCCTCAAGCCTTTCTTTTCTTCTTGCAAGGGCTATGATCTTAAAGTCTTTTTTGGCCAAAGCCTTAGCACAGGCTAGCCCAAAGCCAGAACTTGCCCCTGTGATGAAAGCAGTTTTCATTTTGTATCCTTTTAAATTTGGTTTTTGTAATAATTTTATTTGCTAATTATACTTAATGACATTATATTTAAAAAACTTGATATAAGGCTTAGCCTTTGAGAGCTAAAATTAGCATTTTATTGAGCACAGAATGAAGAAAACTTAGGTCATCTTAGTATAGAGGCTATGCTTAAAACCAGCACAGAAGCGGCTTAAACTTTGTGAATTTCATAGCTTTAAAGCTCTATGATTTCAATCTCTTCTTTACTTAATCAAAGCCTATATACTAAATCAACTCGGCACTATGGAGTTTTTTCGTGCGGTTTTTTGAAGAGAAAAAAGAACTAAGGTTATAAGTATAGTATAAGATATATTTAATGTTATCAAGCTTGGATCAGTTAAGCTTTTATCACTCTCATTTGCGATTTTTCCTATCAAAGGATGGATCATATCAGGTCGTTTTATGAGTATTATAAAAAATCCTATATATGAGATAATAAGTATTATATATCTACCAAAAAATAAAGATTTGGTATAAATTAAACAAATATACAAACTAATAAATAAGGTATTTACGAGTAAAGAATATCCAAATTCTTTATTCAGATTTAATAAAAATCCAATAATTATTCCTAATGAACAATAAAAAATGTAAGAAATAAAGAATATAAGAATTAAATCTTTTATTAAATACGATAAATCTTGCCTCAAGATCTTCACAAGCTTTATGAAATTTTCTTTTATCAAACACCATAAATTTTGCCCCAAGCTCTTCACAAGCTTTATAGAACCTTCTTTTTTAAGGATTTTTGCTAGATATTTTCTAGTCATAAGACACAAAGAATTCAAAAATTCTACATTTTTATATACTATCAAAATACCGCCAAGAATTATAAAAATAAAAGCTCCTATATCGATATAGGGCTGAAAATTATCAAAAAATTTAGATAAAGTTAAAGTCTCTTTTGTATCCTTTATCTTATTGTCGTGAAGCCAAACAAAACCTTGAAAAAATAAAGCATACAAGCTAATTAACAATATAAGATTATTAAAAACCTTTAAAAGGTCTGTATGATGATCGCATAATTTTCTATAAAATCCTAAGAGTAGATAATCTACAAAATCTCGAAATCTTAAAGTATTTTTTTCCACATCTTTCATGTTTTTTACATCTTTACCCTTTTTGTCCCAATTGCATCTAAGTTCTAGCTCCTTACAATAAAGCTCATATTTATGGAAATTTGAAGCATCTAAAAGATTGTTATCTTTTATCAAAGTATTTTTAAAAGTCCTAAAAGAATCCCTAAAATCATTAACAAATTTTTCTAAGGCTTTTTTCTCTTTTTCTTCTTTATTGTTGTTAAAATTTTCGTATTCTTGGTAAGTTTTTTCCTCTAAGTCATCAAAGGTAAAATTTAAATTTGTGTTGATCAGATTTAAATTTTTTTTAAATATTGCTTGGGTAAAATTTGGAATTTTTTCAAATTTTACCCCATAAAAATTAGCAGTTTTTTCAAATTTACATTCTTGAAAATTAACATAATATTCAAAATGAGAGTTATTAAAATATACATTATCTTTAAAATAAGACATTTTAAAACTAACTCTATTTTCAAAATTAAAATTCATTAAATTTACTATGTTATCAACTTCACAAAAATCAAACACAAAATTTGCCATAAATTTTATATTTTTACTGGAGTTATGTTTGTTAAAATCTTCAAAAATACATTTTTGAAATTTTATATCTCCTTGTATATTTGAATTTATTGTTACTCCTTTCAATTTACATTGACTAATATTTAATTCTTTTATATGATTTATCTTGCCACTAAATATCATATAATCAATAGTACAATCCAATATATTTAATTTTTCAAAATATGTATTTTCAAGATTAAATTCCAAACCATCTTCAATGTTGCTTTGAAATGTGACTGTTTTGTTAAAAATAATATCTGAAAAATTAAAATGCTTATTTTTTATTGGCTCGTTAAATATAATAAAAATTTCTTCATTAACAATAATTTTATCTTCGTATTCTATTACTGTTGTGAAATTCTTATCATCTGCTAAATTACTTAAAAACATTGAAAAATCGTTTGTATGGTTCCCATTATTTAAATGCATTATAAAATTATTTATTTCTATAGCCATTATTTTCCTTCTATAATTTTCATCTCATCATCTGTTAAATTATATAATTTATAAACTAAAAAATCAATTTTCCTTTCTAGCTCTTGGGTATTTGCTTTTTTATCTTTTTCTTTTAAATTTAAAAGTTCACCCACTAAGCTTACAAGCTCATCAGCTCTTTTTTGGTTTTTAGCATTTATCTTTGGGATAGGGATTTTTAAGAGATTATTTGTTTTAAGCTCCCCTTCTATTCCTCCTCCCATATAAAAAGAACGCATAGCAAAATAAATCAAGCGTGAGTTTAAAAGTCCTGTAAGATACTTCATATCCCTTTCTTTGCCTGTGATGATATTTGCTGGAGCTGGGGCGAAAAAGCCCTTTTCTTCATAGGCAAAGCAAGGCTCTTTTGCCATTATGCAAGGATAGACGATCTTACCCTCATAAAGAGGGCTTTGTAAATTTTCAAAAGAAAGAAAGCTTGATATTTTATGATAAATACTATCAAGAATTTCAGCTCTCTCTCTCTCTCTCTCTCTCTCTCTGTAAAGCTTTCTTCTATCAAGGCTCTTTCTTCTTCATTTAGATCATAAAGTTTATACACCAAATCATCAAGCTTTCTTTCAAGCTCTCTTGTCTCAGTCTTAGCATCCTTTCTTTTAAGCTCTAAAATTTCACTTGCTAGTTTTTCTATATTTTCTAGCATAGGTTTTTGGATATTTTGGATTATAGGTAATCTTTCAACAAAAATTTTACTCATTTCATACCCACTTGCCCCAAGTGTCGCACCAATTTGCTTAAAATACCAAAAATTTAGCTTCGAATTTAACATAGCACTAAGATAAAGTAATCTATCTTGATTTATTTCATTTTGAGTAAGGATAAAGCATTTTTGATTGGTAAAAAAGCCCTCCTTATCCAAAACAGCCACAAATTCTTTTGCCATATTTGGATAAACGAGCTTTTCCCTTGCAAAGTCCTTATAATAGGCTATATTATCCTGAGTTTCAAACCACTTATTGCTTGTTTTCTTTCTCGCATTATTACCTTCATTATCGACATTTTTTTCTCCACTTTGTTCTAGCCTTTTACCAAAACTTGCAAGATAATTTTTCAAGGCTGGATAATCTTCTATGTCAAGTTTAAGAGCTGGAAAAGTCCCAATTATCCACAGCCCAGCCCATTCATAGCTATATCTTTTTATATCCCTACCTCTTAAAATAGGCTTTATGAGCTTACTTGTCCTCTTTCTTTCACTAAGCCCAGCTATCAAAGAAGCCTCGCTATCATCACAAGAGCTTAAAATTTGCTCTTTTTTAGCTGTATCTATGATAAAGGCTTCATTATAGCCTGTTTTAATGCCGTAATTTATGCTTATATCCCACTGCTTAAGCGGAGTGCCTAGCCTTTCTATCTTAGCCTTGAGCTTTGCTATATCATTAGTGCTAAAGATAAAGCCCTGCTTAGAAAGGCTAGTTTGTTCTAAGAGCTTAAATTCTTTTAAAGCACCAAGTTTAAATTCGCAGTTTTGCAAGGCTTGTAAATTAGGTGCTAGGTATTTAAAAGAGCTTTTCTTAGCCTTTTGCTTTAAAAGGCTTAAGATACTTGTATCAACAGTGGCACTATCAAAGATCTTTATGCCATTTAGATCGGTGTATTCTAAAAAGGTGGTATTTTTAAGTAAAAACTCCCTTAAAGCCTCGCCGTAATTTGCCCTGGTGTATTTATTTGAAGTGATAAAGCTTAAAATGCCCTTATCCTTTAAAAGATTAAAGCCAAGTTCGTAAAAATAAGTGTAAATATCGCTTGTGCCTTTATAAACCTTATAAGCTTTTAATAAAGGCTTTAGTTCTTTAAGCTCTTCTTGTCTTATGTAAGGAGGATTTGCTACTATAAGATCAAAGCCTAGGAAATTGCCATTTTCATCAAGGACCTCGGGGAATTCAAAACGCCATTCAAGAGCGTCTTTAAATTTTTCCCCACTTAGTTCATAATCAATCTTAGCTCTCATAGCTTTGATCTTGTAAGAAGAATCAATGGCTTCTTTTTGCTCTTTTTCGGAAAGCTCTTTTTCAAATTCAAACAAAACCCCATCTACGCCTATATTTAATCCACTAATTAACTCAAGTAAGCTTTTATCATCAAGTTCAAAAGTTCCAAATTTTTCTCTATGCTCATTAATAGCCTTTTGAAGCTTTTTTGTTTCTTTGGGATTTTTAAGCTCAAGTTTAAAAACTGCTTTAATGTCCTTTATTTTTGCTCTAAGTTCTTCTTTGCTTGTTTTATGAAGGGCTTGGTCTGGATTTTTATAATCTTTGACAAGATCTTTATATTTTTGCACTTGAAATTTAATATTATTGTTTGTAAATTTATCATCAAGCTTAAATCTTGACACCAAAGAATTGCCACATTTTATATTTATGTCTATATTTGGCAAGCTCTTAAGAGAGTGAAAGTCTAAATTTGCTAGATCCTCATAAAAGCTATTTTTAAGTAGTTCTATCCAAAGGCGAAGCTTGGTAATCTCGCATGAGTTTGCATTGATATCCACACCGAAAAGATTATTTTCTATAATGCTTTGTTTTAGATAAAAAAGTTCTTTTTGTATGAGCTGAGTTTCATTTTCGCTACTTGGACGCTGGTATTCTACAAGCTCTTCATTTTGATTTTTAATGATAAGCTCTTCATTTATGGCTTTTATGCTGAACTTTCTTTCAAGTAAATTAAGCCTGCTATAAATTTCAAGCATAGCATTAAGAGCTGAGACCAAAAAATGCCCACTGCCAACAGCTGGATCGCAGATTTTAATGCCTTTTAAAAGCTCTTTAAACTCCTTTTTAAGCCTTGTTTTATCCTCGCTCTTTTTTAAGCTTCTATAAAGAGCCTCGTCAAGCTCATCTAAATCTTTTGCTTCAAATTTATATTTTTCATTAAATTTAGCTAGAACCACCCTTTGTAAGCCTTGCTCACACATATAAGAAGTGATAAAGCCCGGAGTATAAAAACTGCCATCCTTATAGCCATTTAGCTTTTCAAAGACAAGCCCTAAGACGCTTGAGCTAATCAATTCTTTGTGTGCAAAAAGCTCTTTTTCATCTGTAAAACCATAATCAAAGCTATCCAAAAAGTCAAATAAATACTCTAAAAAATCAACTTTTCCGCTTTTTGCCTTTAAATTTTTATCTTTAAGATTTGTTTTTTCATAATAATTTAGGCTTAGTTTATTTTTAAGGCTTGAGATTTCAAGCAAGTTTTTCTCGCATTCTTGCTTTTCAAATAAAGAAGAATTTAAATAAGGCAGATATGCAAAAATAGAAGCTTTATTTCTGCTTTCATAATCTTTGGCTAAAATTTCAAAAAAAAGCTCATTTAAATCATCAAAGTCTTTAATCTTTTGAGTGTTTAAAAACTTAAGGCTTTCATCTTTGTTAAAACGCACTAAATTGGTTTCAATAAGCTTTAAAAATAAAATGCGGTTAAGCCACAAGATAATAAGGCTCATCGCATTTTCAAAGTCCTTATTTACAGGGCTTAAATTTGAAGAGATATTATAAAATAAGGTCCCTTGTCGCTCTTTACTTTCCTTGCTTTCTTTGATGATAATCTTACCCTTTTCCTTGCTCTCACAAAGCCCTAAGATATATAAAAGCTCATTGTAGAAGTTTAAATTTAAGACATTGGCATCGTTTGGATTAAACTCATCAAATAAGAAATCTTTGTGAAAAACCTTAAAATAAGGCTTTAAAGCTTGAGGCCTTGTAAGAAGCTCTTTTTGAATATCCTTTTTAAAAAGGGGCTTAAAATCAATAAAAAGTGCTTTTATAGTGGGCTCTACAAATAAATCATTTTTTCTAAATTTAAAATCTGCCTTATACTGAGCTGAGTTTAAAATTTTCTCACTTTCTTTATAAAACTCATCTGTGTTTGCCTTAAAAAGAGAACTTGGATCTTGAAAGGCTTTAAAAAGCTTTTTATAATACTTGCTTTCTTCAAAAAGCCTTTTAAACTCTAAGGCTTCAAAGATATAAAAGCTATAAAAATCAGTGATAATGATAAATTTAAGGCTGGTATTGCCTGCTTCTCTTAAACGAAGATAATATAAAATGCTTTCGTGCAAGGCTTTGCGCTTTATATCATCTTGAGTGATGAACTCTTTACTATCAGCTTTTTTAGCCTCTATAAAAACTTCGATATTAGCAGTATTTACAGGGCAATCCTCTTTAAAAAGGGCTAAATCAAGCTCGCTTTTGCCACTTTGCTTAAATTTAATATTTGTTTTAAAGCTTAGAGCCTTTAAAAAAGGAACTAGGGCATTAGCAACTAAGGAGTCTTCGTTTTGATCTTGTAAATTTGTAAGATTTTCTTTATAGCTTTTTAAAGCCTTGCAAAAGGCGTGAAATTCTTTTTGCTCTAAGGCTTTTTTGTAATAATAAGGATTTAAAAAATCCCTTTCGTTCAAACAAAGGAGCGTCATTGGTGTGCCTTTAAGTTTATTGAAATTTTAGTAAGCGTTTAAAAATAAGTGTTTTGAATTTGAAATTTAAGCCCTCATTCCAAACTTCCCTCATAAAATAAATTCTCATTTTCCTTAAGTCCAAGACTTTTTAGATACTGAGCATTTTCTTTTTTGCCAGCTGCTAGGGCAAAGTCAAGTGCGTTAAAACCAAGATCATCAACACGCTTTATATCAGCTCCTTTAGCCACTAAAAGCTTTAAAATTTCAGTATCGCTAAAGCTTGCGGCGTGCATGAGGACATTTTTTGAAGTATGCTCTAAGGCACAAAGTGTGATATAGTAAGGCGTGCTATCTCCAACATTCGCACTTAAGGCTAGCTTTTCGTTTTTGTTGATATAAAAGGCATTAACATTTGCTCCTTTTGAAATGAGAAGCTCGCTAACTTGCTTGAGGTTAAATTCTACGGCATAAAATAGGGGTGTTTTTCCAAAGGAATTAGCATAATTAACATTTGCACCCTGTTCTAAAAGAAATTTTGTATTTTCAAGACTAAAAAGTGCGTAAAATAAGGCACTTTCATAACCCTCATCAATCTTTGCTCCAAAATTTAAAAGCTCTTTGATAATGCTTAGGTTTACATTGTTTAAAAGTCCAGCTCTTAAAGCGAGGCTGAGTTCAGTACTATCAGGAGTGTTAGCGTAAATATAGTTTCTTAAGGCACTAAGGCTGTTGCGAGTAACCACTCTTTGAATTTCACTTAGACTTTTAAAAATTTTTGTCTCTCCAACAGCCCATAAAAAGAACTCGTTTAGGGCATTTTCGGTATAAGTTTTAGCATCTTTAGAGCTTAGTTTAAGCTCTTTTTGAAAGAATGCATTTAAAGGTGCTTTGGCTTTTTCGTATTCGTTATAAAAATCCTTATAAAGCTTGAAATTTCCAACGCTTTGATAAGCCCAATACTCAAAATAATCCTGCAAAGCCTTTAAATTTTCTCTTTTTTCAAAATTTGTTTTTTCAATGGAAATTTTGGCTAATTTTAGCTTGAAATTTTGTAAATTTGAAAGATAGTGAATACCGGCACAAGCACTATTTGAGCCACGAATTTCATTAGCAAGCTTAAAAAGTGCTTGAGTGCTTTTTTGATTTGCTAAGGATTTTTGACATTTGTTAGCAGCTTCTAAAATTTCTTTATTTACAGGCGTGTTTTTGTTTTGCAATAAAAACTCGCATTCATCAGCCTTACAAAAAAATATAAATAAACATAAAAGCCATATTTTTTTCAATTTTTATCCTTAGCTTATAAAGATTTATTATTCTTCAAGTTCAAAATCTTTGATCTCGTTGAAATTTAGATACTTGTAAATATTTGCCTTATTTTCATCGCTGATCTTATCTTTTACGATTTGCAAATACTCATCAGTACTTGGCAAACGCCCTAAAATAGCACAAACTGCACCAAGCTCGGCACTACCAAGATAAACTTGAGCGCCCATTCCCATTCTGTTATCAAAATTTCTTGTCGAGGTTGAAAAGACTATGGCTCCGTCATTTACGCGTGCTTGATTTCCCATGCAAAGCGAACAGCCCGGAACTTCTATCCTAGCGCCAGCAGCACCAAATACGCTGTAATAACCCTCGCTTGTAAGCTGAGCCTTGTCCATTTTTGTCGGTGGCACTACCCAAAGTCTTGTTTTAAGCATGCCTTTGTTTTTCAAAATTTCGCCTAAGGCTCTATAATGACCGATGTTTGTCATACAAGAGCCAACAAAAACTTCATCGATGTGTTTTGCTCTTTTAGGATCAGCTAAAATTTCGCTTAAGGTTGCCACATCATCAGGATCATTTGGGCAAGCTAGGATAGGCTCTTTGATTTCATTTAGGTTGATATCTAGCACATAGGCGTATTTTGCGTCCTTATCGGCTTTTAAAAGGGTAGGGTTTTCAAGCCATTTTCTCATTTTTTCAGCCCTTCTTTCAAGGGTGGCTTTGTTTTCATAGCCTGCTTTTACCATAGCTTCGATAAGAGTGATATTTGATTTGATGTATTCACTCACACTTTCAATGCTTAAATCAACACTACAAGCAGCCGCACTTCTTTCAGCGCTCGCATCGCTTAGCTCAAAAGCTTGCTCGACTTTTAAATTTGGCAAGCCCTCTATCTCTAGGATTTTGCCTGCGAAGATATTTTTTTTGTTTTTCTTTTCGACTGTGAGTTGTCCATCTTTGATCGCATAATAAGGGATAGCATTAACAAGATCTCTTAGGGTAACTCCTGGTTGAAGCTCGCCACTAAAACGCACTAAAACGCTTTCAGGCACATTTAAAGGCATAGAGCCTGTTACTGCTGCAAAGGCGACAAGCCCACTGCCTGCTGGAAAAGAAATGCCGATAGGAAAACGAGTATGCGAATCCCCGCCTGTACCAACCGTATCAGGCAAAACAAAGCGGTTAAGCCATGAGTGAATGACTCCATCGCCCGGCTTTAAGCTTACACCGCCTCTGCTTGTCATGAAATTTGGCAGGGTTTTGTGTAAATTTGAATCACTTACCTTAGGATAAGCAGCAGTATGACAAAAGCTTTGCATAACAAAATCAGCATTAAAACCAAGCGAAGCAAGCTCTTTGATCTCATCTCTAGTCATAGGTCCTGTGGTATCTTGAGAGCCAACTGTTAGCGTAAGTGGCTCTATATACATGCCAGCTCTAACTCCCTCAACGCCACAGGCTCGTCCTAGCATTTTTTGAGACAAAGTATAGCCACCGCTGCTTGTTTCTGGTTGTTTTGGTTTGATAAAGATATTTTCATGTCCAAGCCCTAAAACTTCTCTAGCCTTAGCACAAAGCCCACGACCTATGATAAGAGGAATTCTTCCTCCTGCTCTAACTTCGTCTAAAATGGTGTTTGGAGAGAGGTTAAATTTAGCGATTTCTTCGCCGTTTTTGATGATCTTTCCCTCATAAGGGTGGATTTCAAACTCATCGCCCATTTCAAGCTTGCTTACATCGCAAACTATAGGCAAAGCACCACTATCTTGAGCTGTGTTAAAAAATATCGGTGCTATGGTCGCTCCCATAACAATACCACCGCTGTGTTTGTTTGGAACACCTTTGATTTCTTTGCCTAAGTGCCATTGTATAGAATTTATAGCTGATTTTCTACTTGAGCCTGTTCCTACGACATCGCCTACATATACGACCTCACGACCGCTTTTCTTAAGCTCTTTGATCTTTTCTAAAGATCCTGCTTGACGCACCTTAAGCATAGCATTTGCATGCAAGGGTATATCACTTCTTGTAAAAGCATCACCGGCTGGGCTTAAATCATCGGTATTTGTTTCACCAGCTACCTTAAAAACCACGCATTTAATGACTTCAGGGAGTTTTTCTTTTTTCTCAAACCACTCAGCCTCTGCCCAGCTTTGCAAAACTTCTTTTGCGTGAGCATTGCTCTTGCTAAGTTCGGCGATGATATTGAAATTATCATGCACGAAAATGATATTTTTAAGCACATTGGCTGCGTCTTTTGCTATGCTTTCATCTTTTAAAGCGTCGATTAAAACCTTGACATTATAACCGCCAAGCATGGTTTCTAGCATTTTCAACGCTCTTTGTTTGTCTATACATGGAGAATTTATCTTGCCCTTTAAAATGCTATCTAAAAACTCGCATTTAACCAAGGCTGCATCATCAACGCCCGGACTCACGCGATTTTCAAGTAAAAAGGCTAAATTTTCATCTTTTTCTTTACTCAAAAGCTCGCAAAGTTCTTTGGTTTGCTCTGCATTTAATGGAAGTGGAGGAATACCTAAACTTTCTCGTTCTGCTTTTAACTTTTCATATTCTTGCATGAAACTCATTTTCTAACTCCTTTTAATTTATTTGTTATAATTGTAGCAATAAAAAGGAAAAAATATGTTTAAATTGTATTATTTATGTGAGTTTTCTTATATTTTGTTAAAAAGTGATACACAAGCACTTATTAGTGCTGAATTTTGCGAAAAAAAGCAAGAAGAAGAAAATTCTTGTGAATTGTTAGAAAAGGCTTTTTATCAGCTTGATATGTATTTTAAAAGACAGCTTTTTGAGTTTAAACTTCCTTTAAAAGAGCAAGGAAATGGCTTTGAAGCAAAGGTTTATAAGGCACTATGTGAAATTCCTTATGGAAAAACGGCAACTTATAAAGAAATCGCTCTTAAAATAGGGCATAAAAATGCCTTTAGGGCAGTGGGCAATGCAAATTCTAAAAATCAATTACCTATTTTTGTGCCTTGTCATAGAGTGGTTGGGGTTAATTCGCTTGGAGGTTATACAAGTGCTTTAAAAAACTCACTTGACATAAAAAGGTATCTTTTAAGACTTGAGGGAATAAAACTTTAAAATCCTAGCTTGTGCTAGGATTGTGTTTAGAATTCGTAAAGAATTTCAAGTTGGATAGTATTTTTACTCATATCTACGCTTCCGGGCATATCATTTTTGTGAGTAAGATTTGAGTACCAAGCATTAAAGCTTAGATTTTTATTATAATTATAAGTTAATTCACCAACAAGCTCTCTTTTTTTGCCTCCACCTTGTTCATAACCATTAGTAGTTCCAATTTTAGTTCCTCCAAAGATGTATTGAGCGCCTAGTCTGATATTTCCCGGAAAAGTATATCCAGCACCCATATAAGCAAAGGTGCTTTCTCCAAGAGCAGTAGCTAAGTAAGCACCCTTAGTATAAAAAATTTCCTTACCCGCATCAACGCCGGCTGCTCCAAGATCTTCTATGGTATTGAGTGTAAATTTTTGTTTTTTACCATAGCGAAGTCCGCCCAAAGTACCATCAAAGCCGTATCCTTCTAAAGTGCCTTTAAGCGATATGAGTGTTCCATTATCAATAGTTGTTTCGTTGTTTTGGTTTGTAAAATATGTTTTTAAATTTGTATGTACTGAGTTTCCAAGATAGCTTGCTTGTATGCCCCATACTATCTCTTCATCGACATTTAAACTATAAGTTATATCAGCAGCATAAAGAGTGGCTCTTTTGTTAAGATAAGCAAGCCAAAGTTGGCTATCTAAGCTTGCACCACCTAAGTCATACGATCCCGTGAACATAGCACCATACATATTTTGTCTAAAAAGAAAATCGCTTGGATTGCTTTTTCTTCCAAGTTGCGTTTGAACTGAATTTCCATCCTCATCATCATAGTTCATAAAACTTCTATCAGTATCATCTTCAAAGCCATCAATCCAAAATGCTCCAAAAGTCGTGCCATCAATGTATTCAACAGCTAATTTTCCAGCAATCCCAACCATATCATCAGTCCATATAGTGCCTAGTTCTTGACGACCTATAAGTGCTGAAATAGCGTAATCTTGGTTAATGTATTCAAAAAATCCTTGACGAAAAACAAGGCTTTTGCTCGTATCTGCTCTATTGTTATTTACACCATATCCACCCTCATAGATTGGATCGTATTGAAGTTGTCCAAAGATCCTAAATTCATCGGCAATATGAGCATTAAAACCCAATTGGGCTTTAAATTCGTGTTGTTGTTGTCCCCCAATAGCTCCTGCAGTGCTTGGATCAAAGGTTGTAAGATTGCTCCATCTTCCCGTATCATAGCGGTATCTTGCCATACCGGAAAAATCAACATTTCTAATAGCATCTTCAAGAGCTAAAGCATTTGCTGTTGTAAAGCTTCCAAGCAAGAAAATGCTTGCTATACTTAGTTTTGTAATTTTCATTGTTTTACTCCTTAAAATTTTAAAAAGCTTTATCTTACTTTAAGAAAACTTAAAATGATATAAAATAATATTAATTTTTAATGTAAATAAACAAAATTAAAAAAGAGTTTTTTCTTTTGGTTGCGAAAGAATGGCGGATAAAAAATCATCTTCGTTTTCTAAGATTAGGCAATACTTAAAGTCTTTATAGTTTATCAATTTTTCTAAATTTTGATATGAAAAATCACAAAATAAAGAATTTTTTAAAGCTGTTTTAAAGCCATTAATTTGCTTAAAATGCTCTTGTATAAAATCAAAATGAAGCTCATCTTTGGCAAGTAAAAAGGCTCTTGTGCTTGTGCCAAATGCACAAATTTGGTTATGTGTATCGACAAAAAATATCTTTAAAAAATCAAGTTTTTTATCGCTGAAATTATAAGAAAGTTGTTCTTGTTTAAAAAAATGAACAAAATTAGCAAAAAATTTGGCATAAATATAAGGAAATTTTAAATTTTTAAAATACTCACCCTCGCAAAGTATAGAAGTAAAAAACAAACTTGAGTCGTTTAAAAGCTCAAAAGAAGCATTTTTAAGAGTTTTATAATTTGCACAAAGTTTTAAAAGATATGATTGTTTATCACAAAAAAAATATGACTTATTTTTTGCCTTTGTTAGAAGTTTAAAATCTTGAAAAACATTGCCCTTTAAGCTTTTAAAAGCAAAAGCCTCAGCAAAGCAAAGCTCAAGCCTATCACAAAGAATAAAGTTAAGTTCCTTTTCTTCGCTTAAAAACCTTAAAAGCCTCAGCAAAGCAAGCTCTAAATCATCACTTTGTAAGTAAAATACTTCTTTATCAACAGCTTCTAGCTTAGAAGAACTGATGATACAAAAAGCCCCTTTATCCACAGCAAGCTTTGCTTCTTCTTTGTCATTAGTAAAAAATGCAAAACCTGCGTTAATGTCTTCGATATCAAGAGCAAAGCCAAGAACAGAGCTTATGCTTCCTTCATTAATAATTTTGGTATTTAAAAGCTCGTTTAAATTTGAGATATTCAACTTTAGCCTATCAAAGAGCCATTTTGCACGAGTTCTTTAGGACTTATCAACACAAGCTTATCCCCACTTTTTGCACTTAAAATCATACCATCGCTTTCATAGCCAAAAATTTTAGCTTTTTTAAGATTTGTCAGCACGCAAACTTGCGTGTTGATAAGATCTTGAGGTTTGTAAAATTTAGCTATGCCTGAGAGAACTTGCCTTTGTTCGCCATTTTCAAGCTCAAGATCAAAACGCAAAAGCTTTTCGCTACCCTTGATATTTTCGCAGTTTTTAACTAAGGCAACTTTGATTTCAATCTTAGCAAAATCATCGATTTTTATTTTTGGACTTTCTTGTTTTATTTCTTTTTCTATGCTTACAGCTTGTGCAAGTAAAGGTTTTTCGATCTTTATAAATAAAGGCTCACAACTTGTGGTTTCAAAATCATACAAATCATCATTAAGCACCAAATTTACATAGTTTGAGGTATTAAGCTCAAAATTTAAAGCCTTAGCTATTTTTTCGCAACTTTTTGGCAGAGTAGGGGAGAGCAAAATACAAACCTTAGCTAAGATATTTGCACATAAGGCTACTAGGGCATTTGCCTTTTGTGTTTCTTGGTTTTTGATGAGATTCCAAGGTTCGTATTTGCTTATGCTTAAATTTGCTAGGCTCAAGGCTTTGAAAAGCTCTTCTAGGTATTTGTTTATTTGTACTTGCTCTATGTGATTTATGGCGTTTTTAAGATATTCTTTGCAAAGTTCAAGTTCGCTTTGAAAAAAGGTGTGAATATCTTTGCAAGATATTTTGTTATCACTATATTTTGCACTCATGCCCACGATACGACTGAGTAAATTTCCAAGTTCGTTTGAAAGCTCTGAATTTATGCGGTTGATTAGGGCTTGTTCGTTAAAATCCCCGTCATTTCCAAAGGGAACTTCTCTTAATAAAAAATATCTAAAAGCTTCCATTCCATAAGCATCGACAACTTCTTTAGGCTTGATGACATTGCCCTTTGATTTACTCATTTTTTCGCCATCTTTTGTCCACCAGCCATGTGCTGCGATAAATTTAGGCAAGGGTAAATCAACACTCATCAAAAAAGCAGGCCAATAAATCGCATGAAATTTCAAAATATCTTTGCCCACTAAATGAATGTGTGCAGGCCAAAATTTCGCATTTTTTCCTGAATTTAAATAATCAAGAGAACTGACATAAATAAACAAAGCATCAAGCCAAACATAAATAACATGCTTATCATCTTGTAAATTTTGAGGAAGTTTTATCCCCCAATCAAAGCTTGTTCTTGTGATAGAAAGATCTTTAAGCCCGCTTTGAACGAAATTAATCAGCTCGTTTTTTTTGTTTTTAGGTAAGATCGGATCAGCTTCTTCATACCATTTTAGGATTTTTTCTTGATATTTTGAGAGTTTAAAAAAATAGCTTTCTTCCTTGACTAAATTTGTAGCCTTGCCACAATCAGGGCAAGTTTCATTGACATGAAGCTGAGTTTTGGTAAAAAAGCTTTCGCAAGAAATGCAGTAATGCCCCTCGTATTCTCCCTTGTAAATATCTTCATTTTCAAACATTTTTAAAAACATAGCCTTAACAAGATCAATATGCCTTTGATCTGTCGTTCTTGCGTAAATATCATAGCTTATTTCAAATTTGTCCCAAAGTTTTTTAAACTCAAGGCTGATTTTATCGGCGTATTCTTTGGGGCTTGAATTTCTTTGACTTGCGGCTTGTTCTATCTTTTGTCCATGTTCATCAGTACCTGTTAAAAAAAGCGTTTCCTCGCCTTGCAAGCGGTAAAATCTTGCTAGAGTATCGGCAATTATCGTTGTATAAGCATGTCCTAAGTGTGGCACATCATTGACATAATAAATTGGCGTAGTTAAATATCTCATCATCATTTCCTTAAGTTAAATTTAAAAAGCTTAAAAGTCAAAGCCACCTTCGTTTTTGCCCTTTGACATGCTATTATAAACTGCATCAACATAAGTTTTTCGCGTATCACACTCAAAAATCAGCTCGCAATTATAACATGAATTAAGATTTTTAGAGCTTTGGCAGGACATTAAAATTTCTTTTTGCTTGTCCATTTCTTGTTCGTATTGATCTTTTACTGCGCTCATTGATCAGCCTTTAAAAGTTTTGAAATTTCATAGTTTGAGCCAAAAAAACAAGGCGTTGTAGCATGAATTTCATCAAATTCAAGCTCAAGCAAGGATAAATTTTCGCCATTACTGCTTTTGCCTCCAGCTTTTTCAAAGATATAGGCAAAGGGAAAGACCTCAAAAAACGCTCTTAATTTACCCCTTGGTGCATCACTTGTCGCAGGGTAGCTAAAAAGTCCGCCACCCTTGCATAAAATTTGGTGCAAATCGCTCACCATAGCACCTGAATACCTCAAACGATAGCCCTCATCAAAAAGGCTTTGAATGAAAGCCTTATGCTCTTTACTCCAGTTTTTTTGCGTGCCACCGGTGGAATTTAGCTTACCTTTATTTTCAAGCCTTAGCTCTTTGATAAACTCAAATTCATTTTGAGAATTTAACCTATAAAGTCTTGGCAAATCCTCGCAAATAACAAGCTCAAGGCGAGGTCCATAAATGCTATAAACAGCAGCTTTTAAGGCTTTGGCGCTTGCTTTTTGCTCATAAATGGCAAAAATGCTACCCACTGCAAAATTAACATCAACCAAAGAAGAGCCATCAAGCGGATCATAAGCAACGATAAATTTAGCATTAGCATTAAGCTCTAGGGCTTCTTCTTTTTCTTCACTTATCAAAGCCTTTAAGCTGGGACATTTGCTTAAAATTTCGGTGATGATTTGATCGCTTTTTACATCAAGCTTTAGCTGGGTGTCTCCTGTTTTATTTTGTCCGCTCAAATAGCTTGTATCTGGAAATTTAAGCTCTTTTGAAATTTGCAAAACGGCTTCTTTGATATGTTCTAAAAGCTGTGTCATTTTTTAATCCTTTATTTTTTTAGCATTTTTTAAAATATACTCGCAAATACCCTTTATATCATCTAAATGAAGCCAAAAAAGCCTTTCATCATTTGGCTTTTCATAGCTTGCAATGGCTTGCGAAAAAGCAAAATAACTCTCATCAAGTTTTTTACAAAAAACACTTATACGCGGTAAATCAAGGCTCTTAAGCCCCTCAACTAAAAACAAATCAAACTCGCCAGCCATTTTAAAACACTGCTCTAAGCTTAGGCTTGAATGCGAGAAAAAAGTTGTTCGAGTAGGGCTTAGCACCATAGTATCAGCCCCACTTTGAAAAAATTTGAAGCTATCCTTACCCTGCGTGTCAAAACTTGCCTTATCGCTTGGATCATGCTTTAAGATAACAACCTTAAGCCCCTCATCTATAAAATGCTTTGCAAGCTTTTCAATAAGGCTTGTTTTGCCTGAATTTGAAGGTCCGCTAAATGCCATTGCGAGTTTTTTCATCACTAACCTAGTAAATTTTTTCAAAATTATAGTATTTTAAAGCAAAAATAGAGTTTAAAAGCTTATAATAATAAATAAAAAATGTGGAAAATAATATGAAAAAACGATCAATTTTTTTCTTATTTCTTATTTCTTATTTGTTTTGTGCTTGTTCAAATAAAAACCAAGAAGAAACGCTTAAAAATCTTAGACACCAAGCCTTATTTTATACCCAAAAAAATAAAATTCTAGAAAAGGATCTTAATGCTGTTTTAATCATGACTTATATAAACCCTGTTTTAGAAGAATACGAAAAAGATGAAATTTTTGTCTTAAGCCTTGCACCAAAGGAATTTGAAATTCATTCATTTGATATTTATATGGGTAGTGAAAAGGCAAAAATAGAGCCTATACAAGAAAATAACGAACTTTTGAAATATTTTATCACAAATACTCATGCAAAGTATTTTAAGGCTAGCTTTTCGAATAAAGATCTTCAAACCTTGAAAACAAAGATTTGTATCAATTCTCAGTGCTTTGAATTAAACTTTCAAAAATACTCGAAATCTTTATATTATCGTTCAGAAGATGTCGATACACAATATAATTAGCCAAAACCTTTTTTGCGTAGTTCCTACTTTCTTGATAAGGCACAAGCTCCATAGATAAAAAAGGCTCAAATTTACCCGGTTTAAAAAAAGAACCCTTAAGCATTTTGTTTGTAAATCCTATACCTCCATTATAGGCATAGGCTATAAATACAGGATTTTTAAGTCTTGCCTCAAGATAGTCTAAATGATGATTAGCAAAAAAATACGCTGTTTTTGGCTCAAACATTTCATCAGGATCGAAATTTTCTATCTTTAGTTCCTTTTGGGCAATATGCGTAGCCACATAAGGCATAAATTGCATCATACCAAGAGCATAAGAAGTAGAAACAGCACTTGGGATAAATCTACTCTCCTGCCTTGCGATAGCCAAAATAAGAGCCTGTCTTGGAATGTTATAATCTTTTAGATATTCAAAATAGGGCATAATAAAATAATTTTTTCTAAAATTATCCACCCTTTCAAGTATGTAAGCATATATAGGTAAGGTATCTTGGCTGTTAAATTCCCCAGCCATTTTTTCAAGCTCTTTTGTTCCAGCATTTTGAATCTTTTTAGCTAAACTTTGCCATAAAAAAGGATCTTTCATGTTAAAATCATTTTTTTTATCCTTAGCTTTTAGAATGGTAAATTCTTTGATTTCCACATTTTTAAGCTCCTTAGCATAGATACTATAAATGTTTAAAGAAGAGCTTTTGCTCAAAAGTTCTAGTTTTTTATCATCTTTTGAAATTTGATATACCCAAAATAAGGCATTATCTTTTTTACTTTGCATTTTAAAGCTTTCATAGGCTTTTTGGAAGAAATTTACAGCCTTTATTTCTTCATTTAAAGTAAGTGCATTTACACCTAGATGAAAGGCTGTTTCTTCACTCGTGTTTTGAGGATCAATAAGAAGAAAGGAGCTTCTTAGCTTAGGAAGATTTTGTTTGATGATAAGTTTTTGAGAAAAATTATTAAATGATTTTTGTTTTGCGAGTTCATTAACATAGTCCTTATTTAAGCTTATATCAGGAGTGTTGAAATGATTATATACCTTTACAAAATGAGTTGTATTGTTATTTTCGATCAAGAAATTTAGAGCATTTGTTTGATTAAAAGCTCTTAGAAGTAAACTTAAATCCCTATGGTTTTTTAAATTATAAGCTAGAGTATTTCTTGTTTGCTCACTTAGACTTGATATGAAAGCAAGGGAATTAAGGCGGTAAATTTGACAGGTCGCGTTTGCATCTAAAATGGTGCTTTTGGTGTAATTGAAGCACTTGACATATTTTGGATCAACAAAAGCACGAGTAGGAACAAATTTTTCAAGTTCTTTTCTTAGTTTGCCAGCATAACGAAAGATATGAGGACGCAAAGTCTTTGCTTCTTGCTTTGAAATTTTATTTTCTTCAAAAAGTCTATAAATATAATAATCCTTCGCTAAAGAATTTTCTTTCGTTTTAAGTGTTTTTAAATCATAAGGACTTTGAGCAAAAAGACTAATAAAAGCAAAAGCAAGGCTTAAAATAATCCTCTTCATCTTAAATTCCTTGTGATAATCTTCCAAGCAAAATGCTGATAAATTGCAAGATGATGATAATAACAAGCGGAGCTAAGTCAATGCTACCTATACGAGTAGGTATAAAACTAACAAGTCTATAAGCAGGTGCTGCAAGCTTATAAAGAATTTGCACTATGGGATTGTAAGGATCAGGACTCACCCAAGAAATGAGCGCTGCGATAATGATAACCCACATATAAGCATTGATAAGAATCTGTATAACGCTAATGATAGAAGCAAGTAAAGATAAGCCCAAAAATTCCATTTTTACTCCCTAAATTTCAAAAATTTTTTCAAAAAGCCATAAAGTTCAGCAAGCTCAGGACCATGAACGCTGCCTGTTAAAACGAGCCTTAAAGGCATAAAAAAGCTTTTGCCTTTTAAATTTGTAGCCTTCATCAGGCTCGTTTTAAACTCCTCATAAGTTTCAGGCAGGTTTAAATCTTTCAAAGCCTTTAAGATAAGCTCGCATTCAGCACTAAATTCACCAAAATCTTTCTTACCAAAAATCAAAGCAAATTTAGCTCTTAGCTCCTTAATGGTGCTTGCTTCTTGAGTATAAAATTTAGCCAAATTTGCAAAGTCTTTTTTCAAAGTCTCATTAAGCTTAAAATCCTTAAAACCCAAAGCCTCGCACAAGGCTTCATCACTCATGAGCTTGATATGCTCTCTATTGAGCTGTAAAAGCTTTTTAAGGTCAAATCTAGCCGGTGCTTTAGACACTTTTTTAATATCAAAAAACTCAAAGCTTTCTTCAAGGGTAAAAAGCTCCCTAGGCGTTTTATTTCCAAGCATGATGAGATAATTTGCAATAGATTCAGGCAAAATTCCCTCATCTAAAAGCCATTTTACGCTAGAGTGTGCCTCTCTTTTGCTCATCTTCACACCCTCTTCATTTAAAATGATAGGCAAATGTGCATAAGACATTTTTTTATCGTAGTTTAAGCTTGCTCTGATATGCTCTTGCTTAGGCGTATTTGAAACATGATCTTCGCCTCTTATAATGCAAGTAACGCCCTCAAGCATATCATCAACCGCACAGGCAAAATTATAAGTTGGCGTTTTATCCGCACGCATGATCACAAAGCTATCCACAGCCTCAGGCTCAAATTTAAGCTTGCCTTTTATAAGATCTTCAAATTCCATTGTTTTGCTTGGTTTTTTAAGGCGGATCACAAAGGGCTTTTCATTCATCAAAACTTCGCTATCTGTCAAATTCTCACAAGTTCCATCGTATCTGTAAGCTTTTTTTGCAAGCTTTGCGGCTTCTTTTTTGGCTTCAAGTTCTTCGCTCGTGCAAAAACAAGCAAAAGCTTTTTTCTTGCTTACAAGCTTTAAAGCCATTTGGCGGTGGAATTTGAGGTTTTGGCTTTGCACATAAAAATGTTGCCACGAAATACCAAAAAGCTTTAAAATTTCTTTGATTTCTTCTTCTTTTCCTGCGATATTGCGAGCAGTATCGGTATCCTCGATACGCAAAATAAAATCCACGCCTTTTTGTTTCGCACAAATATAGTTAAAAATCGCCGCTCTTAAGTTACCTATATGCATATCGCCTGTTGGCGAGGGTGCAAAACGATACATTGACTTCCTTAAATTTGGGGTTTTAAAAGCAAGATTATAACTTAAAAAAATTAATGTTTTAGAATTTGTTTAACAAAAAAGGCTAAAATCTCGCTTATGTTGTTTTTAGTTTTTTCCATAATTTTTACCTTGATTTTCGCCCTTGCAAATGTCTATATTTACAAGCGTTTGTTTATGAAAATCCCTTTTTTGCACACACATAAAAAATGGGTTTTTGCCGTGGTTTTGATCATTTTTATCATGCAGGCTTGTTTTTTGCCTTTTCGTGCAGAAGATCGCTTTGCAAGTAGCCTTTATGTAGCACTTTCTCATAGCTTTGCTTTTACTTATTTTTTCTTTTTTGTAACGCTTTTTAAGGATATTTTGGCTTTTTTCATCAGGCTTTGGGCAAAAAATGCCAAGGGTGTGAAATTTGATGAAAAACGCCGTGCGAGCATTAAATTTCTTTTTAATCTAAGTTTGATCATCTTTGGTTTGGGGCTAATTTTAAGGGGCTGGGGTAATGCAAATTTTATCCCAAATGTAAGAAAAATAGAGCTTAAAATCAAAAATTTAAAACAAAATCTTCGTATAGCCATGATCAGCGATGTGCATTTGGGTAAAAATTTACACGAGGGCTTTTTAGCAAAACTTGTTGATAAGATAAATGCTTTAGAGCCTGATTTAGTCGTTATTGTTGGGGATTTCATCGATACAAAGCCCCAAGATGTCGCACCTTATATTTCTAAAATTAACGAGCTAAAAAGCAAATTTGGCACTTTTTATTCTTTGGGAAATCATGAGTATTACAGAGGTTTAGATGAAATTTTAAAGCTCTTAAAAGAAAAGACAAATTTAAAAATTCTCATCAATGAAAGCGTGGATATAGGGGTTTTAAATATCGCTGGGCTTGCTGATCTTGCTGGGCTTCGCTTTGAAAATTTAAACGATGAAAAAAATGGAGTAGGGCTTAGTGGGCTTGGCTTAAATGGAGAGCTAAACTTTATCCCAGATATAGAAAAAGCTACGGCAAATTTAAGCGAGGACAAACCTAGCATTTTGCTTTCTCACCAGCCAAAAAGCGTAAATTTATACGATGTAAGCAAATTTGATCTTGTTTTAAGCGGCCATACGCACGCAGGACAAGTTTTTCCTTTTGGAATTTTGGTATATTTACAACAGGGCTTTTTGCATGGGCTTTATACTTTGAGTGAGAAAACTAAGCTTTATGTGAGTAGTGGGGCTGGTTTTTGGGGTCCTGCGATAAGATTTTTAGCTCCAAGTGAGATTGCTTTGCTTGAGCTTCAAGGTGAATAAAAGGAGTAAAAATGGCGTTTTCAAATTTAGTTTCAAGAATTTTTGGTTCAGTAGCAAGTGTGAGTTTTCCAAGTTCTTTGCAAGCAAAGATCAATGAAGCTTATGTGAGGCATTTTAGGATAGATTTAGATGAATTTGATGAGGCAAAAAACTACATAAGTTTAAATGCTCTTTTTACAAGAAAACTTTTAAAACCAAGGAAGCTTGATGAGGGTTTTATCAGCCCAAGTGATGGTAAAATTTTACAATGTGGCATAAGCAAAAGCCTTGAAAATGAGCATTTTGCCTTGGCGATCAAGGGTTTTACTTATAGTATTAATGAGCTTTTGAGTACAGCTTTAGATGAGGGTAAAAGGGAATTTGGATATATCAATATCTATCTTTCCCCAAAAGATTATCACCGCTATCATGCACCTTGTGATATAGAAATTTTAAGCGTGCATTATGTAAGTGGTGCTCTTTTTAGTGTCGATGAAAAACATTTACTTAAAATAGCCAATCTTTACACTAGAAATGAAAGATTTATCCTTAAATGTAAGCACAATCAAAAGATCTTTTTTCTTGTTTTTGTGGGTGCTTTAAATGTTGGTAAGATGAATTTTCATTTTGATGAGAGCTTGAAATTTAAAGCAAAATCTGGAACAAATTTTAGCAAAAACTATGAAAATTTACACATTAAAAAGGGCGAAGAACTCGGGTATTTTGAGCTTGGATCGACCATTGTTGTGATTTTTGATAAAAAAGACTTGAAACTAAGGGTAAGTTCACAAGATATAGTAAAATATGGTCAGTGCATAGCGGAGTTATGAAATTATAATCTTGCCAACTCGTCCCAAGAATTAAAACCAAAAAATACAAAATGTGGCTCATTAGTGACCATGAGTGTGCTTTGGTGTCTAAAAAATTCTGCACAAGCTTTTGGAGGGAAAAATTTATCTTGTTTTGAGATCAAAACCTTATCCCACAAAAATCTTAAATTTGGTGGCGTCATAGCAAATTTGAGTAAATTTGAAAGCTCTTGTTTTAGAGAGCTTTCATCTTTGAAAGCAAATTCTTGTGTTTGTTCTATGCGTTCTGCAAATATGGATTTTTTAAAGTTGAGTAGGTTAAATTCATTCATTGCTTTTTTATAAAATTCAGGAGTGATTTGTAAGATTTCAAGAACAGCAGTAGTGCCATTTATGGCTAAATTTTTAAGAAAAACATAGTCTTGCAGGAGTTTTGCAGCAGCAAAAACCCCCAAAGACCAACCTATAAGATAAACATTTTCATAAGGTTTGATTAAATCTTGCAAATTTAAATCAATATTTTCATAAGAATAGCACATTAAAACATCGTATTTATTTGATTTTAAATGCCTAAAATGCGATGGATGAGAGCCAAAAGCAGAAAAAAATAAAATCAAATTACTTGAGCTAATGCCTTGATACAAAAACTGCGTTTTCATATGTACAAAATTCAAAAACCTTTCTAAATAATACCTATAATCATAGTTCTAAATAAAAATTTGATATTCTAACATATTTAAGTTTAAGCTAAATTTATAAACCCTTATCAGCTTTGATAAGATTTGTCAGTTGCCTTGCAAGTAACATGGCTTTATCTTCATCTTTTGCTAGTTCTTTGATATTTTTCATAAAACCATACAATCTATCATCAAGCATATATTCTTGGATATCACTTTTTTTAATTGGCTTTTGCGTTTGTAAATTCTTTTTTGAAAACATTTTGCTTCCTTGCTTTGAATTTAAGCTTCAAATTCTAGCTTATTTAGACTTTTAAACAAATAAATTTAAATTTATTTATATATCTTTGATTAAGCAAAATCGGCTAAAATTGCCTTGACTTTATTTTAAGGACAAAAAATGACGCTAATTTTAATTTTAGTGCTTTATACCATAGCTCATATAAGTGTTTCTTGTGTGCAGATTTCATTTTTAAAAAAAATGAGCAAAGAAAAGGCAGTGATTTTAGATGAGAAAGCTTATTTGGATGCGGCAAATATTTCCATAGAAAATCAAAAATTTGATATTTTCTCGCATTTTTATAATTTTATCATCAAAATTTTATGGCTTAGCTTTGGCTTTTTATGGCTTAAAGAACTTTTGATTAAGGAAAATACTCTTTTTGAAAATACCCTATATTTGCTAGCTTTTTTACTTATAGGAGCTTTGCTTAATCTTCCCTTAAGTTTATACGAAAGTTTCGTGAAAGATAAAAAGCATGGCTTTTCAAACATGAGCATGAAGCTTTTTATCGTCGATACATTAAAAAGCCTTGTTTTGATGCTTGTTTTTGGCTTTTTGATTCTTTATGCCTTGCTTTTTTGCTACGAATTTTTGGGTTCTTTGTGGTGGTTTGCAGCTTTTTTGCTTTCTTTTGTGGTGATTTTAATCATAAATTTGATTTATCCAACCATTATAGCTCCTATGTTTAACAAAATGAGCAAGCTTGAAGATGAGCATTTGCTCGCAAAGATCACAGCTCTTATGCAAAAATGTGGCTTTAGTGCAAATGGTGTTTTTGTTATGGACGCAAGCAAAAGGGATAAAAGGCTTAATGCTTATTTTGGAGGGCTTTTCAAAAGTAAAAGAGTTGTGCTTTTTGACACGCTTTTAAAAGCCTTAAATGAAAGGGAGCTTTTAGCGGTTTTAGGGCATGAACTTGGTCATTTTGTGCATAAAGACTTAATAAAGGGTTTGTTTTTAAGTGCTTTTATGGTCTTTGTTTTGTTTTTTGTTTTTGCTCATTTGCCTGAGTTTTTTTATACTCAAAGTCATTTAGACGGCGTTTTGGGTGGTGTTTTTGCACTTTTGTTGATCTTTGGTGATGTTTTTACTTTTATCTTTTCGCCTTTGTTAAATTTTTTAAGTCGTAAAAATGAATTTAGCGCTGATTTGCATGGTGCTAAAATGAGTTCAAAAGAAGATATGAAAAGTGCCTTGCTTGCTTTAGCAAGGGAAAATAAAGCCTTTATAGAAAGCTCTAGGCTTTATGAGTTTTTTCATTTGTCCCACCCAAGTATATTAAAAAGGATTAAAGCCTTATCTTGAAAATCAAAGATGCTTTAAAAATATCCAAAAAACTGCTTCAAAATCATGAAAATGAGGCGGTTTTTTTTCTTTGTGAGTATTTAGCTTGTGATAAATCTTGGCTTTTCTTAAATGAACATTATGATTTTGATGAAAAGCCTTTTTTTGCTTTGATTGATAGGTTTTTACAAGGCGAGCCTTTTGAATACATTTTTAAAAAAGCAAGTTTTTATGGGCTTGATTTTTATATGCAAAAAGGGGTTTTGATCCCTCGTTTTGATAGTGAAATTTTACTTGAGCTTGTGCGTAAGGAACTTGTTAATAATCCTTATAAAAAAATTTTAGAAATAGGCTTTGGAAGCGGAATTTTAAGCATAGTTCTTGCTAAGCTTACTCAAAAAAAGATCACAGCTTGCGATGTCAGTAAAAAGGCTTTAAATTTAGCTATAAAAAACGCAAGATTACATAAAGTAGAGGATTTGATTGATTTTAGACTTTGTGATTTTAAGGATATGCAAGATGATTTTGATCTCATTTTTTCAAATCCTCCTTATATAGCAAAAAATTATCCTCTTGATCAATGGGTTTTAAAAGAGCCAAAAAAAGCTTTGTTTGGAGGCATTAAAGGGCATGAAATACTTGAAAAAATCATTCTTTTTGCAAAAGCCAAAAAAGCCAAATGCCTAGCTTGCGAATTTGGTTTTGATCAAAAAGAAATTTTGCATGAAATTTTAGTTAAAAATGGCTTTGAGGCTAAATTTTACAAAGATTATCAAGGTTTTGATAGAGCTTTTTGTGCTAAAATTGCCTAACATTTTTAAATGTAAAACATTAAAACAAGGAGTTTCCTCATTGTTTTAATGTTTATTATAAAGATCTAAGAATCTATAAAAAAGATTACAAATTTAATGCTTTTATCTTTTTTTAAGATATTTGTGAGCATTTTGCAAATACTCGCCTAAAAGCTTTAGCTCCTCATCACTGATTTCAGTTTTGCGGAAAAATGGCATGGAGTGCTTTCCAGCACGCACAAAAGTTTCCACAAATTCAGGACTTAAATCCTCTCTAGCCTCAAGCAAGGCAGGCAAAGCCCCCTCATAAGCAACTTGCAAGGCATTTGTCGCAGGCATTCCCTCACCATGACAAGGCAAACACCATTTAGAATAAATTTTTTGTCCCTTTTTCTCTTTCGAGCTTAAAGAGTTGGAATTTATGCTAGAAAAAGCTGCTGGCGAGCGTGATTGATTAGAATTATACTCGTAAGTATCAATGCTACTTCCCTTAGGAAGCCACTCTTTATCCGCTGAGTAAAGCAAATTTGCACCTATACAAAGAAAAAGGCTTAGTTTGATCAGTTTTTTCATTTTTTGCCTCCTTTAAGAGCAAGTTCGTCGAGTTTAGCATTTGCAAATCTTTGATCTCTTGCATTTTTTGGATAAATTCCGCCTCTTCCTGGTGCTAAAATTCCATTAGGATCAATGCAGTCTTTAAGCTGTTCGTTAAAGCGACGTAAAGCGTGATTGTTATAAGAATAAGCCGCCATAACATCATCTTGAAAGGTTGGCGCTGCTCTGTAATCGCCCCAGCCATTTTTAGCCGCCACACGCACCATTTCTCTGTAAGCCTTTCTAAGCTTTAGGTTATATTCTGTATCGGTGCGAGAATTGTTAAAAGCAAGCATAAAGCAAAAGGCACGATACATCCAGCTTCTTGGGTGAGCAAATGGCGTGATAGGGGATTTCATACCCAGATCATGAAAAACCTCGATATAAACATCTTGACACTTCAAAAGCTCCTTGCCATCGCGTGGGATAATAGGCGAAAACCACACATGCCCATCGCTTGGCTCTCTTGTCTCGCCTCTTGTGCTAAGCCAAAAGATTTCCATATTTGGGATACCAAGGCTAACTTTGTGTTTAAGCTGCTTTTTTTGCTCCAAATTCATAGGTAGGCTAAATTCTTGCACGATTTTAATCTCAGCACCCTTTATAATCTTAAATCTTTCCTTGATATAGTTCATATTTGCATGGCAAACTTCCTTACAACCATATATAGGAATATCTATTTGCCAATAAGGGATATTGTTTTTTAGGGCGTAGTTTTGAATTTTATCAAGATCAGGAAAACCGCGTTTTGAGGTAAGATAACCCTCAAGCTCGCTGTTCATCGCCTTGCCATGAGGTGGATTTAAAGGACTTCTATAAAGTGGCCAGCCAACGATAAAGCTATCTTCTAAGTAGTTTAAAATACTTACAGCAGGGATAAGATCTTCTCTTCTTTTCATCGTCAAGGACAAAAGCAAATAATGCTCAGGCTTTGGCATCATCCAAAAGCCCATTTTAGTTACTATGCCAAAATTTGACTGCGAAAAAAGTCCATCGATATAAGGACCATAGCCGTATTTGTTTTCTGCAAAGGTTTTAGCTCCTGGCAATGCTCCCATAGCGGTGCGTAAAATTTCGCCATTTGCTAAAACTACCTCCATTCCACAATGCGAACGCTTTGAAAAAGAGCAAGGCTTTGGCTGATTACTCAGTGGCTGGCATTGTTAAAACCCTCCCTACTCAAAACATAAGAGCAGCTGAAAGTATCATCGATGAAAGCTTTAGTGCTGAGGCAAAAGAAGCCTTAGAAGAAGCAAAGGCTAAATTTGGAGGC